>NZ_NFJD01000001.1:0-300000 GCF_002159705.1 Elusimicrobium sp. An273
GCCCCGTCGCCACGATATCCGTCAGTTTCAACGGATCCAACGACATCTGGCGCGTAACCGCGCGCGAAAAGTCTACCCCGGGCCATTCATCCTGCGCTTTGGCTTGGATCGCTACAATGTAATTGCCCGCGGGCAGCAACAACCCGTTATCGTCGCGGCCGTCCCACGAGTCAAATTCCGTAATCTGGGTGTCTTTGTCCACCCCTTTCATGCCTTCCCCGATGCGCGGCTGCCAGTCCACTAACGTGCGGACTAACTGCGTCGGCGCCAGGTTGTTGTTATTCGAGGTTTGGCCATACGCAATATCATCCCCGTTGGACGCATCAAAAATGGCTACACGCACGTCCGCATCTTTACTCAGCCGATACGCAAACGTGTACGGCTGGGCAGATACCGCCGTGATGTTCCCCACCACCGTAGGCGTGCTGCGCACCGTGTGCACGTTCGTCACGTCCACCTGCATCGGAATTTGGTTCATGCCCGGGTAGGCAATCGTAGAGCTGAATTCAATCTTGTCCGTGATGATATTGTCGCCGGGGAAATCCGTAGAAACGGTGGAGCGGAAGGCAAAGTCCCCGTTGGATTTGCCGAATTCGCCCGCAATTTCATACGACCCGTCCCACGCCGCACAAAAGGTAATCGGTTGGTTGGAGCGGGTACCGTCATTGTTAAAAATCACATAGGGGCACGTATCATTCGGGCAGTTGGCGTAATTGCCATTATTATCTTTGCTTCCCAATTGACAATTGGAAATGGAGACTGACTGCGTCGTTCCAAAATTATAACAAGTGCCGTTTACCAATTCATATTTGGGTGAAGGGCAAGTTAAACCTTCCGTCGGGCCGCCCGGGCAATGATACGAACCGCAAATGGCGGAATCGCTTTCGGTATCCGGGTATAAATCAATCGTGCGCACGGCCGGCGTTTCTTCCGGGTTTTCTACGTTTTTGCCGTTATAGTATTTTACAATGTCAAATTTAACTTGCTGCAGCGGAAACGCGATGGAATACGTACTCTGCGCCATGGGTTTGTTGGTGCAGTACACATCCATACACAAAGCCAAACAATGGTTCGGATAATTGTTATTTACATTAGGAGAGGGATAGGGCTGATCGTACTCGATTAACGCCGAGCTGACCCACGGATCGTTTTTATTGGCGTTGCTGGAAGGGCTGACTTTAGTGGTAAAACTGACGTCGTTATTGCCGGAGACGACGCTATTTCCCCAATTGCAGTAAACCTGATCCGTTCCCAACGCATTATTCTTATAATACACGCCCGCGGAACGGACTTCCGCCGTTTGCGCAAACAGAGGAGCGGCCGACACTGTCGCCAACGCCGCACAAACCGCCGCTTTACCCAATAAAGCCAAAATAAAATGTTTCATGTTTTTCATAATATGAATTTCCCTATGGAAGGCACGCCCCCATAAAATTTATTTTCAAATCGTTTTATTTTTTAACATACACAAACAGGCGGCTGTTTTTTTCTAAACAGACGCCGACACAATATACTCTTAAATTCTCGCAACTTTTGGGGCAAATGTCAACCATCTCCCCGTTAAAACAGGCAGACAATCTTGTGTTCGTTGGAAAATCAAGAAACGACTTGGTCGGCCACCTCGCGGTACACGGCAAAACTGCCGCGTCCGTTTTGTTTCACCACGTACAACGCTTTATCGGCTTTTTCCAGCAGTACGTCCGGCGTTTGGCCGTCAAAAGGAAAAGAAGAAATCCCTTGGCTGATGCTCAGGTGTACTTCTTTGCCTTCGGTATACCGCTCCGGCAGGGTAATGGCGCCGATACGGTCTTTGAGGCGTTTGGCGATAATTTTGGCTTCCTCGCCGTTGGTGCGCGGCAACATAATTACCATTTCGTCCCCGCCAAAGCGGCAGGGCACGTCGGTCTGGCGCAGACTGGTGCGGATCACGCGGCTGACTTCTTTTAAGGCCCAGTCCCCAATTTGGTGGCCGTAGCCGTCGTTGATTTGTTTAAACCAGTCTATATCCATAATAATGAGGGACATCGTTAAATCAAAACGTTTGGAGCGGTAAATTTCTTCGGCAAATTTTTCGTTGAAATAGCGCCGCACGGGCAGTTTGGTCAGTTCGTCGTAGTTGGAAAGCTCCTGCACGCGTTCAAACAAGCGGGCATTGTCAATAGAAAGCGCCATTTGCGAAGCGAACTGCTGCAGGGAAATAAAATCCATATACCCGATGCGCCGGCGCGACAAAATGTTGTCAAACGCCAAAAAGCCCACTTTATTGCGCTGCACTTTAAGCGGAATGTAAATGACGCTTCGGTTGGCGCGGTAGGTGGCCATGGAATCAAACACTTCTTTTAGCAGGTTTTCTTCGCCGGCAGGCAGGGTTTTGCCATCTTGCTGGGTTACTTTGCCGGAAATATCCACCCCCAGGACGGACTTAATTTTGCTTCCTTCCGAATCCGTTAAATACAGGCGGACGCGGTCAAAACGGAAGTATTTTTGAACGCCTTTTAAAATCAGCTCCAAGCCGTCGTTTAACCGCAGAGAGGAGGCAAAAATGGTGGACAGATCGTTCAGCGCCGTGGAGATATTTAGCCGTTGGTTTTTGGCCTGGTCTATTTCCGTATTGCGCAGGTTGTGGGAGATTTCTTCCCCCAAGGCTTTAATCAGTTCTTTTTCCTGTTCCGAAAACACCCGGTTTTTGCGGAAGCGTTCCAAGCGCAGCACGCCTACTTTTTCCTGCATGAAATTATGGACTTCGCCCGATTTGAGCTCCACGCTGGGCCGCTCCCACTTGACTAATACATAAATGGCCGGGTAACTTAGGTCGGTCGATTCCGCAATTCCGTTTTGCAGCAGCTGCTTTAGAAAAACCGGCTCGTTTAAAACGGAAATATCTTCCTGCATATCCATGCAGTACTCTTTTTTACACATCATTTTAAGCGACAAAAGCGCCCGCTCCTGCTGCCAGTCAAAAAAGTATACTCTGTCCAGTTTAAACAAATTGCGCAAAGCCGGCAAGGCACATTCCAACAGTTCGCGTTTGTTTTGAAAGGATTGGTTCAACTGTTTGTGAAATTTATAAAGTGTATACGATTTTTTATCAAACATAGGGCTACCCCTGATAAATGGAAAGCAGGTATTCTATTTCTTTGGCGGCCAGATCCAGTTCCCGATCCAGCGACGCCTGCGTAAAGCGTTCTTCCACAATCTGCGTTGCGCATACGGCCAGGATGCGTTTTAAAATTTCCATAATCGTACCCGTTACCGTGATATTGGGCAGGGTGCGGGCCGAGGCCAGGATGTTGCTGTAGGTTTGCAGACGCTGGGAAGAAGAAAAAATAAATTGCTCAAACGCGTCTTCAAACGCCGGGAAGGCGTCGATCATGGCGGCGTAGCGGAGCTGATTTTCCGGCCGGGCGCAGAACTTAATAAACTTAAGCGCGTTTTTCTTTTCTTGGGAGAGTTTATTAACAAACAAATTCATCCCCGCCAGGTACGAATAATAGGTAGTGCCCGTGGTAGGCACCGGAAGCGTGCGCACGCGGATGCCTTTGCGGGCGTTAAACGTGCTGACGCCCTGCTTGCGGGAAATCATCATGCTGGCTTTGCCGGAAACAATCGTCCCCAGCGAGCCGCGCTCGCGCAGGATGGGCATATAATTTTTTAAGGCTAAATTGACGTAATCGCGGATGCCTTCTTTAAACGCTTTGGTGCCCACCAAAGTGCTGCTTAAATCGGGCGAGAGCAAATCCCCCCCGCGGCCCCAAATACACGGCAGGGCATTGCGCACCGAGAGGGATCCTCTCCAGTCGCTGTTTTGCATGGGATAGTAGCCGGGGGTATCTTTAAATTGCTCGCGCAACGCTTGGCAAATGTTTAGCAGGCCTTCCCAGGTGGCCAAGTCATGCTCGGGCCGGGAGGTAACCAATTTCAGGTGGTCGGCGCGGTAGTGAAGCGCGCTTAAATCAAACCACCACGGATAGGAATAAATGTCTTTGGTGCCGGGCTGGTAGCAATGCGGTTTTAAGGGAACCAAGCAATTGGCCAGCGAAAGGCCCGGATCCAACTCGGAAAGATTTTCCGCCACGCCTTCCCGCACCAAAAGGGCCGTCCAGTAGTGCGGAATTTGCACCAAATCCGGCACTTCTTCTTCGTGGGTGGGGTGTTTAATCGTAAACATCCGCCGCCACAGGACGTTGCGGGTAAACACGCGGACGGTAACGTCAATGGAAGGGTTTTCTTTCTTAAAGAGCTCAATAAAAGAGGCGTAAACTTCTTTGGTTTTATCGCCCGAATCGGGCATAGCCCACAAAATCATTTAAACTCCTCGTCTAATCCCAGCTGCGCACTTTCATATTGGGATTAATATCTATATTCTTTTTAACGGGTTTGCCGGTTTTTTCGGCATGTTCCAACTTTTTATAAGCGGCCAGCGCAATCATGGCGGCATTGTCCGAAGACAGTTTCCGCTCCACAAAATGGGCGGTAATGCCGGCTTGCGCCGCTTGTTGCTGCATGCGTTCGCGCAGCAAGGTGTTGGCCGCCACGCCGCCGCCGATGGCGATATGGCGCACTTTGTACTTCTTGGCCGCCAGCAGCGTTTTGGTTACCAAGGTTTCCACCATGGCTTCTTCAAAACTGGCGCAGACGTCGGGGATATTAAAATTCTGGTGGTCGCGCAAATAGTAGCTGACGGCGGTTTTTATGCCGCTAAACGAAAATTCCCACGTACCCGGCATCAGCGGGCGCGGAAAGTGGATGGCATCCCGGCGGCCCGAAAGCGCCTGTTTGGAAATTTGCGGCCCGCCCGGATAGGCAAGCCCCAGCAGTTTGGCTACTTTATCAAACGCTTCGCCGGCGGCGTCATCGCGCGTTTTGCCCAAAACCTTATATTCGCCGTATCCTTTGACATACCACAGCTCCGTATGTCCCCCCGAAACGACCAAAGCCACCAGGGGGAACTCCAACCGGTTCTTTACCTCCGTTCCTTCAAAATCGCAGGCAAAGATGTGTCCCTCCAGGTGGTTTATTCCTAGTATAGGAACTTTTTTAAAATTTGCAAGGGTTTCCGCCGCCACGCGCCCCACCATCAGCCCGCCCGGCAGGCCCGGCCCGCTGGCAAAAGCGACGCAGTCAATGGGGTTATCTCCCAACGCTTCGTGAATGACCGTGGCAATTTTGGCCGCATGGGCGCGGCTGGCCAGCTCGGGCACGACGCCGTGGTATTTTTTATGTTCATCTATTTGCGAGTAAATGACGTTGGTCACAATTTCCTTTCCGCCTTTTAAAAGCGCGGCGGAAGTTTCATCGCAGGTGGACTCTATGCCCAAAATCATAAAATCTTTTTTCATACTTATTTTTCCGCTCCTTGCGTTTTGGCGGGAGCGTCGGAAGTTTCGGCGGCCGCGTCTTTCGTTTTATTTTGTTTGGCCTCTTTTTCGGCTTTGCGCGCCTCGGCCGCTTTTTGGGACTGGGCCTTGGCGTCTTCCAGCGAGAGTTTCCCCGTCAGCACTTCCACGGCTTTATCCAGCACCGGGTCTTTTTCCGTAAACTTGACCTCCGGATCTTTTTTGCCCGGCGTGTGGACGATGTTGTTGTACTGCATAAACACCTTCACTTCCTCTTCCGCCGGCACAATTACTTCCACATCCGGGAAAATGCCGCCTTCTTCGGCCTTGGATTTATCGCGGTAGTCGCGCTGGATCAGCCGGCCGGAAGGCGTATAATAACGGGCAATCGTCAAGCGCAGCCCCGCCCCGCCCGAAAGCGGCAGCACCTGCTGCACGCTGGCCTTGCCAAAGGTGCGCTGGCCCACCACGAAGGCGCGCTTGTTGTCCTGCAAGGCGCCGGCTACAATTTCGCTGGCGCTGGCCGAACCTTGGTTGACCAGCACCGCAAGCGGCACGTCGGGATAATCGGGCTTGGCGGAGGTTTTAAATTCCTGGTAATACTCCGGCTTGCGGCCCTGCGTGTAGACAATCATTTCATCCGGCTGGAGGAAAAGCTTGGCAATATCCACCGCCCCCGTCAGCAGGCCGCCGGGGTTAAAGCGCAAGTCCAACACCAGCGACTGCATGCCCTGCTTTTGCAAATCCGCCAGCGCTTTTTTTACTTCTTCGGTGCTGTGGCCGGAAAAATCCACCATATACAGGTAGCCCACTTTTCCGTCCAGCATGCGGTAATAGACCACTTCCGGCACGATTTTTTCGCGTTTAAAATTAAAATCCGGCAGGGTTTTATAGTTGCCTTTTTCATCTTTGCGGCTGATGGTGATTTTCACCTTGCTTCCCACCGGGCCGCGCATCAGTTCCACCGCGTCTTCCAGTTTCATGTCGGCGAGGTCTTTGTCATCCACAAACAAAATGCGGTCGCCGGGCATGACCCCCGCCTTAAACGCAGGCGTTCCCGGCATGGGCGACATGACGGTTACAAAATCGTCCACCATTTGCAGGCGCATGCCCAACCCGCCAAACTCGCCGCGGGTATCGTTTTTAAGATCTTTATAGTCTTTCGGATCCAGATATTGCGAAAAATCGTCCAGCTCGTTTACCACGCCTTTAATTGCGCCCGCCACCAATTTATCCGTATCGGTGGTTTCCACATAGTTTTCTTTTACAAATTCCACCACATCCACTAGCGTGCGCAGCTGTTTTAGGCTGTTGTCCGCCGCCGCATACGCATACGGAAACAGCGTCCCCACAAAAAATACCACGGCCGCAAACACGGCGTAACGGTTCAGTTTTTTTGATTTCATAATATCCTCTTTTCTATTTCAGCCAATTCAGCGGATCTACGGCCGTGGTGCCTTGGCGGATTTCAAAATATACCGCGCTCTGGCCCGTGCCGGAAGAGGCCTGCGTGTCTTTTCCGGCGGTTCCAATCACGCCCTGCTGCGGGAGTTTGTCCCCCACGCTTACGCTGATTTGCTGCAAAAATCCGTAAATGGTAAAGAATCCTTTCCCGTGGTCGGCAATAACCACGTTGCCGTACGAGCGGAACGGCCCGGCATAAATAATGCTTCCTTCCGCCACCGTGCGCACCGGCGAGCCGGCCTTGGCGGCGATTTTAATGCCGTCGCGGAAAATCCACGTATTTAAGTCGGAACGGTATTCTTTGCCAAATTTGCTCAGTACTTTGCCCACCGCCGGCCACGGCAGCGAGTTGCGCGGCACGTCAATCTTCGGCCCGGTCGTTTTTTTGGACGAAGTCTTGGAAGCCGCCGCTTTTTTGGCGTCGGCCGCTTTGCGTTTGCGCTCAAACGAAGCCAACAGCCGGTTTAACTCTTCGGCGGATTTATTAAGTTCGTTAATTTCTTTGCGCACCGCCGCCACTTTGCGCTTGGTAACATCTAAATCTTTTTTCTTTTTATTAAAGGACTGGGAAATGACGGCCTGTTCTTTCTTGATTTGGCTGCTTTGCGCCAGCAATTTTTTATTGCGTTCTTCAAAGGTATGAATTTTCTTTTTGGCTTCCGTATTTTCTTTTTTCAGTTCCGCGGCAAAAGCGGCCTTGTGGGTAAGCATACGGTCTACAAAAATTTCCTGCTCCAGGCTGTATCCGCCTGGGCAATACGGGCAGGAAGGAGTAAAATAATAGTTGCGCAGTTCTTCTTCCACCACGCCCTGCCACATGGGCATGCTGCGCTCCAGCGCGGCGCGTTTATCTTCTATGGAAAGCAGGTTCTGCTCCACATATGAAATGTCCGACTCCACCTGATTTTTCAGCCGCTCGGCGCGGGCTTTTTTGTCTTCCAGGGCGGAAATTTCTTTTGAAATCTTTTTTTCCTGTTCGCGGTAGCGTTTCAGTTCGCGCTCTTTTTGAGCGGCTTCGTTTTTTAATTTTTCTATTTCGCGTTTACGGTCGGCCGCTTCGTCGCAGAAAAGCGGCGAAGTACAAAACACCAAGGCCAGAAAAACGCTTAAAATTTTTGCCATTTTGACAATGTCCACCCGAACAGTCCGCAGAAGGCCAACATCAACAGCTGCCGGCCCGGCGTCGTAAACTGGGCGGCCGCGGCGGCCAAGAATCCGGTGGGATACACCAGCACCGCAAAAAACGCGCACGACGCCAGCCCCGCCAACACGCCGGACACCGCTCCCCCAAAATAATGCGCGCGCACCTGATTAGACGGGTACGCCTCCACCAAAAACATAAACGCCAAAAACAACAATACCGCAAAGATGACGGCCAAATTCAGCAGTTTGGCGCACAGCCCGGTATAGAACAGCAGGCGGGCGTGGTCGGCATTATAATGCGGCTCCAGCCCCGGATATTCCGCCGCCAAATTATCTATAAACGGGCGGATGTTGTTGATGGCTTTGTAGTTTAACCGCAGTTCAAAGTACGCGGGCATTTTATTTTTGCCCATTAAAAGAAGCGCGTCGGTCAGCTGCGGGTTTTGGCGTTCCACGGCCGCCAAGGCGTCTTCGGGCGAGAACAGCCGCACGGACAAAATATCCGTTTTTTGATTCAGCGATTCGCCCATCTGTTCCAGCTCTTCGTTGGGCGTCTGAGCGCTGACGGTTAAAATCACTTTAAAACTGTCGTTTAATTCCCGGTAATAGCTGCCCAGCCGCATATCCACAAACACCACGCTCTGCAGCAGCACCGCCACGGCAAACACCAGCAAAAACAGCCGCCGGTGCAGCCGGAAGACATGTTTGGGCGCGGCGGGAGCGGCTTGTTTCTTGCCTTCAAACATTTCGTTTAAATCTTTATCCGTCATTTTTCGCTCCAGCCCAACACATTTTTCATACGGGGCAAAATATCCGTATTATGGTATACGCCGGTAAATTCATCCGCGTCCGGGCCGTAGGCCACGCTTAAAATGGGAAGAGACGAATGGTTTACGCTCGCCCACACAATGCCGCGCGACTCGTTGAGCTGTTTAAACAGGCCGCTTACGTCGGATAAATTTTCAAATTGGGTCATATCCACCTCAAAGCCCATCGCTTCGGAAAGGCGTTTTTGCAGGTATTGGGGCGTCAGTTTTTCGGCCGGCATCTTTTTAAGTTCCATTTCCAAGTTGTACAGGCTCTTTTTTTGCTTGTCAAACTGGCGGAACGTTTCAAACGAGGCGTAATCCACATCCCCGCCGTAGAGCACTTCACCCTGGGCGGTTTTCTTCATGGCTTTGTCTTTGCCCAGGTGGCGGTAAGTAAAGGTGCCCAGGCCGGTGTCGTGATCGGCGTTTAAATAGACCAGCGTTTCGCCGTTTTTGTCGGCATACGCGTTGACATAGCCCAACAGCTCGTCCAGCGCTTTCATTTCGTGGAACCACGCGCCCGCGTCGTTGGCGTGGCCGGCCCAGTCAATCTTTCCGGCCTCCACCACCAGCACAAAACCGTTTTCGTTTTTGCTTAACAGTTCAACGGCTTTTTGGGTTTGTTCGGTAAGCGAGGGAATGGCGGGATATTCATCCATTTCCAAAGACATCGGCAGCGATTCCTCCGCAAACAGACCCAGCACGTTGCCGGATTTGACGGCCGCCAGCTCTTTTTTATTTTTGGCCACGCGGTAGCCTTTTTTCTTGGCTTGGCGAAGCAGTTTTTTGTTTTCGCCCGTCGTAAAATACTTAAGGCCGCCGCCCATTACCACCTCCGGCGCAAAAGCAATCAGCTGCCGGGCGATTTTCATTTTTTGGTTGCGGTTTTGCGCGTGCGCGGTAAATCCGGCCGGGGTGGCGTCCGCCACGTAGGTGTCGGTAATGATGCCAATGGACTTGCCTTGTTTGCGCGCCAGTTCCAAAAAAGTTTCGGCCGGCTGGCTGTTGTAATCAATGCCGATAAACTCCGGGCGGGAAAACCGGCCCGTGGCCATTTGCGTAGCCGAAGCGGCGGAATCGGTTACCACCGTATCGTGCGTATTGTTAAAGAACAACCCCCATTCGCCGCTGTTCATCATTTTTTCCAAGTTGGATACGCGCCCGGCATATTCCTCCAGCCCGGCGTAGCGCACCCCCTGCATAAAAAGCCCCATGGCTTCGGGGCCCATGCCGTCCCCGATAATCCAAATGACGTTTTTGACTTCTCCGGCGGCAAGCGCGCCCGTTAAAAAGAAACACGCGGCCAGAACAGCCGCCAAACGGCGAAAGTTTTTCATATGATCTCCTAAATAACCGTCTTTCTGTAAAGTTCCAGATATTGTTGGGCCGATTTATCCCACGACAAATCCTGCCGCATGGCATTGCGCACCAAGCGGTTCCAGCGTTTGCGGTCGTTAAACACCGCCAAGGCGCCTTCCACCGCCTGCAAAATGCCGTGTTCGGTAAATTCTTCAATAAAAAATCCGGTTGCGGTGTCTTCCTTGCCGGGCTGGTATCCTTTGACCGTATCCACCAACCCCCCTACTTTAGACACCACCGGCAGCGTGCCGTATTTCATGGCGATCAGCTGCGAGAGGCCGCACGGCTCAAAGCGCGAAGGCATCAGAAAAATATCCGCCCCCGCATAAATGCGGTGCGCCAAATCTTCGTCCAACCGGCCGTTGTAGCTGACCGACGCCGGATTGTTGCGCGCCAAGCTCTGGTAGGCCTTTTCCAACATCGGGTCTCCCATGCCCAGCACCACAAATTGCACGCGGTCTTTCAAGCGGCCGATTAAATCCACCACGGTATCCAGCCCTTTTTGGTAATCCAAGCGCGACACAATGCCGATAAGCGGCTTGTCGGGATCCTGCGACAGTTTGCACTGCTGCTGCAGCGCCAGTTTGGCGGCCAATTTGCCCTTTACGGCTTCCGCCGCGTCGTAGCCGATGGGGAGCACCGGGTCAATTTCCGGATCCCATACTTCGGTGTCAATGCCGTTTACAATGCCGCAGAAATTTTTGCTGCGGTAGCGCAGCAAGCCTTCCAGGCCAAAACCCATGGCCGGGTCGCTCTGCACTTCGCGCGCGTAGTTGGGGCTGACGGTATTGATGTTATCGGCAAACACGATGCCGCTTTTTAGAAAGCTGATGCCGCCGTAGTATTCAAATTTTTCGGGGGTATAATCCACCGGGTGGAACCCCGCTTTTTTAAATGTGGAATAAGGAAAATGCCCTTGATAGGCAATGTTGTGAATGGTGTACAAGCTGCGGGTGCGGGTGTAGAAGGCGTCCAATTTATAAACGGTCTTCAAATACGCGGGAATCAGGCCCGTCTGCCAGTCGTGGCAGTGGATAATGTCGGGGCGGAAACCGATAAATTTGCACCCTTCCAACACGGCCCGGCTGAAGAGGATAAACCGTTCGTCGTTATCGGCAAATTCGCCCGTTTTGGTGCGGTAGAGTTCGGGGCGGTCAAAGTATTTGCGGCTGCCCACAAAAAACACAAGCACATTGCCCCAGTTGATATAGGAAAGCGAAACTTGTTCAATGCGGTCTCCGATCGGAATCAAATACACGCCCGGCACCACTTTTAAGGAAGACACCCGCACAATGCTGCGGTAATGCGGCAGGAACAACAGCACTTTGTTGCCTTTGCGCATGGCAAACTGCTGGCACAAAGCGCCTACCACGTCTGCCAATCCGCCGGTTTTGCAAAACGGGAACGCCTCGCTGGCGGCTAAAACGATATTCATTTGGTTTCCTCCTGGGACATCTCTTGGGTTTGCTCCGAAGCGGCGGTTTGCGCTTCCGGCCGGGAAGCGCCGTCCGGCGAAGCGGGCGAAGTTTCCGGCTCCGAAGAAGACGGCTTGGCGGCAGGCTCTTGCCCGGCGGGATTGACATCCGGCGCCGCGAACGCATCCGCCTCGGGCGATTGCTGTCCGAAAAAGTCGCCTTTGTTGTAGCTGTTGCGCGTAAAGAAAGGATCGGCCGACGAGTCCAACGCTTCCAGGCGTTCTTCCCCTTCCAGCTCTTCCACCGGAATAATCGCCGGTTCGGCAAGCGGCGGCAGCGGCTCGCCAAACGGCAGGTCTTCCTGTTTTTCGCGCAGCGACTTTGCCGCAAACACCTGCAAATCGGGCAGATCGGAAATTTTGTTCAGCCCGAACATTCTTAAAAATTCATCCGTCGTGCCGTAAACCATCGGCCGGCCGACCGTGTCTTTTTTGCCTACCACGCGCACCAGCGACCGCTCCAGCAGCCGCTCCAGCGGCCCGGCCACGTCCACCCCGCGGATGGCTTCCATTTCCGCCCGCGTAATGGGCTGTTTGTAAGCCACAATCGCCAGCGTTTCCAGCGCGGCGTTGGAAAGGCGGGTGGTCATTTTTTCATTGTACAAGCGGCGCACCCAGCGGCCGTATTCGGGCTTGGTGGACATTTGAAACCCGCCCCCCAGCTCCACCACCTGCACGGCGCTGTTGCGGCGGATGTAATCGTCTTTAATTTCCAAAATCATTTCCCGCACGCGCCGCGCGTCCACGCCGTCAATTACGTCTGCAATTCGGCTGGGTTTAAGCGGGCGGTCGGTAATAAACAAAAGCGTTTCTACAATCTGTTTAAATTCGCTGGTGGGCACCAGTTCAAACGGCTCCTCGGAAGAAGCCGCCTCAGCCGGTTGGGCGGAAGCGTTCGCCGCCACATCGGCCTGACCCGGCGCCGCCGATTCCGCACCCGCCGTTTCGCCGTCTGCGGGCTGCGCTGGGGCGAAAGAGGGTTGCAACGCGTCTGCCGGCGCCGCCTGCGCGGGTGTTTGCGCAGCGGAAGAAACTTCCTGCGGGGCAACAGGTGCGGCCTGTTCGGTTTCTGGCAGTTGTTCTTCGGTTTGCATAGTCAAATCCTCCGGGGCGGTTATTTTTCTTCGCCGTGCATTAAGGTTTTAAAATCTTTGTCTTTGTTTTCCGGGTTTAAATAAATCCGGATTTGGCCCAGCTTTTCATCCTGCCGGGCAATCAGCTTTTTAATTTTCATCAGTTCCAGCACCGCCATAAAACACGTAATGATGCCGCGTTTTTTGGTTTCCCCGACGAAAATATCGTCCAGCAGTACCCACTCGCGGTGTTTGAGCAGGTTGACCACTTTCTCCATTTTCATTTCAATGGGGAACTCTTCCACCTTCAGCAGTTCAATGCGTTTGCGTTCGTCCAGCCGCTCAAACGCGCGTTTTACGGCGGAAAGCAAATCAAACATTTGCAGGTTGATTACTTTTTCTCCGTCGTCAAAAATAGGGGCGGAACGATAAAAATTGTCTTTGTTTTCTTCAAACTTTTGTTCTAAAAATTTGCTGGCTTCTTTGTATTTTTGATATTCCACCAGCTTGGCCACCAGCTCTTTGACGGGGTTGGGCCCTTCGTCCTCGGTGGTGGGCGCCTGGGAGGGGAGCAACGTTTTGGCTTTGATCTGCATCAGCGTGCTGGCCATCACCAAAAACTCGCCCGCCACTTCCAGGTTCAGCTCCTTCATGACGTTTAAATAATCTAAGTACTGCTTGGTAATTTCCGCAATGTTAATGTCGCAAATGTCCAAATTGTCTTTTTTAATCAAGTGCAAAAGCAGGTCCATCGGGCCTTCAAACACGTTGATATGAACATTTATCGGTGCGGGAGCCAGCATACTTATCTTGTAATCCTCATGACCTTTTTTACGGTAGCCAACGTCTTGGCGGCATTGGCGCGGGCGCGGTCTTTGCCGATGGCGACGATTTTCTGCAGCAGGGCTTCGTCGTTTTCAAACAGTTTGCGCCGTTCGGAGAAGGCCTTCATCTCCGGCTCCATCAAGGCAAAAAGCTCTTTCTTGCACGCCACACAGCCCAGCGCGCCCGCTTTGCATTCTTCGCAGCGTTTGGCGGCGTTGGGGTTGTAAATCCGGTGGAACGCATACACCACACAGCCCTCGGGGTTGGCGGGGTCGGTGGCTTTTTTCTTATTGGGGTCGGTGAACATCGTCATCACTTTTTTGCGTACGGAGTCCAAATCTTCGCCCAAATTAATGGCGTTGTGGTAGGATTTGGACATTTTCCGCCCGTCCAGCCCCGGCACGCGCGCCACTTCGGTGTACAGCGGGGCGGGTTCGGTAAATACGGCCTCCCCATAGATTTCGGCAAAGCGGCGGGCCAAATCGCGCGCGATTTCCAAGTGGGCGGTTTGGTCTTTGCCCACCGGCACGTAAGCGGCCTGCTGAATGAGAATATCGGTTGCCATCAGCACCGGGTACCCCAAAAAGCCGAAGGAAGAAATTTCCTCGTCGCCGGCGATGGAGTTGATTTTTTCGCCCAGCGATTTTTCGTCCAACTGCCCGGCGTATTTTTGTTTTAACAGCTCCTGAATTTGCTCTTTATACGTCGGGTTTCTAAGCAGCCAGCCCAGCGGGGTAATCATCCCCAGCAGGGTGTTGAGCTCGCTTACTTCGGGTACGTCGGATTGGATAAAAATGGTGCTTTTTTCGGGATCCAGCCCCGCCGTCAGCCAGTCAATCAGCATATTGCGGCTGTTTTCGGCCAGGTTTTCGGTGTGTTCATACGCCGTGGTGAGCGAATGCAAATCCGCCACGAAAAAATAACAGTTGTACTTGTCCTGCAGCGCCACCCAGTTTTTGAGCGCTCCGTGAAAGTTGCCTAAATGGAGTTTGCCCGTCGGGCGCATACCGGAAAGTACGATTTTGTCTTTTTGCATAAATACCTCTGTACTACATTAAGAACTTCGAAAACGCTCCCACCACCAACATGGTTGGCGGAAGTAAAATATATTTCACCGCTCCCGTCAAAATAAGCGCCAGCACCACATACATGCCGTAACGGCCGAAAAAGCCGTCGTACTTCAGCGCGGCCTGCAGGGGCAGAAGCGCCGTTACGATGCGGCCGCCGTCCAAGGGCGGAATGGGAATTAAATTAAATACTGCCAAAAACACGTTAATAAACATGCCATACTGCAAAAATAAAAAGAGCTGCTCCAACGCGCGCGCGGAAAAGAAAGCCTGCCCGACTAGCAGGATCTTCATCACCAGCACGCACACCACCGCCAACAGCAAATTGACCGCCGGCCCCGCAAACGCCACTTTGCCCATATCCCGCCGCGGGGAAGGCATCCGCATCGG
Organism: Elusimicrobium sp. An273; assembly: GCF_002159705.1. Lineage (NCBI taxonomy): Bacteria > Pseudomonadati > Elusimicrobiota > Elusimicrobia > Elusimicrobiales > Elusimicrobiaceae > Candidatus Avelusimicrobium > Candidatus Avelusimicrobium gallicola. Next base: position 14,941 of record NZ_NFJD01000001.1, read on the forward strand.
GTTAATCGGCACGGGCTTGGCCCAGCCGAAAAGCGGCATCCCTATCAGCCAGCACAACGCCGGCACGGCCAGCGTGCCGATCGGGTCAATATGATGCAGCGGGTTGAGAGTAAGGCGTCCGCTCAGGTAGGCGGTGTCGTCCCCCAGGCGGTAAGCCGCCAGCCCGTGCGCAAATTCGTGCAGGACAATGGAGAAAAATAAAATGGGTAAAAATACAATCACTTCCATACCCTTCTATTTTACTAATTTATCCCGGTTCCTGCACAGGCGCAGGGGGGCGGATTTTATAAGGAAGTTCCCAATACGGGCAGTTTAGTTTAGCTTGGATTTGAAGTTTTTATACGCGGCCGCGCAAAGAACGGCGGAAATAACCGCCAGCCACAGGCAGTTTTGCCAGAAAAACCAGGCGTCGCCGCCTTTTAAAATAATGGAGCGGAAGTTGACCACCGAATACATCATGGGGTTTAGATAGCACATCCACCGAAACAGCGGCGGGATGTTGGCCACCGGAAAGAAAACGCCCGAAAGCAAAATAGCCGGCATTAAAAAAAGCGCGCTGGCCATCATGGCCTGCTGCTGGGTATGCACCACGGTGCTGATAAGCAGGGCGCACGCCAGCGCCGATACGGCAAACAGCACCGCATTGACCGCCACCTGCCACAAACTGCCCCGAAACGGAATGCCAAACCCCGCTACGCCAATAAACAAAATCAGCCCCACAATGCACAGCCCGATGACAAAATACGGCAGCGTCTTGCCCACCATAATTTCTTCCACGCTGCAGGGAGAAACTATCAGTTTTTCCATCGTGCCCGTTTCCTTTTCTTTGGCAATCGCCATTCCCCCCACCACCAGCAGCACAATAAATGTGGACATTACCAGCAGGGCCGGAATCATAAAAGAAGTCGTGTCCATATAGTGGTTAAACAACACCCGCATATCCAGCTTAATCAGCCCGCCGGAGAGATTGTACCCGTTCGCGCGCGCCACTTCCGCCACCAGCTGTTGGACGTATCCGTTTACCTGCTGGGCGCGCTGGGCGTTGGTGGCGTTAAGCAACAGCTGGATCGGCTCGGAACCGCGCTCCAGGGCTTTTTCAAACCCTTCCGGCGGCGCTACAAGCACCGCCTCGGCTTTATGGGAGGCCACCAGCGCTTCCGGGTCTTCCACCTGGGCGCCGTTTACGTCCGGCACCTTGGTAAACCAGCCCGACGCCAGCGCGCGGGTTTCCAAATCCTGCGCTATTTTGCCGGGCTTGGAAGCCACGACAAATTTGATGTTTTTTACTTCGCTGGTCAGCGCCAGGCCAAACATAATGGTTTGCACCACGGGAATAAAGAAAATCGCCATAATCATTTTGGGATCCCGTATGATTTGGATGATTTCTTTTACAAAAAATCCTTTTAAGGTTCGCGCGCGCAATTTCATGGTTCCACATCCGTTTTAAATTTATGCACCGCCAGCAAAATCATCGCTCCGGCAAACACCCCAATCGCCGCCAGCGCGGTGGCTAAGGTGGCGGGGGCGGCGTCGCTTAAAAACACCGTACGGCTGATGAGCAAAAACCACCGCTGGGGAAACAAAGCGGTAAAATACTGAAAGAATGCCGGCATATTTTCAATGGGGAAAATAAACCCCGAAAAGATAAACGACGGCAACAACCCCACCGCAAAAGCAAACTGAATGGCCGCCTGCTGCTGGCGCGTAACGACGGAAATGACCAACCCCAGCGCAAGCGCCCCCGTAATGTACACCCAGCACGACGCCATATAGAATAAAAAACTGCCCAGAAACGGAATTTTAAACACGTATATCGCCAGCACAAAAACGACCAATACGTCAAAAAATGTCAGCAGGAAATACGGCACCAGTTTTCCCAGCACAATTTCGGACGGGCGCACCGGCGTGGAAAGAAGCAGCTCCATCGATCCGTTTTCCCACTCTTTGGCCACCGTCAGCGCCGTAAGCACAATGGCCAAAAAACCGATAATAATGGTGCTTAAAGCGGGCACGATAAACCAGCGGCTGTTGAGTTCCGGGTTAAACAAGAAACGGCTTCGGATTTGATCGCCCGCGCCGGCGGCGTCCGCCAAGGCGGGGTTGTCCCGGGCGAAAACGGCGTTGGCCTTTTGCACCACGCCCTGCATATAGCTGCCCATGATGCTGGCCTGCACATTGTCCGTCCCGTCGGCCAAAAGCTGCACCTCACCGGGGTTTTCCGCGTCCCCCGCGCGGATATGCCGTCCAAACCCCGGGCGGATGACCAACAAGGCCGGGCTGTCGTTGCGCTCCAGTGCCTGATCCAGCTGGAACTGGCCGTGCACGGGGTGCAAATCAAAATAACCCGAGGACGCCGCCTCCTGCAAAAAACGGCGGGAGACGCTGGTTTGGTCGTTGTCGCGCACATACACGCGCATATGCTTGTAATCCAGATCAATCACAAAACCGAAAAAGCCCACAAACACCAGCGGCAGCACCAACGTAACCAGCAGGGTAAACGGGTCGCGCAAAATATGTTTATATTCTTTTAAAGCCACGCTGCGGGCGCGGCGCCAAGAAAAGGTCATACGGCTTTCCTCCCGCTCACCGCCTGCAGAAAGACGTCTTCCAGGGTGGGTTCCGTTTCCCGGGCGAAAAAGCCGTCCCGAAACGGAGCGGCGGCTTGTTCAAAGGCGGCCCGGTCGGGCGCACGCACCCGCAGGCGCGAGCCGAATACGGCCGAAGCAATCCCTGCTTTTTCCAGCGCCGCGCGCAAAGGCTGTTCCACGGGTTTTGTAAACGACAGTTCCAGCGGTTTAACCGGGAAAAATTCTTTTTTTAGTTCCCCGGGCGTGCCCATCGCCACGATTTTGCCCCGCTCCATTAGCGCAATCCGCCCGCAGTATTCGGCTTCGTCCATATAGTGGGTGGTTACAAAAATAGTTTTGCCCAACTGGGCCAAGCGGCGGATCAGCGCCCAGAAAGAGGCCCGCGTTTTGGGCGAAGTGCCGGCGGTGGGCTCGTCCAGAAACACCAGCTCCGGATCGTGCAGCAAAGAAGACGCCAGCGCCACCATTTGTTTCACCCCGCCCGACAAATGGCTGACGGGATCCGGCAAATCCTCACTCAGTCCGATAAATTCCATCAGCTTATGGGAACGCTGGGCAATGGCCTGCGGGCTCATGGCATAGAGGCTGCCCGCAAAGTGCAGATTTTCCCGCACGGTCAAGTCGGGATACAGCGTAAATTTTTGCGACATATACCCAATGCGCGGCTTGAGCACGGCCGTGGAGGAGGAAACATCTTTCCCGTCCACTTCCACCGTGCCCGAAGAAGGATTTAAAATGCCGCAAATGGTGCGGATGGTGGTGGTTTTGCCGGCGCCGTTGGCGCCTAAAAAGCCGAAAATTTCCCCGCGCTGCACGTCAAAGCTCACGCCGTCCACCGCGTGGAATGAGCCAAACGCCACCACCAAATTTTTCACGCGGATGACCGGATCATTTTTGTTCATGGTTTAAAAATATCTCCGCAAAATCATGCACGCCAAACTGCGCCGTTACTTCCTGCGGCGCGCCGGAGGCCAGCATTTCCCCTCCGCTTAGCACGTGCACGCACGCGCAGCGGTCGGCCTCGTCCATATAAGAAGTGCTTAAAATGACCGTCATATTTTCCCCGGCAAAGCCGTACACCAAATCCCACAGTTCCTGCCGGCTGACGGGGTCTACCCCCACGGTAGGCTCGTCTAACAGGAGCAGTTGAGGGCGGTTTAGCAGCACGCACATCAGCCCCAATTTCTTATACATCCCGCCGGACAGCTTCCCCGCCGGGCGGTCTTTAAAAGGCGTCATCCCCGTCGCCTGCAGCAATTCTTCGCTCCGCCGGATAAAGTCCGCCTGCGGCAGGTCATACAAATCACGGAAAAATTCCAAGTGTTCCTCACACGTCAAATCCGGGTACAGGCTGGGTTCCTGCGGGAAATACCCCGTTACGCGCTTGGCCGCTTCGGCGGAAATAAGCTGATCGCCTTGAAAATAAGAAACGCTGCCCGTATCGGGGTGCAGCAGCCCCGCCAACAGACGCATCAGCGTGGTTTTGCCCGCGCCGTTGGGGCCGATAATGCCGTGCACCTGCCCGGCCGCAAAAGAAGCGTCCACCCGCTTAAGCGCCTGCGTGCGGCCCATTTTTTTGCTTACCTGTTCCACCGCGGCGCGCAGGGCGGGCATTTTATTTTTCCTCCCCGAAAGAAACTTCCAACGTCATTCCGGATTTGAGCGTACGCGCCGCATCGTTTTTAAAACGCGTTTTTACACCGTACACCAACCGTTCGCGTTCGCGGCGGGTCTGCACGTTTTTCGGGGTAAATTCGGCCTCGTCGTTAATGCTTAAAATGCGTCCTTCAAAATGCTGATCCGACTCCGGCAAAAATCCCTCTACCGCCTGCCCCACCGCCAGCCGCGCCAGCAAATCGTGCTCCACATACACCCACACGTCCACTTCCGACAGGTCGGCCACCGTCACCAATTTGCGCCCGGCCGCAATAAATTCGCCCGGTTCGTAATACTTATAGAGCACCTTGCCCGCAATGGGGCTTTTGATCTCGCACCAGCTTTCGTACAAGGCGGCCTGGTCGTATTGATGTTTTTTCAAGTCGTAATTTTCGCGCGAACCCGCGGTGGTTTTTAACAAGGTTTCCGCACGGGTAAACTCTTTTTGGGCAATGGCGGCTTTCAGGCGCGTGTCGCGGCAGTCCAGCCGGGCCAAGACTTCGTCCTTCTGGACGGCGCTCCCTTCCTGCACGTTTATTTGGCTGATCGTGTCGGACAAGCGGCTGGGCACATCCACCTCTATCGCTTCCACTACCCCGCTGTACGCAAACGGCGTATGACGGAAAAACAACAGTCCCGCCGCCACCGCCGCCACCAATAAAATCACTACGAAAACAATAATTTTTTTCATAAGGCTCCTATTTCCCCAAACTGTCCAAAACGGCCAATCCGTTTAAACGGCGGATCAGCAATTCGCTTACCATCAGCCGGCTTTGCAGGGCCGAGAGGTTGGCGTCATCCACTTCCAAAAAGGTAACCGCGCCCGCTTGGTACGCCTGGTACGTAAGCGAAGCGGCTTGGGCGGCTTTGTCCGCCAATTGTGCGGCCAAACGCATTTCTATATCCAGCGCTCCCAGCGAATCCTGCGCCGAAGCAAACAGCGCTTCCAAGGCTTGGGCGGTTTCTTCCTTTTGGACGGAAGTGGCCTGCGCCGCCAAGCGCTGGGCCTGCGCCTGCTGTTTGTTTTTGCCTCCTTCAAACAGCGGCAAACGCAGGGAGAGGCCGGCTTTGCCTAAAAAAACGTCTTCTTGAATGGGCCCGTTGGGATACTGGGCATAGGCGCCGGCGCTAAGCGAAAGCCGCGGCCAAACGGCGGCGGCATAACCGCGGGCGGCATATTCGTACGATTGGATCACGCCGTCGTACGCCGCCAAGCGGGGCGTAGCCGCGTCAAACGTAAGCGTCTGAAACGGCGCAAACTGTTTGGCGGTCTGGGCGGGCGCATCGGCGCGGATGACGGCGGAAGTTTCCCCTTCCATTTTTTCCCGCACGCGCCAGTCCAGCGGGTACTGCGGATTGATGCCGAAATCCGTGCCCGTCAGTTTAAACAAATCCCGCAAATCGCGCGCCAGTTCCGTCCGCGCGGTGCTGGCGTCCAAAGCGGTGCGAAGGGCTTGCTTTTCGGCAAGCAGTTCGTCGCGGCGGCTTTTGGCGCCCGCTTTGTAAGCGGCGTGCACGTCCGCACGCTGTTTGCGCGATACTTTTAATTGTTCGGAAAGCAGATAGATATTTTCCAGATCGCGCTGCACGGCAAAATACGCCTGCCGCACTTGAAGCAATGCCTGTTTGCGCGCCAGGGCATATTCCATTAATTTGCTTTCATACAGCGACAGCGCCCGGCGGGAGGCCGCCGAACGGGCCCCTTTGTCAAACAGTACGTATTCCAGCGTCGGGCCGGCCGAATAGCCCCACTCGCTTCCGAATTCAAACGTCTGCGGCCCCACCTGCATTTGCGGCACTTCGGACGTCCAGCTCCCGGCGGCGTCTAGGTAAAGCGCCGGATACAAGTTGCCCCGCACGCTTTCATACGAAGCGCGGGCGGCCTGCGCTTGAGCCTGCGCCGCTTTTACCGCGGGCGAAAAAGCCAGGGCCGCTTCCTCACACGCGGCCAGCGAAAGCGGCTGCACCGGCGCCGCCCACGCGGCGCCCGTCAGCCCCAGAACGCACAAAAATCCTAAAATCTTTTTCATTTTTCCCCCTTAAATACGGCCCCGACCAGCACTTGAATCCGCTCCGCGGCGCCTTTGTCGGAAAACAGGGCCGTTACCGACGGGCGCACTCTTCCTTTCCACGGCAAAGGCACCCTCTCATCGAGCCCCGCCACCAACTGCGGAAACACCACCGGCATCGCCAATACCAAAGCCGCGTTGGCCGCGTCTTTCAGTACCAGTTGCCCCTCCTTCTCCGCCCGTTCCAGCTGCGCCAAGAGTACGGAAATGTGGTGCGTAAAATTGCGGCCGATAAAATCAATAATTTTGGCGTTCCCGCTAAACACATCTCCCGCCAACGACGAGAGCAGACGTCGGTTTTCCCGCACGAAACGCTGAATGGCCAACAAAATGTTGAGCACATTGGCGCGGGCGGATTTATCGTCCGACACTTCCAAGCGGATATTTTTCATCAAATTTTCGTATAGCGTACTGAGCAGCGCCCTATCAAAATTATCCTTATTGATAAAACAATAGTGAAACATCCCCAAATTTACTTGGCTTTCCGCGCACAATTCCCGCACGGTAAACCCGCCCAGCCCGCGCACGCGCGCCAGCCGGATCCCCGTTTGAATCAGTTTTTCATCTGTGCCGGAAGAAGTTCTGCCCATATGACACCTCTTTAATTACACATATGTATAATTATACGAGCGTATAATTATTTTGTCAAGCGTTTTTTCGTACTACTCCCCCAAAGAAAAAACCGCCCGCAAAACGGGCGGTTTGTACGGCGGTTACAAAAAGTTAATACTGAAGCCAATTCCAATATTCGGCCGCTTTGCGCAAGTATCTTTGTTTCATTTTTCCAAAAACAAATTTGGCAAAGAAATGATACTTCTTATACTTTAAATAATAGGGCACAAAATGCCAACAGTAAAAATTGACATACGCGGCCAATATCTCTTCGTAATAGGACGTTTTGCGCGCCACTTGCCACCACAGGTAGCCTTTGGGGACGTTAGGGAAGAACCACACTTTATCCGCCGCCAAGAAATGATAGGCCCGCGCCTGTTCCACTTGGGCGGCATAGACTCTAAAATCCTCCGTTTTGCCTTCAAAAACGCTGTTGATAACCTCAAAATTATAGCAAGGCGGCAGCGTATAAAAGCGGTTATTAAACACTTTATTTAGGACATCCTGTTCCAGGTTCATAAATTTATTTTCCTGCGCCGTTTGCAGCAGCTGCCGGAAAGAAGCCGTTTCGTTAAACTTGGCCACATCCGCCACCACTACGCCCGTGTTGTAATACAGGCCCGTACACCCGATTTCTTTTAAATAAGAATCAATACTTTGTGTGCGGGATACCTGCTGATTCCTACGGCTAGGCGTCCACAAAATTTCTTCGCACGCGGCAATGGGCTGCCCTTGCAAATCAATTTTAAACAAATCAAAAATATCTGCAACCATCACCAAGTCAATATCCGTAAACACCGCTTTTTCATATTGTTTAAATACTTCCCCCAAGGCCAGCCGGTAATAGCATTGTTTGGCAAAGTAATGCAGCGAGATATACAGATTGTTTTCAAAAGCCGTCTTCAGATTATAAAACCGGATAGAAAAATTCGGCAGCTGCGCCAATGCCTGTATCCGCGCTTTATTATCGGCAGTCATATCCGTTTCAAAAATGACGATATCGTACCGGTTTTCTTCTTTGGCGTGGTCAATAATAGATTGCAAATATACCGCCAAATAGGGGGCATATCGGTTGCTGCTGCTCATCCCGATTACATAGGGCGTACTGGCAAAAGCCGGCGTAATAGGTTCAAATTCCATAAAAGTTCCTCACATTTCTTTACAAACAAGTGTCTCTTTCAGTTGGTTGGACAGGCAAGGATGTTAACTATGCTCCCTCCATAATTCCACTTCATTTTTGGCTTCTACCCAAGCTGTTTTGTAACGAGCCTGTTTTTTGCCAGATGTAATATGCGTCATCAATTTATAATACAAATAAGACAAATAAAGCAACGCATAGTTTTGGTGTCTATTTTTGTATCGGCACGAAAAAATTTTTGATGTTTCATGCTGGTTTAAGCGCAAGCAAATTTCTTCATAGTACGGCGTCTTGCGCGCATAACCCCACCAAATTTCTGCCATATCTTCTTGTAAGTAGTACCACGGTTTTCGAAACGAAGCATAATGTATAATCCGAGGAAGTTGGCGCACGTGTGTATAGAGGTTTAAAGTGTGACAATCCATAGCCGACAAAAATTGCATTCGTTTCATATGCATTTGCAATGTAGGCCAATTCCAAGCCGGATCCAAATAAGTAATTTCATTTTTTACAATAGAATTCAGAGCATCCTGTACCGAGCCACGAAACGCTTTGCTCGTCAAGAGTTTTAAGACTTTAAATGCGATATTTTCTTTGATATATTGCGTTACATTAACTACTATTACACCGGCATTGCAGTAATCATAAACATTTTTTAGATCTAAGTCTTCCCTACAATACCGTTTCCAATCTGCCCACGTAAGTCCCAAACGGGCATTCATCATTACATCCCTACACGCGGCTATGGCAGTTGGACAAGAAATCTGATCTAACTTAGCGATATCATCATTAAAAATCACATCACAATCCGTATAAATAATTCGCTCGTAACCTTGTAATAACAAAGGAGCAAACAGGCGGTAATAACTTTCTGGCAATTGTTTGATTTTTATTTTTTGTTTATCTGCAAGCAGATCGGGAACCGTTAAAAACCGCAAAGAAACATTTTTTCTTTCAATTTGTCTTTTTAATCTTCCTTTTTCTTCCGCCGGAATATCCCGTTCCATAACCACAATATCATAATTAGATGATATATGAGCATGCTCCACCAGCGATTGCAGGCAAACAGATAAGTAGGGAATATACTCCCGCGAACAGGCCATCACAATAGCTGAAAAAGGTGTTTTATAGACGGGTTTTATATCATATGAACAGCCGGTATCCTCTATAAAAAAGCCATTTATTTCTTTAATCCGAAAAGAATGTGTTCTGTAAGCATGTTTGATGAACAAAGAAAGCAAGTATTCCCCCATATATCCCAAAAAACGGTTTTGCTGACTGGTAAAATGAGAAGAATCCACTTGCTTTGCCATTTCCGCAAGAACGGTAAACAAAAATTGGCAATACTGAAAGAATAAATCTTTCTTCATAATAAACATATTGCAAAGGTATTGTTCAGAACCGTTTTTTAGCGAATTTACTTCTTCTTCATAATTGGGGAAAAACTTGAGCACCGTCTCCAGCAATAAATCAAATGTAGCTACATTTTGCTCCGGAATGCCAGTAGCATAATGATGTCTGTTAGAAGAAGATCCTAAGTTTGTAACGTCATATGCTTTTAAAACCAAACAATCATATCCTTTTAAGCTATTTGATATTTTTTGAGGATGAAAATTGCGGTTTAAATAGTCATCTGTCGCAGATGGCATTTTATAGACGCAGGAAGCAGAAAGCCAAGTGCTTTGTTGTCCAATTAAAGACTCATCAAAACAAAAATGACGACGGTAATGCATAAACCCGATATAATCGGGGTTGCCCAGCTTGGCATAATTTTTCCACGCCCAATACTGGGCGGTCAACTCATTATATTGAGGATTTCCGGTGGATATATTTTCCCCATCATCATCTTGCAGCATTCCTTCAAAACGCTCCGCCGCCAACGCGCACCCCGTTTGAATCGGCGTTAAAATATCCGATTTCAAAAGGCGGTGCTTGTCGTGATAACTGATCAGCAGTTTAATGGTGGGATTATTTGTGTTCATGCATCACTTGCTCCGCAGTGTTTTTGCCGTCTTCAAACGCTTGATGTGTCCAGAAGTAGGCCCATTTGCCAAAGCGGCCCATACTGTAAATGCCCAAAGACGTTAAATAATCCAAAACCGTTTGCCGGTTTTGGTAAATGGCGTGGTCAAACATAATGTTGGCGTACGGTTCAAAACGGATGTCCTTTACCGCAATATCCGCCGAGTTAAAAAGCCCCATTTGCCGCAATTTTTCCAGCGTCGTATCCAGCACTTGTTCGGCGGGAGGCACCGGGGCGGTATTGCCGTAAAATACTTCCGCCTGCAGGGAAGAACAGCCGCCGGGCACATTGTCGGGCGATTTTAAATTGGGGGAATAGACCCGGGCGGGAGGGATGTCTTCATCATAAATATAAAACCAGAGGTATTTGGCGATATCCGGTTTGTTAAAACCCAATGAAATTTGATACCCGCACGTATGGCGCAGGCGTTTGGCGGCCTGCTGCACCGGTTCCGGCACATCCGGCAATAAGCGGATGATTTCCGGCAACGGCAAAGAAGAAAGCAACTCGCCGTAGGCCGTTGCGGTTCCGTCTGCAAATTTCACCCGTTTGACACGGGGGTCAATAAAGACGGCCTTTTTATTTAGCGCAATGTCCGCCCCTTGGGCCAGCGCATGCAAAATGCTTTTAAACCCGCCTTTTTGCGGGTAGCGCATTACGGAAGTATAGTAAAAATTTTCCGTCGGTTTTTCAAACGCACCCTTCAGCACTTCTTCCAAGGTGGGCGAGTGCATGCGGTTTCCCACCCATTTGGTTTCCAATTCTTTGGGCTGGGCGCCCCAGTATTTGCGGGTATAAGCAAACGGGAAATGCTCGGCAAAATAATCGCCGTACTGCACCCGGAGCCAAGTGTCATAATCGGAAATTTGTTCCACGGGGATTTGCCGGCGGTGTACAAAGCCCTTAATAATTTTGACTTTTTCATCCGTCGGCAGCGGATATAAGTTATTCTGCGCCGGATGATACAGCCAATACCCGTGATAATAATTGGAAGAAACCGGCGGATGGTTTAAAAGCGGCCCCGCCGCCGAAAACAATTTTTGGACGTTCGGATCGGGCGCAAAGGTAAAATGCACAAAACGGTCAAACCGAAAACCGTCAATCGTAAAATTGCCGCACAAGCCGCCCCACTCCGCATCTTTTTCAAAGATGCGGGCCGACCGGCCGGCTTGGCGCAGCCTGTAGGCGGCCGCCAGCCCGGCAATACCGCCGCCCAAAATAACCGTTTCTTTCATGCGTTAGGCTTTTTCGTCGTGGGCTTGGATTTGCTTAACGCAATAGTCCCACATATCCTTTCCGTTCAGCGCTTCTTTATACCAATCTACGGTAAACTCAATCGCTTCGTCAAACGACAGTTTGGCATGCCACTGATCCAGCATCCGGTACGCTTTGGTAACATCCAAGCTCAGCAAAGTGTTTTCGTGCACGGCGCCGGGGGCGGAAACATCCACCACCTTTCCTTTTCCGTAGTAAGCAACGCATTTTTGCACCACTTCCCAAACGGTGCGGTTGGCCTCTATTTTGGGGCCAAAGTTGAAGCTGGTGCTGTAGGTTACCGGATCTTCCACCAATTTTTCGCCCACTTTTAAATAGCCCGAAAGCGGCTCCATTACGTGTTCCCACGGGCGGGTGGCCTGCGGGCTGCGGATTTCAATATCTTTTCCGGCTTCAATGGCGCGGATGCAGTCGGGGATTAAGCGGTTGTCGCTCCAGTCTCCGCCGCCAATCACGTTTCCGGCCCGCACGCTGGCCACGGCCTTGCCGTGTTTGGCGTAATCTTTAGGGTTAAAAAAGGAGTTGCGCCACGAAGAAATCATCAGTTCCGCACAGCCCTTGGAAGAGGAGTACGGGTCGTACCCGCCCATACGGTCGGTTTCGCGGTATCCCCAAATCTGTTCTACATTCTCGTAGCATTTATCGGAGGTAATCATAATTACCTGCTTGATAAAATCAAATTTCCGCACGGCTTCCAAAATGTTTAACGACCCCATTAAATTGGTTTCATACGTCATTTTGGGGTATTCGTACGACGTGCGCACCAACGCCTGCGCCGCCAAGTGAAAAATCATGGAAGGCTTGTATTTGGCAATGACTTCTTCCAGCCGGGCCGAATCGCGCACGTCGCCGCGTTCGTCGGCAAACAAACGTTCTTTAAGGTGCGAAGCGCAATAATTGCTGCGGTCGGAATAAGGGTCTAACGCATAGCCTACAACCTTGGCTCCCAGCGCCGTCAGCCAAATGGCCAGCCACGAACCTTTAAATCCGGTATGCCCGGTTACCAGCACCGTTTTTCCTTTATACACTCCATTAAATTGATTCATTTCAAATGCTCCTTCCACCAGTTGATTGTTTGTTCCAGCCCGGACGTAAGCGTATAGTTGGGTTTCCACCCCACTTCTTTCGTCAGCCGTTCGTTGGCACCGGCCAGAACGGGATCGGCAAAATTTTCTTCCAAAGCGCCCCAGAGGATTTTTCCTTTAAATCCGGTTAAGCGGGCCATTTCTTCCACCATTACCCGCAGCTGCACCGGCTGGCCGGAAGCGATATTTACCGCCCCCGTAACCGGAGAATCAAACAGCATGGCAATGCCGCGGGCCGTATCTTCCACGTGCAGGTAATCCAAAAATTTGGTGCACGGGCTTACTTTTACGTCCTCGCCTTTTAGCATGGAACAGATGACAGACGGCATCAGCCGCGCCGCCCGTTCATACGGGCCGTACAAATTAAAAATGCGCGCCCATTTAAAATCAATCCCCGCCTGGCGGCACAGGGAACTGCCTACTTTGTACAAAGCCGCTTTGCTCTGCCCGTACAGCGAAGGGTTATTGAGCGGGGTTTTGTCTTCCCGCAACAGGCCGTACGAAAAATCATATTCCGACACGCTGCCCGCACCCAAAAATTTTTTGCCGCCGTTTTCAATAAACGTTTTCAGCATTTCCAGCGACAGGCACAGCCACTGCACATTCCCGGGGTGCATATGGCATTTGGGCCCTACGTACCACGCCAGATGAATTAAATTTTCAAATTGGTGTTCTTTTAAGTAATCGCTCAGGGCGCCGGGTTTAAAAAAATCCAGTTCGTGCTGAATCAGCCCTTCCTGCGCCGGCAAAGTGGGCGCCAAAGAAGGGGCATATACCGTGTACCCGCGGGCAATCATTTGCTTGGTAACCTGGCGCCCGATAAAGCCGCTGGCGCCCGTAATCAAAACTTTCTTCATCTAATCCTCCCACACTTTCCACGGCGCTTTGCCGGCGGCCCATAATTCATTTAATTCCATTTTGTCGCGCAAGGTATCCATCGGGTGCCAAAAGCCGTTGTGCTTGTAAGCGCCCAACTGCCCGGCCTGCGCTAAAGAGCACAGCGGTTCTTTTTCCCACGTAACGTTTTCTCCGTCGGCGATATAGTCAAACGCTTCCGGCTGGCAGACAAAAAATCCGCCGTTTACCCACGCGCCGTCCCCCACGGGTTTTTCCTGAAAGCGGGAAATAGAATTGTCCGCCTGGATGTTGATGGCGCCAAAACGGCCGGTAGGCTGCACGGCCGTCAGGGTAACCAATTTGCCCGAGCGGTTGTGCTCTTCCAGCAGTTTTTTAATGTTTACGTCCGACACACCGTCCCCGTACGTAAGCATAAAAGGTTCCTGGCCTACGTAATGGCGGGCCTGCTTAATGCGCGAGCCGGTCAGCGCGTTGCGCCCGGTATAGAGCATGGTTACTTTCCAGGGTTCACAGCGGTTGCGGTGGATGTCAATTTGGTTATTGGAAAAATCAATGGTTACGTCGGAGTTATTGGTGTAGTAATTGAGGAAATACTCTTTGATAACTTCGCTCTTATATCCGCACAGAATGATAAAATCCGTAAATCCATAATGGGTGTAAAGCTTCATAATGTGCCAAATAATCGGGTATCCGCCGATTTCCACCATGGGTTTGGGGCGAATGGAGGTTTCTTCTCCCAAGCGGGTGCCCAGTCCCCCCGCCAACAATAATACTTTCATAGTTGCTCCTGTCCTAAAAAATAAAATTATGCAAAAAAGGCTTTCGCGGCTTTTTTGCACAATTGACGGTAAAAAGCATGCAAACCAAACAGTTGGTTTTAGAGTCAAAATACTGCTAAAATCCCTTTTTACAGTCTATCAAACGAGAATACCCCCGTCAACCCTTCCGACTAGTCTAAAAAGGATTAGCCAAAACAGCCTCAAGAAAGCTACACTGCTAACAGGAGGATAAGTATGGACAGCAAATTGACCGTAACCGATGCGTCGTTTGAAACGGCCTTCAAAAAATACGAAAAAGCGGAGATGATAGAATTTTTTGCTTCGTGGTGCCAGCATTGCAAACAGATGGCGGGCCTCGTTAACACGTTGGCCAAAGCCTATGCCAACCGGGCCGCCGTTTTGGCGGTGGACGTAGAAACCTCCCCCCGCACCGCCCGCCGGTTTGGCGTACAGGGGGTGCCGGCTTTTGTGTTTGTAAAAAACGGGCAAATCGTCAAACGGATGGCCGGCGAATTTTCGGAAGAAGAACTACGCCGCCAGCTGGACGCACTGCTAAAGTAGCCCGCCGCGGGCCGTTTTTGGTTTTTCCTTACCGGTTGGCCGCCTCTATTTCGTTTAACAAAAACTGCAGGGCCTGAATGGAGCCGCGGCCGATATTGCGCTCCCGCGTGTGGGAAAAGACAAACTTTTGCGCTCGGGCGCCGTTGGGCCCGGCTACCGCCATCCAAATGGTTCCAACGGGTTTTTCGGGCGTACCGCCGTCCGGCCCGGCCACCCCGGTAGTAGAAACCGCCCACTGCGCCCCGGTAATGCGGCGCACCCCTTGGGCCATTTGCAGGACTACCGGCTCGCTGACGGCGCCGTACTTTTTCAAATCTTCTTCCGATACGCCCAACACCTGCTTCTTAACTTCGTTGGAATAGGCCACCACGCCGCCTAAGAAATAGGCCGACGCCCCCGGCACCGCCGTGATCAGATGGGCGATATTTCCCCCCGTACAGCTTTCCGCGCACGCCACCGTTACCCCGCTTTGGCGCAGCCGCCGGGCAAATTCTTCCTGCGAAGTTTCGCTGCGTGGCTCTTCAAAAGAAAGCCCTTTTAACTCCTGCAATAAAGCCGTCCAAAACGTGTCCAGCCGCTCCACTGCCGCTCCTTTGGCCGTCAAACGCAAACGCACAAACCCCGCCGACGGCAAATACGCAAGCGACAGCCCCTTCGGCAATTTTTGCTCGTAAGAGGCCAGCCTCATGGCCAGTTCCGCCTCGGGGATATTGTATACGGTTACCATGCGGTACTGCAAAAGCAAATCGTGAAATTTTTCCTTCAGCCGCGGCAGCACTTCCGCCGGGAACAGGTATTCCGTTTCAAACGGCACCCCCGGCAGCGACACCAGCACTTTTCCTTCTTTTTCAAACCACATGCCGCTGGCCGTTCCTTTTACGTTATGAAGCGGCGTGCACGCGCGGGGCAGCATGGCCTGCGATTTATTATAGGCATTTAAACGCTGGGGATTGGCGGAAAACATTTCTTCCAGCCACGCATACGCCTGCGGGTTAAAAACCAATTCCGTCCCGAAGTATTGGGCCAATACGTTTTTGGTTAAATCGTCTTTCGTGGGGCCCAGCCCGCCGGTCACAAACACGGCATCCGCCACGCAAAACGCGTCATCCAACGCTTTCCAAATGGCTTCTTTTTCATCCGCCACCGAGCGCATTTGCACCGTTTCCGCTCCCAATTTGGCCAGTTCCCGCGCCATAAAGCGGGAGTTGGTGTCTAAAATTTGTCCCAACAAAATTTCATCGCCGATTGTAATAATTACGCTTTTCATAGGTTGTCCCTGCCGCTCCAGCCGTATGCGGGAGCCGATCCACACGCATATTTTAGCACTTTTCCCATACACACAAACGGAAAAGTGTTATATAATAAGTTTTGTATAGATAAGGAAGATGCGCATGAGAGATTTTACCTTTTGCTGCCCTACTGAAATTATTTTTGGTTCCCACGCCGAAGAAAAAGCAGGCGAGGCCGTCGTCAAGCACGGCGGGTCGCGCGTGCTGATTGTGTACGGCGGGCAGAGCGCCGTAAAAAGCGGGCTGTTGGAACGGGTGGAAAAATCCCTGATGATGGCCGGGCTGACGGTTAAAAAATTAGGCGGCGTTCAGCCCAACCCCACGCTCTCTTTTGCGCGCAAAGGCGTGCTGGAAGCCATCCCCTTTCAAGCGGATTTTATCTTGGCCATCGGCGGCGGCAGCGTAATGGATACGGCCAAAGCCATTGCCATCGGCGCGGCCAACCCGCAAACCGATATTTGGACGTATTGGCTGGGCAAAGAAACCGTCACCAAAGCCCTTCCCGTAGGATGCATTGTAACGATCTCCGCCTCCGGCAGCGAAACCAGCGACTCGGCCGTGCTGACCGATGACGCCCATAAAGACAAACGCGGCCTCAATACGCCCTTTAACCGCCCGTGTTTTGCGCTGATGAACCCGGAACTGACGTTCACCCTCTCGCCCAAACAAATTGCCTGCGGCGTAACGGATATTTTAATGCATACGCTGGATCGTTATTTTACCCCCATGCAGGGCAACGAATTGACCGACGCCCTGGCCGAAGCGTTAATGCGCACCGTCATCTACTACGGGCCCAAAGCCGTTCAAAACCCGCATGATTATGTTTCCCAGAGCGAACTTATGTGGGCGGGCAGCCTGTCCCACAACAATTTAACGGGGCTGGGGGCCGAAAAAGAATTTGCGGTGCATCAATTGGGGCACGAACTTAGCGGCCGTTTCGGCGTAGCGCATGGGGAAAGTTTATCGGCCGTGTGGCAGGCGTGGGCGATGTATGTGTATAAAGAAGACCCCGCCCGCTTTGCCCGCTACGCCTGCAACGTATGGCGGCTGGAAACCGTAACCGACATTGATACCGCCGCCCGCGAAGGCATTGAAGCCACCGTCCGTTTCTTTACCTCTTTGGGCATGCCCACCAATTTGCGCGAACTGTTAGGCAGGCAATTAAGCTTTGCCGAACTGTATGAATTGGCCGACCGCTGCAGCCGCGGCGGAACGCGCACCGTCAGCAAATTTAAGCCGCTGGCTAAAGAAGACATGCTGCGCATCTATACCACCGCCAACCAATAACCCGGCGAAAGCGGAAACCGCTTAAAATTTATATAATATTATCATCTTATTTCCGCCGTCCGCCAGACGCGCCTCGCTCCGGCGGTTTCTTTTTGCCCGGCGCAGGAATTTTATGAAACCGGAAAAATTTACCCCCAATCCTCTTGCCCTCATTCCACTGGGCGTTTTTTTACTTTCTTATTTGGCCGTTTCTCTTGCGGCGGGCGACTTTTACAAAATGCCCATTACCGTGGCCTTTGTGCTCTCCTCCGTGGTGGCCGTGGCCATGAGCAAAGGCGGCTCGCTGCATAACCGCATTGAACTTTTTTGCAAAGGGGCCGCCAATTCCAACATTATGCTAATGGTGCTGATTTTCATCCTGGCGGGAGCCTTTGCCCAAACCGCCAAAGCCATGGGCGCGGTGGATGCAACGGTCAATTTAACCTTGGCTATTCTGCCGGGCAATGTGCTGGCGGCGGGCGTCTTTTTGGCGGCGTGCGTCATCTCCGTCTCGGTGGGCACTTCGGTAGGCACGATTGTGGCGCTGACGCCGGTGGCGGCGGGGCTTTCTGCGCAGACGGGAATTTCGCCCGCGCTGATGAGCGCCGTGGTGGTAAGCGGCGCCATGTTTGGGGACAATCTTTCTTTTATTTCCGACACCACAATCGTGGCCACCCGCACCCAAGGCTGCAAAATGGCGGATAAATTCAAAACCAATTTTCACATCGTTATGCCTTTTGCCATTCTTACGACCATTCTCTATATTTTCTTGGGAAGCGGCGCGCAAAGCTCGTTTGCCAGCGGCCCCATTTCGTGGGTAAAAGTGCTGCCGTATGTAATCGTATTGGCAGCGGCGGTGATGGGCGTAAACGTAATGCTGGTGCTGTTGGGCGGCACCGTTTTGTGCGGGCTGATTGGCCTAATGACGGGCGCTTTTGACATTTGGGGGTGGACGACCTCCATGGGGGCCGGCATCAACGCAATGGGCGAGCTGATTATTGTAACGCTATTGGCGGGCGGCATGCTGGAAATGATCCGCTACAACGGCGGGCTCGCGTGGATTATCCAAAAAATGACGGCTAAAATTTCTTCCCGCCGCGGGGCGGAGCTGAGCATTGCGGGCGTCATCAGTTTTGCCAACTTATGCACCGCCAACAATACCATTGCCCTGATTATGGCCGGGCCGATTGCCAAAGAAATTGCCCAGCGCTTTGGCATTGCCCCCAACCGCTCGGCAAGCTTATTGGATATTTTTTCCTGCTTTGTACAGGGCGTTATTCCGTACGGGGCCCAACTGCTGATGGCGGCCAGCCTGTCCGGCGTTTCTCCGGTGAGCATTATGCGCTACCTATATTATCCGTATTTATTAGGCATAGGGGCGCTGCTAGCCATTTGGCTGGGGTTTCCGCGCACGCATGCACCGCAACAGGCGGCAAAAACGGAAGCATAGTCCTTCCGTGCGGCGCTTAATTTTGATAAAATAAAGAAAACAGATTTGCGCGCTCGTAGTTCAATGGATAGAGCGTCAGCCTCCGAAGCTGGAAATGTGGGTTCGACTCCCGCCGAGCGCACCATTTAAAAATCCCCGGTTTTAAACCGGGGATTTTTACATTTTTACAGATACAGCAGTTTAAATCCTACGCCAAAACTCCAATCTTTCGTTTTCCAGTTTCCCGCAGCATGTGTGCTTGCGTTTGCATAAAAGGCCGTCCCGTCGTTTACCAGCGTGCCTACTTCCAATTCCGGGATAAATTCCGCCATGCCGCTGTGTTCAAAATCCATATAGTAATACAAGTTGGTCAGCACCCACCACTGGTTGGGGGACGTGTAGCCGATGTTGGCGCGCAAGCGGCCCGTATTAATATCCGCGCGGGCATGATCCCCCACGACAGACACATAATGCTTATATCCTACCGCCCCATAAAAACCCGCCGGAAAAGCCAGCAAAATAAACGCGGACGGACTGGCCTGCAGCTGCCCGGAACCCAACAGCTTGTCGGTGGCAGTGGGCAGGAAAAATTCCATTTTGGCACCAAAGCCGAACAGGTTTTCAGCGGGCAGCGTCCAGGTGATATTGGCCAGGACGTCTCCCAGCCCGTTGACGGATTTATCCGGCGATTCGTAGCGCACCACCGGCACTTCCACCCCCCAGTTAAAACGTTCGTTAATTACGTGATAGGTCTTTAGCGTAAGCTGGGTGGAGGAAATTCCTGCGCTGTCGTCCAGCACGGTGGTGGAGGGATTTACCTCAAACGTGGTAATGTTTTCCGTCGGCACCACGCCGTAATGATACGTCCGCTGGATTTGCGCATGTAACGGGCAAACCAATCCCAAGAGCAAACTTAAAACCATCCATTTTCGCATATGTTCTCTCCTAACCCCTTTCTTGTACTTTAGCTGGCATTCCGTTGAAATTCAAGTCCAGCGGCTCCTTATTTTTGAATGGGACAGACTTCTTCGTTCTCCGGGCACACGGCCGGTTTTTTATGGGCAATGGGCTTGGCCGAAAACAGCAAAAACCGCCCCCCGCTGGCCAGGGAAGAGGCCATAATCTCCCCGCCGCACATCCGCAGGAAAGAATCTTTCCCGAAACACACTTGGGCCCCCTCTCCAAAATACACTTTCCCGCCAAAGATATACAAAACCGTCGTATTTTCCGCCGGCGCTTTATATGTAAAAGCGCCCCCCGGGTTTAGCGTAACATCCAAAATGGTGGTTCCCAGCGGATGCTGGGCAATGCTTCCCTGGCGGTGTTTAAACGCCCCGCACAATACCCGCACTTGTGCGTCTTCCGTACGCACCAGCGGCACGTGTTCGCTTTCAAACTCCCAGCGCTTTCCGCCGCCCGCGGCCCCCGGCAGCGTGTGCATCCATAACTCCATATTCAGCACATATACGCTTTGGCTCGGATCGGCCTGCTGAAGGCCCCCCACCACGTTCACCCAGCGGGAAGCCCCTTCCGGGCGGGCCAAATGCTCGTCTTCCAAATCGGGCGGATCCACCAGGCCGGTTACCAAATAATTCAGCGTTTCCCGGTTGGGGTGAGAAGGCGGAGCAATGATATCGGCCCGTTCAAATTCCGGGCTGCAATAACATACCGCCAGCCAATAAAACGGATCAAAAGAAGCTTGGTTGTGCCGGTCAATCAGGCGCCGCAGCACCATGCACGGCCCCGTGGATGAGAGTTCCCACCAAACGGAACGTTTTGCCTGCGTTGTTTCCATGATGATTTTCCCCCGCGCTGCCGCCGGTTTTTCTTTTCCGTGCGGCGCGCTTTTCTTTATTGTATACCAACGCTCATCCGCCTGCCCGTTTATAATTGGATTAGTTGCAGCCGTCCCCTGCGGCCAAACGGCGGAGCAAACCCTATTCGTTGTGTTCCTTTCCTAATTTGGCACGGAGTTCTTGGATTTTTTCTTGGATAAAATTGGCGGCATCAAGCGAAAGCGGCGAGTTTCTGCCCTGCATAATGTGCAAAGACAAGGCCCGCTCAAACCAAAGGAGCGCTTTTTCTTCATTTTGCGGAGCGCCGTGGCCGGCCAAATACATTTCCGCCGCCTGCAGCATCACGCCGCAGTCTTCGCCGGCGTTGGCCACAATTACCGTCCATTTAAAGGCCAGCGGATAATACTCTTCTCCCTCTTCCCGGTACAGCATAAGCAGTCTGTACCGCGCCTCTTCGTCTCCGTTCTGGGCTTCTTGATCCCATTTTAGGTAGCGTTCCCGGCGGCGGGCGGCAAAATCAAAAAAATGTTTGATGCGTTCCCAACAGGTGCCCCAATGCACTGGCATTATTTTGCTCCTTTTTGTAGATATTGTACACTATATAAATAGTTTTCGCCAGGGAGACGCCGCTTATGATTACCATTGCTAAGACACCCGTCAAAACCTTGCTTTCAAAATCCAAAATTCCCGGATTTGATTACGTCATCAATCCCTATGTAGGCTGCCCGCACAAATGCGTATATTGCTACGCCGAATATATGCGCAAATTTACGGGCCACGCCGAAGAATGGGGCGATTTTTTAGATGTAAAAGAGTGCCCTGTTCCGCTCCGCCCCGCCCAACTCTTCCGCACGCGGGTCATGCTCAGCTCCGTAACCGATCCGTACAATCCCTATGAAAAACAATATGAACTGACCCGCCGTTTGCTCAAGCAGCTGATTGTCTGCCAAGCGCAGGTACACATCCTTACCAAATCGGCTTTAGTGCTGCGGGATATGGATTTACTCAAGCAAATGCCTTCCTGCGAGGTGGCCTTTTCTATCGCCTCGGCCGACGAATCTTTCCGCCAACTGGCCGAGCCGGGCGCCTCCAGCCTGCAAGACCGCCTCGACGCCCTTCAGACGTTACATCAAAACGGCATTCACACCGCGGTTATGGCGGCCCCATTGTTCCCCGGTATAAGCGATTGGAGAAAAATCATAGAGCAAACCCGCCCTTATGCCGAGCGTTACACTTTTGACAGTTTAAATATGCGTCCTGCCTACCAACGCAAAGTGATGAACTTTGTCGCACGCCACTACCCGCAGGCGCTTCCGCTCTACAGCGAAATCTACCTGCAGGAAAGCACCGATTACTGGCAAAAACTGCGGGAAGAAATTACCGCTTATTGCCTTCAACACGGCATCCAAGGCGAGGTTTACTTTGGCCATTCCCATTAAACGGCAAAAAAATCCCCGCTTGCAAGCGGGGATTTTAAATTTTTTAAGCCTCTTCTTCCGGCGGGTCATCAAAACCCAGTTTCCACGTAAACAAGAAACCCGCCGCCATGGCGGCCAAAAAGCCAAGCGCATAAAACAGCACGCTGCGTAAATTGGAAAGCACCAAAAACAGCACTACGCCGGAAACGCCAAACGGAATCGCGGAAGTAACATGGAACACCGCCACGACCGCTCCGCCCACCGCCGCGCCCAAACAGGCGCCGATAAACGGTTTAAAAAGCGGCAGCGTAACCCCATAAATAAGCGGTTCGCCAATGCCCAGCAGGCCTACCGGCAGGGCATTTTTAACAATCGTTTTTAGCTTGCTGTTTTTGGTTTTCCACAAAACGGCCAAACTGGCTCCCACCTGCCCGGCGCCGGCCATACACAAAATCGGGAATAACGGGTTGGCGCCCAACGAATCGACCAATTGCTGGTGAATCGGCACCAAACTTTGGTGAATGCCCAGCATCACTAGCGGCAGGAACGAGCCGCCCAACAACGCCCCCGTTATCAATCCTCCGTGTTTTAAGGCGTTTTGGGTTTGCAGGGCCAATTGCTCGGACAGCCACCCCGCCGCCGGCTGGATAAGCACCAAAGAAACCACCCCCACAATAAAAATGGTTAACGTAGGAGTGAGGAACATTTCCGTGCTTCCCTTAAACCAAGCCCGCAGGCGTT
The DNA here is from genome assembly GCF_002159705.1 of Elusimicrobium sp. An273. Taxonomy (NCBI): domain Bacteria; kingdom Pseudomonadati; phylum Elusimicrobiota; class Elusimicrobia; order Elusimicrobiales; family Elusimicrobiaceae; genus Candidatus Avelusimicrobium; species Candidatus Avelusimicrobium gallicola. Next base: position 37,524 of record NZ_NFJD01000001.1, read on the forward strand.
TTTCCAGCCAGCTGCCGGCCCAGCACACCAGCAATACGGCAATGACGCCGCCCTTGCCGGGCATTAACGAAGCCCCAAACAAAGACACTTCCGCCAAGGCGGGCATATTTAAAATCCCCGCAAAGGCCACGCCCAGGGCAGGCGTACCGCCAAATTCTTTATTGGCATTGTAGCCCACGACGGCATTCAAATAAAAGAAAATGCCGTTTCCAAACACGCTTAACAGCGCTACCAAATTGGAATCGCCCGTGAGCACGGTTTTGGATAAGATATTGGTAATCCCCAGCAACAGCCCGCAGCCGATATAAGCGGGAATCAGCGGCATAAAGATATTGCCGATCACGGCGCACACATGGCTCAGCACGCTGGAATATCTCTTGCGTACGGCGGCTTTGTTTCCCTTGGTATCGCCGATTTCGGCATTAATCACGCCGGAAAGGGCATAATCGCCGGAAAGCTGCAAGGGCGCAAACGCGTGCCGCTCCCGAAAATACGCCGCCAGCTTGTTGGCGGTAGACGGCCCCACAATCAGCTGGTGCTGCGAACCGGAATAAAAATATCCCGCCACATCTTTCACCCGGCGCAACGCCTCCGGGGAGACCAACGCTTCGTCTTTTACCGTAAAGCGCAGGCGCGTCATACAGCACCCCAGCGTAACGATATTGTCCGCTCCGCCGCAGGCTGCCAAAATGCCTTCATACATGGTTTTTAAATCCGCAGGCATTTATTCCTCCGTCTCCACAAAATTCCACCCGTTCTGCCGGGCGTCAAACCGTTCCAGCCGACCGGTATCAATATGAAATACCATCCCTTCCAAATTCAATTTGCCTTGTGCCAGCGCCTGCTGTACAAACGCGATTTCCCGCAGGCGGGCCAATTGATCCAGCACATTGTTTTTAATGGCTTGTTCGTAGCTGTCTCCGCGGTATTTCCCTCCGCCCAGCCAAGCCGAAATGGCCGCAGGCAGTTTATCCAACATCTTCAGTTTGGCCACGGCGTTGCAGTTGCTGTGGCCCAGCACGACTATATTTTGCACGCGTAAGCTCTCTACGGCAAACTGCAGCGAAGCCATCATGGACACGTCCCGCGTATCCACTTGGTTTAGCATATTGCGGTGCACGCAGATGTGCCCGTCGTTGGTAGCGAAAATCGCTTCCGGGCAGACGCGGCTGTCAAAACAACTGATCACCATGGAATGCGGGTTTTGGGTATGGGCAATTTGCTCGGCATGCAGGGCGCAAAAGCCCTTACGCGGCGAATTGCCCTTAAAAAAGTGGCGGTATCCGTCCAACAGCTGGCGCATGCCTTCATTGGGATAATTCGGCTCCATATAATTATTGTAGCAGTTTCTATTCTTATCGGGCATTTTTTCCCAAAAGAAAAGCCCCGCACGCGGCGAGGCTTGAAAGGTTTTAATAACCGTTATTTGGACAGATGTTTGGAGAGGTATTTGCTCATATCAAACATGCTGATTTGTTTTTTGCCTTCAAAAATGGCGGCCAGTTTTTCATCCGCATTGATCATGCGTTTGTTGGTGGAATCCTGCAAGCCGTTCTTTTTGATGTAGTCCCACATCTTTTTGACCACTTCCGTGCGGGGAAGGGCGGCGGAACCCACTACGGCGGCGAGTTCAGCGCTGGGGGTTAAAGGGGCCATAAATTTTGCATTTGCTTTTGCCATATTACTAATTCTCCTGTTACGAATACGAAAATATCGTTTTATTCATTCTATTATATTTGGAGCCCTTTTAGTAGACCCAAAGGGCTCCGTTTAAATTTTGTCCGGTGCGGGCGCCTATTTTACTTTCGGCGCGGCGGCCAAGACTTCCTTGGAACAACCGTCTTCATACTTTTTGAAGTTTTCAATGAACGCCTTTGCCAAGGACTCATATTTTACCATATATTCTTCTTTATTGGCCCAAGAGTTCATCGGGTTCAAAATTTCAGACGGTACGCCCTCGCAGGACTGCGGAATCTGGAAGCCGAAAACCGGGTCGGTAATAAAATCTACCTTGGCCAGTTTCCCGTCCAGCGCCGCATTCAAGAGCGCACGGGTGTATTTGATGCTGATGCGGTGCCCCACGCCATACGGCCCGCCGATCCAGCCGGTGTTGACCAGCCAGCAGTCCACGTTATGGGCTTTAATTTTCTTTTTCAACAGCTCCGCATACACGGAAGGATGCAGCGGCATAAACGGCCCGCCAAAGCAGGTAGAGAAGGTGCTGGTGGGTTCTTTTACGCCTTTTTCCGTGCCGGCCACTTTGGCGGTGTAGCCGCTAATGAAGTGGTACAAAGCCTGGTCGGGCGTGAGTTTGGAAATGGGCGGCATCACGCCGAAAGCATCGCAGGTTAAGAAAATGATGTTTTTCGGGTGCGTGGCGCGTTTGGATTCCACGGCGTTTTCAATAAAATTAAGCGGATAGCACGCGCGGGTGTTTTCCGTCAGGGTGTCGTCGTCCAAATTCAGTTTGCCGGTTTCCGGGTCAAAGACCACGTTTTCCAACACGGTGCCGAAGCGGTGGGTGGTGGAGTAAATTTGCGGTTCGGCTTCCTGGCTCAATTTAATTACCTTGGCATAGCAGCCGCCTTCAAAGTTAAACACGCCGTCATCATCCCAGCCGTGTTCATCGTCGCCGATGAGGCCGCGGGTAATATCGGCAGACAACGTGGTTTTGCCCGTGCCGGACAAACCGAAGAAAATGGCGCTGTCCTGCTTGTCGCCCACGTTGGCGGAGCAGTGCATGGTCATAATGCCTTTCTGCGGCAAGAGGAAGTTCATAACCGTAAAAAGCGCTTTTTTGTTTTCGCCGCCGTATTCGGAACCGATGACCAGAATCATCTTTTTCTCAAAGTTAATCAAAATGGCGGTTTCGCTCAGCGTGCCGTCCGTAGCGGGGTCTACTTTCATTTTGGGCAGGCAGATCAGCGTGAACTGCGGCACGAACGATTTGAGTTCTTCCTGTTTGGGTTCAATGAACATATTTTTTACAAACAGGTTCGTCCAGGCGCATTCGGTAATGGCGCGCACTTTGAGGCGGGAAGCTTCGCTGGATCCCACATACGCATCGCGCACGAACAAATCTTTGTCTTTTACGTATTCTTGCACTTTGGCGAAAATTTTGTCAAAGTATTCGGGTTTAATGCCTTTGTTGCTTTTGTTGTAAAAGAGTTTGCCTTCAATATCTTTGGTTTCCACGAAATAGCGGTCGTTGGGGCTGCGGCCGGTATGTTTGCCGGTGCTCACGCACAGCGGGCCGCCGTACACGATATTGGATTCCCCGCGGGAAAGCGACTGCTGATACAGGGCTGGAGTGGAATAGTTCCAATAGACGGTCTTCTCCGTGGTGATACCCGCATTTTCCAGTCCGTAATCCGGCTTAAAAAAATCCGGTTTTGCATTGAGTGTTTTCATGTTAATCCCTCGTTAGTAATTTATCCCCGATTTTAATTTCCTTCGGAGCGTTTTTATCAAGCGCCCAGCGGATTCGGCGCATGCCTTCTACAATAGAGGTCTGATCCGCACAAAAGCTGATGCGCAAGTACCCTTCCGCCCCAAAGGACACACCGGGCACTACGGCCACCAACACCTTGTCCAGCAAGTATTGCGCCAACGCGCTGGAGTCGGCATTGTAATGGCTAAAATCGATGAACGAATAGAAAGTCCCCGCGGGCTTTTCCACCCGAATATGAGGAATTTGGGCCGCTTCTTTTAATAAAACGTCGCGGTTTTCCTGCAAAATGCGGCACAAATCCGCTACGACCTGCTGATCGCCGTTTAGCGCGGCCGCCGCGGCCGTTTCGGACAGGTCGCAATTGCACGACGTGCTCTGCGCCTGCATGCGGCCCATGGCGGCAATCAGCGGGGCGTGGGCGCTTACGGCCCAGCCGATGCGAAGCCCCGTCAGCCCGTAGAGCTTGGACACGCCGTTAATAATCACTAAATTTTTCCCTTCTTTGGCAAACGCACACGGATTGGGCGTTTTTTTGCCGTCAAACACCAGTTGGTGGTAAATATCATCCATTACCAAAAAGATATTGTTTTGTTCGGCAAATTGCACGATTTGGCGGATGAAGTCTTCGCCGTAAATTTGACCGGAGGGGTTGCATGGGCTGTTAAGCAAAATGGCTTTGGTTTTGGGCGTAACGGCCTGCAAAATGGCCTGCGCGCTTACCTGCAGGGAGCGGCCCTCGCCGCGCACCACCACGGGTTTTCCCCCCGCCAGGCGCACCATTTCGGGATAGCTGACCCAATATGGCGCCGGGAAAATCACTTCATCGCCCGGATCCACCGCAGCCAGCAAAAAGTTAAACAAAGCCTGTTTGGCGCCGGCGCTGATAATGACGTTGGCCGGCTCGTAGGTTCGTCCGTAATGCGCTTGCGTGTAGCGCAGCACGGCGGCTTTCATTTCCGGCGTACCGGACGAAGGCGTATATTTAATTTTGCGGCTTTGCGCTTTGCGGATAATCGCCTCCACCGCGGCCTGCGGGGCCGGATAGGTGGGCTCGCCGCCGCCCAAGTGGATGACGGGCTGTCCGGCGGCTTTTAAGGCACGGGCTTTGGCATTAATTTTAAGCGTTGGAGAATCGCCGATTGCGGCGGAAAGTTTGCTTAGCGAAATGGACATATTTTTCCCTCTACGCACATTCTAACATTTAATTTAAAAAAAAGGGAGAATAAAAAATCCCCGCCTGATTATTAGGCGGGGAGAAAGAAAAGGAACGTCTATTTTTGGGAATCGTCCGGGCGGGCGGGGGCCGCCTTGTCCGGCACAATCCGGTCTTGCACCTGCTCGGTAAACGTCAGGCGGTCGCGGTGAATCAGCCCCGCCAACGCCGCTACTTCCCGGCGGATAAAATACTGCGTTTCAATATAAGGTTTCAGCCCTTTAAAGCGCAGGCGTTTGATTTTTTTAATCGGATAAAAATCCGGCGTAAACAACGTCAAATACCCCGCCAGGCCGCCGCCGTCCAAGTATTTGGGCTTGGCCTGGTCGTATCCTTCCAGCCGCGCCCGCGGATAGAGGGTGGCTTTTAAGTGGGGAATTTTGAACAATGCGGCTTCCGCCTCGCGCACGCCCAGCAGGTCACGGGTGGGATCCAACCCGTCGCCCACCATGGTGCTTGCGCGCACCTGATCCAAATCCGGTTCTTTTAAATCCCGCAGATACGGAACGGATTCCAAGGTAACAATATGCGGCTTGAGCGTGCCGAAGTCAAACGTAACCACCGGCACTTTCGGAAACCGGATAAAATCAAACCGGCTGACCGTGGAAGTCCCGTCATACCCCGGCTTCACGCGGCCCATATAGCCGCCTTCGGAAAAGGACATTTGGCACACGCCGCCCACCTTGTCAAAGTTATTGATTTTCACCGTCATAGACGACGGGGTCGCGTCTTCCAGCACGACGCCATGGGTGTATTCCTGTTCGTTGGTGCGCACGGCGGCACCGAACGACTTGCGATATTGGGAAGCCATAATGTTGCCAAACTGCTCCAACGTTAAATAGGAAGAAGTTTTGCCTAACACAAACCAATTCTGCACGCGCTCCAGCCACGAAAGATGATCCGGCGTGCTTTGGTCAATATACTCCGCCGCCGCCAGGTTGCGCCGTTCGTTTTCCCAGGCCACCCACTTGTTGCTGTTTAAAAAGAACTCCGGCATGCGGCCCTCTTTAAAGAAAGCCGTCGGGCGGGTTTGGGTAAAATACTCTTTTAAGCTGACGGTTTTCCCGCCGTCCAATTTCACGGGTTTTCGCCACAGGGCGTTAATCAAATCCCGGTCTGCCCGCAAGCCCGGCTTGCGGATTTCCGCCACCAGCTCTTTCCAGTTATGGCGCAGGCCGGCCGTCATCTGTGGGTCGTTGGTGTAGCGAAAGCCCTGTTTAAAGCTGTAATCCGCCATAGAGGTGGCCAAATCTTTTAACTCCACATTATGGGTATAGATGGAGCCGTCTTCTTCGGCCAATTCCACAAACCGCGTTACGTTTTCATTAAACTTATTTTTATAATACCCGGCCGGCAATCGTTTGGTGCCGGCGATTAAACGGTCGTCATACATAAAATCCGGCAGGCGGCCCGTTTCGCGGATGGGATTTAAAATGACTTTCTCCGCTTCTTCCAGCGGCATATAATACAAATACTCCATCACGTTATTGGCTTTGGCGGCGGACATTCCTTCAATTGCTTCCACCTGATTGCGCGGGCGGAAATAGCCGTTTTTAAAGTATTCCAGCCAATCGCGGATGATGCTTTCTTCGTCCTTTAATCCGGAAGGATATTGGTTGCTCATCAACCCCGTGCGCGGCGTATGCCTCAGCACAGGCACGACCGGATTGTATTCATCCGACGACGCAGCCGCCGCCGGCTGCTGCGGGGTTTGTTTGGCGGGAGAAAACCACTTTTTAGCCTTGCCCAGCCAATCCATAACGGGCAGGCCGGAATAGAGAACCCCGCCGGACGAAGGCTGAGAGCGCTGGAAAAATCCATAAGAGGCCCTTTCTTGCGGCGCGGGAGAGGACACCCCCGGCAGTTGCTGCGCCTGCAAAGAAGGCGCTATATGCAGGGAAATGGGCTGTTGTAAAACCGTCGGCCGGGCAGCCGCCTTCGTTTCCTGCGGCAAGAGGCGCACCGTCATTTTCATCCATGTTTCGGTTGCCCGTTCCGACAAATCCAACTGCAGCCGATTCAAACGGCTTGCGCGGCCCAAAGGCTCCGCCAGCTTGTTCCAATCGCGCTGTGCCTGTGCCGCGGCAGGTTTTGGCGGTACGGATACGGGGAGGTGATGCTTCCGGATAAACGTCTCCGCCGCGCTCCGCGCGGCAGACGGCTGAGCCAAAGCCATTACTTGCTCCAACTCGCCATACGCCCGCAGCCGAAGCAACGCCCGGGCGGCCGCCGTAAAGACGACGGGTTCCAACTCGGAAGAAGCGGCCGTTTGATACGCGTTTACCAACAGGGCGGCGTCCTGCGCCGTTCCATAAAATCCGATTCCGGCCATATCCGCCAGCAACCCGCCCGCGCTTTCGAGCACGGCGTCATTGGCGGCGGTCAAATTTTTAATACCGGAAAATCCCTTGGGGTGGGCAATTAAATCCCGCCGGTACGCTTCCAGCGCCTGCGCGGCCTGCTGGGCAGAAGGCGAAACCCCGCGCTGCAGGGTAAGCGTTAAAAATTCATTTTGCAGCAGGGCCGTCCGTTCCTGCTGGGAAGGCACCGCAAACAAGGCCTGCAAAATTCCGTCCGGCACTTGTTTTGCCGCGGCTTTGCGGCGCACCCACGCGGCAGGCGACTCCAATCCGACTTTCAACGAAACCTGCTGTGCTACTTTTTGTTCTAAAGCCGTTACGTCTACCAGCGGCTGCCCCGCCGAAACACCCACCGGGGGAACCGCCGCTTTTGCAACCGGCAACGGGCGCAGCCCCCTGGCGGTCAAGCGGGCGGAAGCGGGCAGTTTTTTAGCGCCGCCTTCCAACGCTTTTACCGCCCCTGTTACCGCCTTCGTCGGCAGCTGCGCGGCGGCGGGCAGGCATATCAAAACACCGGTTAATAAGCTCAAAATCCGTTTCATGCTTCTTCCTCTCTATGGGTAAACTTATTTTTATTATGCTATATCCCGCCCATACAAACAAGGGCCATTAGCCCCAGAACGAAAGGCTAATAGGCCCATGTCAAAAATAGGTCTTACAGTGCGGCCAGCTTATCTAACAGCGGGCCAACGGCGTCCTCGCGCACAAATTCGATGCGTCCTTCGTCCGCCGCCTGCGCCACCGCCGGATTAAGCGGCAAGCGCATAACGGGAGAAATGTTAAATTCTTTTCCCATTTCTTCCGCACGGCTTTTGCCAAACACCTCAATTTCTTTTCCGCAGTCCGGGCATTTTAAGTAGCTCATGTTTTCCACCAGGCCCAACACCGGCACCTTCATCATTTGAGCCATTTTCACCGCTTTGCCCACAATCATCTGCACCAGCTCCTGTGGGGAGGACACAATCACAATTCCGTCCACCGGCAGCGATTGGAATACCGTCAGCGTTACGTCCCCGGTGCCGGGCGGCATATCAATAAACAAATAGTCCACGTCCTCCCACACCACGTCCGTCCAAAATTGGCGCACCGTCCCGGTAATCAAGGCGCCGCGCCAAATGACGGGATCGGTCTCTTTTTCCAACAGCAGGTTTAAAGACATTACCTGTATGCCCTGCTGGCTTTTGACGGGGTAAATACCGTCTTGGTCGCCGGTGGCGCGCTCGTGCATGCCGAACATTTTGGGGATGGACGGGCCGGTAATGTCGGCGTCCAAAATGCCGCACGAATAGCCGCGGCGCGTCATTTCCACCGCCAGCAGGCTGGTTACAAAAGATTTTCCCACCCCGCCTTTGCCGCTTACCACGCCGATGACGTGTTTGATGCGGCTTCTCAAGTGGGGTTTGTCTTTGGGCATTTCGCCCGGGTTGCGGCTGGAGCAGTTGGCACTGCAGGAGCTGCAATCGTGGTTGCAAGTTTCGCTCATAATAACCTCTAGTGAATTTCGTTAAATTTTTCGTCCGTCAACGCTTCTATTAAAAACCGTCCGCCCGGCAGCTGGCGCATTTTGGCATAGGCCGCCCCTTCGTATTTTGTGCCGGTGCCTTCCTGAAAATAAAATTGGTGCGGCAGGCGCAGGCGTTTTTCAAAAGGGAAAACCTTTACTTCCCGCTCCGTCGGGGCAGTTTGCACTACGCCGTTTTCCGCCGCGTAGAACACAACGGCTTGACCGTTTTTCCAATTCTCCGGGGATCTTTCCAAATCGTAAAAAAGCTCCATATAATCCCCGCTTAACATCGCCCGCGGATCCACGGGCGCCATTTTAAAATACACGGCGGGCGCCTGTTGCCGCGCGGTCTGCGTACGCCACGCGTAGCCGCCCAGCAAAACGGCCAGCACCCCTGCCGCCGCCAAAAAGATTTTACCGCGCATAAGCCCCCCTTCTTCTCTGCCAGGCGTACACCGAAAGCAGGATAATTCCCGCCACCCACAGGTAGAAACTCTTTACCAACAGCGTCGTGTGCATATGATAGTACAACCACACGAGCGACAGCGCAAACACCGCCACCCCGGCTATTTTTAAGCTCAGCCGGTTCCGGCTAAACGCCAATGCCAACAGCGCCCCGCCCATTACCGTACCGACGTTTGTCAAATAAGCAAGCACCACCATCAGCACCGCCAGCCAGACATTAAAATCCTTCCCCGCGCGCCACGCATACACGCCGCACAAACACAGGGCCAAAAAAAGCGTATTAAACGGAAGCGTCGCCACATTTCCGCCCATCCACGCAAGTCCAAACGCCGCCAGACACGCCGGCAGCAACCCCCACGCCACCGGGCGCACTTTTTCACCGGGAACGAAAAACAATAAATACGCCCCCACAAAAAGCAGCACGCTAAAGCTTTCCAGCCACGGCCACGTTACGGTGCGCGCTTGGAACACCCATATTAAAAGAGCCATCGCACTGGCAAAGCTCATCACGGCGCGATCTATTTTTTGCGTAAAAACCGGGTACCCCGCCAGTGTGATTCCCAACACCAGCCAGAACGCCTGCCCGGCGCTTAAGTGCCACAGCATGACCAGCCCAAAAATAACCATTCCTTTCCCGCAAAGCGAAAACGCCAGCGCCGCCTGCGTCCAAAACGCCCCGGCCACGCCGCGCGTGCGCCCGGCCGCATACGTCCACACCACCGCCAGCAGGAGAATCCACACCCCCGCACGCAAAAAGGAGGGCCAACCCATCAGCAAAATCCCAATCAAGCAGGACAGCCACGCCCCGACGGCCACCAAGGCCGACACCATAAAAGGAAGTTTCGTTTCCGTATTAGTCACAGCGCACCTCCCCGCGGGTGAGGGCATATACCGCCCATCCGCTGCCGATAAACAGCGCCATTACCACCAGCACCGTCAAAATACCGTCCCCCAGATTTAACGAAGAAATGACCTCCTCCGCCAGCAACACGTCCAACGCCAGCGCGCAAAACCCAAGCTGCGCCGCCCCGCGGCCAAAACGCCACGCATACAAACCCAAAAGCGCCATCAGCCCCAGACTGCTCCAAAAGTGCAACATCCACCCGCTCCCCAGGCCGTCAAGCAGGCTAAACCACAGCGCCGCCGCCAAAAAGAAGAGTGAAAACCAACCGCTTTCTCCGCGGCGCCGCGCGGCCCACTCGCTGGCGGCAAAGCAAAGCGTATTAAATAAAATTAAGATCCACATATACTCGGACGTCATCCACAAGCTCCAGCGCGAGAGGATATACCCGTTACACGCCGCCGCCCACAACAGCCACAGCCAGCGGTTCCCCGCCAGCACAGCAAGCGGCAACAGACTGACGGCCCAGGCCAGGCAAAACTCATATACAAAGGCCCCCGTCTGATACACCTGTCCGTACACAACCCAAAACAGCCCCACAAACAGGCCGCACGCAAAGCTGAGCACTTTGCCGGCGTTATGTTGCAACCCGGCGAAATACGCCCCCGCCGCACAGACCAGCAGCCCGACAAGCGGCAGCGCGAATTTAGAAAGCACTCCCCACGCGGCCCAGTTGTACGCCACAAAGCATACCGTGCCCGCCAAAAAAAGCGCCGCCCCCGTCAGCCCGCACAGCGGGCCCACCCAGGCGGGAACTACAGCAACCAAATCGGTTGAAAGGGCGTTCAAAGCCCCTTGTTTTTTAGTCATATGTTCATTATACCAAATGCCTTCCGGGGCGTGGAAAAGCTATAATATAGGTATGATTTGGGTACTTCTTTTCGCCGTATTGGCAGGGGTGTGGTATGGCCTTTCCCGGTTGGGGGCCCATATCGTGTTCCGCCCGCAAAAAAAGCGCTGGCCGCTGACGCTTCCTTTTCAAAATGCCGCGTTTGACGCGCCGGACGGCACCCCTGTTACCGGCGTGTATCTGCCCGCACAAGCGGGCCGCCCCACGTTGCTTTTTTTCCACGGACGGGGCGGCAACGTTTCGCATTTTGAAAAATTCGCCCAGGTATATGCTTCCAAAGGCTACGGCATTTTTATGTTTGACTACCGCGGGTTTGGCCTGTCCAAGGGGCGCCCTTCCCAAAAACATATGTTTGAAGACGCCTTGGCCGCCGCGCGCTATCTGATGAATACCCTGCATATCCGTCCGCAGGAAATTGTGCTCTACGGCCATTCGCTGGGGAATGCGCCGGCCCTGTTTGCGGCCCAAACGCTGGGGAAATTGCCTTTTAAGGCACTCATTTTGCAAAGCCCTTTTTTAAGTACGCCGGATATGGCCGTCTGCCTGTGGAAACACGTTTACGAGCCGGCTTCTTTCTTCTACCGCGCCACCAAAGTGTTCGTTACGCCGTTTCTTTGGTTCAACCGTTTTGAGAACACGCTTCCGGCCGGGCAAATCAAACTGCCTGCTCTTGTGTGCATGAGCCGTGCAGACGCCACTATTCCCTGGAAAATGAGCGCGCACCTGGCAGATTATATTCCGCATACCAAACGATTCCTGTCTGAACACGGCGGGCACGACGAATTTGACTGGGCCGCCGACGCGGCAGATGCTTTTCTTAAAAATCTTTCGTAACCGGCGTTTTTTTGTTACTATAACTAAACAGAGGCTGCTTGCATATGCGTAAACTTCTTCCTTTCTTTCTGCTACTTTTGTTAATTGCCGCCTGGGCAGTATTTTTTGACCGGGCCACCGATCATTTTATTTTTGAACCTTCCCGCCAAATTTATTCCCTGCAGACGCCGTTTGAGGAAGTTTCGTTCCCCGCAAAAGACGAAACCCCCTTATATGCCCTTTACCACAAGGCCGATCCGGGCAAGCCGACGCTGCTGTTTTTTCACGGCAACAAATACAATATATATAGTTTTCAGGACTTTGCCCTGCCGTATACGCAAAAAGGCTATGGCCTGTTTATTTTTGACTACCGCGGTTACGGCAAAAGCGCCGGCAGAGCCACCGAAACGCATATGTACGAGGATGCCGAATCCGCCTTGTTTTATTTGACGCTTAAGCAAAACGTGCATCCGAAAGACATCGTGCTGTGGGGCGTGGCGCTGGGGGCTTCCCCTGCCTTATATGTGGCCGCCCACTACAACAAACTGCCTTTTTTAGGGGTGATTTTGCAAAGCCCCTTTACTAATATCACGGAGATGGGGTTTTATATGCTTGCGCAAAAGTATGACGAAACCCCGGCCGCCACGATTCTCCCGCTCTTTTTAAAACCGATTCTGTGGAATAAAGATTTTAACAACACCCAAATGATAGAAAACGTTCGCGCCCCCCTGCTGATCGGGGCCTCGCAAATGGACAGAACCATTCCTTGGACTATGAGCCGCGCCTTGGCGGTCAAAGCGCCCGCCGGCACCCGAAAGTTTTTCCCGTCTTTGGGCGCGCACCACAACCCCGAATGGATGGAAGAAGAGGCCCTTGCTTTTTTAAACCAGCTGGAAACAAAAACGCCCGACGCCCGCTAAGCCTGCGCCTGCCGCACGGTGTTTGCCAGACAAGAGAAAAAGAAGTTTTGTATAATAAATAAGCGCCGCAGGCCAGCCACTCGGCAAAGGCGCAAGCTGGAGAGGTGTGTGAGTGGTTGAAACAGCAGGTCTCGAAAACCTGTAAACCGCAAGGTTTCGAGGGTTCAAATCCCTCCCTCTCCGTAGATTTAAAGCCCCGCCTCCGCGCGGGGCTTTTTATGCATAAAACGGCACAAATACACAAGATAAAGCCATTGACAATAGTTAGATATCTAACTAAAATATACCTATGCAACGAACGCTCTCCCTTCTGTCAAAAATTTCCAATGCGGGCAATTCATTTATTACAGCCAAACTACGAGAACGCCATTATGGCCAGCTGGCGCCCTCTCACGGGGATATTTTAATACTGTTGTACAAATATAAAAAAATTACGATGCAAGAGATTGCCGCCAAAATTTTCAGAACCAAAGCAACGGTGACGGTGTTAGTCAATAAACTGGAAAAAATGGATTTTCTAAAAAGAGAAAAAAGCCCAGCAGACAGCCGAATTACCTATATCAGCTTATCGGAAAAAGGAATAAAATTTAAAGCCGTATTTGACGAAATATCCAAAGAATTAAACCAAATGCTGTATCAAAATTTTACGGCAGGCCAAATCGAACGGCTGGATCATACGTTAGAAAAGATGTTAAAAAACACCTCCGGTCATTCTCCAAAAAATCGTGAACGGAGCCGTTCCGATAAACAGGCGTATAAGAATACAAAACGGCATTGCTCTTTTTGAGGTAAATCCGCACCGCCAGAACGCCCCATAGAGGGCGAAACGTTTACGGGGCCTTTGCAGTATCACACTTGGGGGCTTGGTGCCCCCGAAACAGGAGTCTTCATATGAATACGGAGCAGAATAAAAATGCAATGAAAAAATTTGAAACAATGATTAATACGGCCGATTTAAATTTGGCTAACGAATTAATCAGCGCAAACGCCCAATTTATTACGCCGGTTTCTCCGACGCCGCTGATTGGCGGAGAAGGCTATTTGTCCGTCGTTCATTTTTTACGTTCCGGTTTTTCCAACGTACAATGGAAGGCGGAAGAAATGGTGGCAGAAAAAAATATCGTGGCCGTAAGCTGGATGTGCACCGGCACGCACGACGGTGAATTTCTGGGAATCAAACCCACGCACAAAACCTTCTCCGCCCGTTTTATGAATTTTTACTATTTTAATGAAGACGGAAAAATCATAAATGATGTCGCCGCGGAAGGGATGATTGCCATTATGAAAGCCATTGGCGCCTTTTAATACGAAATTGCTTTATTTCTCTGCATGCCGGCAACCCAACGCCCCCGTTCTCTGTGGATGGGGTTCTTTTTTAAAAACCGCCAACCGCCTGTTTGCAAAAACGGCCTTATGTATAGGATCCTAAAATAACTGTTGGGGGCTTTCTTTTTCTGCCTTACATGCCGCAATCCTCGGAACCGGCAGGGCCCGGGCCGGTTTCTCTATCCCCTAGGCCAAAACCAAATTTGTTAATATTAGTATATGAACAAACTGAAAACCATTTTTTTTGGAACGCCCGCTCTTTCGGTTCCGTATTTAGATTTATTTCATCAGCTGACGGATGTTCAGCTCGTCGTTACCCAGGCCGACAAACCCCGCGGCCGCGGAATGGAAATTTCGCCCTGTCCCGTCAAGAAACGCGCCCTGGAACTGGGCCTGCCGGTACTGTCTCCCGAAAAACTGAAAGACGCTTTTTCTCAAATTGCCGCCCTCCCTTTTGATTTGGGGTTGGCCGTAGCATACGGAAAAATTTTCCGGCCCGACTTTTTGGCTCTTCCCAAACTGGGCATTTTAAATGTTCACTTTTCCCTTTTGCCGCACCTGCGCGGCGCGGCCCCCGTGCAGCAGGCGCTGATTCAAGGATATACCCAAACGGGCATTTCCATTTTTTGGATCCGCCCCGGCATGGACGACGGCCCCCTCTTTCTGCAAAAAGAAATCGCCATCCTGCCGCAGGATAACGCGCAAACCCTGTTTGAAAAATTAATCCCGCTGGGGCTTTCGGGCCTGCAAACGGCACTGGAACAAATTGCCCAAGGCCATCTGGTTCAAACCCCGCAACAAGGCGAGCCGACCTTGGCGCCCATGCTGCAAAAGGAAGACGCCCTGCTCCGCCCCGCGGAGCTTTCCGCCCAATCCCTGCACAACCGCGTGCGCGGCCTGGCCTGCGGCCCCAAACCCAAAGTTCCGTTTACCCACAACGGCAAGACGGAATGGCTGCAGCTCGTAAAAACGGAAATTTCCTCTTCGCCTGCCCCGCAAACGGCCGATCCCGGCACGGTGCTTTGCATTGAAAGAAACCGCGGAATTTTAGTAAAATGTAAAGAAGGAAGTATATGGTTTAACGAAGTACACCCCGCCGGTAAAAAGCCGATGGCGGCCGAGGCTTTTGCCAACGGCCGCGGATTAAAACCGGGCGACGGAGCGTTTAAAGAATAATGCCTGCTAACAACGACCAAAATTTTGAAGACTTTTTAAACAAAGCCAAATCCTCTTCCCGCACCAAGTGGGTGGTGGTGGGCTTAATCGTTTTGTTTTTTGCCGCGCTTATTTTTGTATCCATAGACTGGGTCTTCGGCGCGCTGGTGCACACCCGCAAAGAAGTTTCCGTGCCGGACATTACAAAAAAATCCATTACCCAAGCGTTAAATATGCTGGCCACCAACAATTTGGCCATGAAACAAGCCGGGGTGGAGTTTGCCCAAGATGTACCGCCCGGTTCCATTTTGCGCCAAATTCCGTCCGCCGGGTCTACCGTGCGGGAAGGGCGCGTCATCCGCGTGTGGATCAGCCAAGGGGACGAAATGGTCTTTGTGCCCAACACCGTGGGCTCCGATTTAAGAAGCGCCCAACTGGCCGTGCGCCAAGCGGGCCTGTTGGTGGACAAAGTGGACAACGCCTACTCGCTGACCTATGAAAAAGGCCTCATCGTGGCGCAAAACCCCAAGCCCGACAGCATGGTGCAAAAAGGCGAAAAAGTATCCCTCGTCCTTTCCAACGGCGCTCCGCCCGCCAGCGTGGTGCTGGTGCCCAATTTCAAAAGCAAAAAACTGGCCGAAGCCACCTTGTGGGCCAGCTCGCAGAACATTAATTTAATCATTAAAGAAGACGCCAACTCCGTCTTCCCCAACGGAACGATTGCGGAGCAGCGCCCGGAGGCGGACAGCCAAATCGCACCCGGAACCAATTTAGAAGTAATCGTCAGCCGCCGCGAAACGGCAGATAATGAAAAGAGCTATCATCTGCACTACGAAATGCCGCAAGGCAAAAATGCCAGCCGCGTGCGCGTAGTGGTGGAAGACGCCACGGGCGAAATGGAAATTATGAACGAAACCAAGCAGCCCGGCTCCAAGATTGACTTGGAAATCCCCTATACAGACCGCGCCGCCGTACGGGTGTTTGTAGACGGTATTTTAGTGCGCGAACGGGAAGTGGAATGATGACCCCTTCCAAAATGCCTGCCGCAAATGGTAAAATATCTGTTGCGCCTTCTATCTTGTCGGCCGACTTGTGGCGGCTGGGCGAAGAAGTCCAGAAGGTGCAAAAAGCCGGCGCCGACTGGCTGCATATAGACGTGATGGACGGGCATTTTGTGCCGAACTTAAGTTTTGGGCCGTCCGTTGTCAGTTCTTTGAAAGGGAAAACCGATTTACCGTTAGACGTACATTTGATGGTGGAAGAACCGATGCTTTTTGTGGAGCCTTTTGCAAACGCCGGGGCCGACTTGCTGACCGTGCACATTGAAGCAAAAGACGAAATCCCGGCGGTGCTGGAAGTGATTAAAAAGCTGGGCATCAAAGCAGGCGTTTCCATCAAACCCAATACGGATCCGGGCGTTTTGGAGCCGTTGTTGGACGGATTGGATTTAATTTTAGTAATGAGCGTGTACCCGGGCTTCGGCGGGCAGATTTTTCTGCCGGAAAGCGAAGGCCAAATCAAGCGGGTACGCGATTTAATCGTGCGCTCCGGCCGGAACATTTGGCTGGAAGTGGACGGCGGCATCAACCCGCAAACCGCCCCCTTGGCCGTACAGGCCGGGGCCGATGCGCTGGTGGCCGGCAGTGCAATTTTTAAAGCCGCGGACCCTGTATTGGCCCTCAAGCAAATCAGACAGGCGGCCCCGGACATTTAATTATCAGTCTTTTACCGGTAAGGGTAAAAGCATACAAGGAGAGTCATAATGGCAGTAGTTATCAGATTACAAAGAGTGGGCAAAAAATCCCAGCCCCAATACAGAGTGGTAGCGATTGAAAAATCCGCCGCGGTGGGCAAGGAAGCCAAAGAAGTGTTGGGCCAGTATCACCCCTGCAACCCGAATGTGGCCGAACAAGTAAAATTGAATATGCCCAGAGTGGAATATTGGATGAAAGTAGGCGCCAAGCCTTCTGAAACCGTCGCCAGCTTGATCAAAAAAGCCAGCGCCAAATAAGTCTGCGGGGCGTTTATGAAAGAACTTGCCACGCTGCTTTTAAAATCGCTTTCCTCCGCTCCCGAAAATGTGGTAGTGGAAGAAAGAGTAGAGCAGAATAAAGTTTATCTGTCCACCAAGGTGGACGCCGCCGACAAAGGTAAAGTGATTGGGAAAGACGGCTGTATTATTAAGGCAGTACGCACGGTGTTAAGTGCCGCGGCCGCCAAACAGGACAAAAAAGTTACCTTAAAGTTGGAAGATTAATGAAAATAGACGTTATCACCGCTTTTGAAGAAATGATAGACCATACGCTCTCCCACAGCATTGTGGGGCGGGCGCGAAAAGCGGGGATAATCAAATTGGGAACGCTCAGCCCTCGCGAATTTGCCGAGGACAAGCATAAAACCATTGATGACCGTCCCTACGGCGGCGGCCCGGGAATGCTGATGAAAGCCGAACCGCTTTACCAGGCTATTTCCAAGCTGCGCAAGAAAGGATCGTACGTCATATTAACCAGCCCGCGCGGCCAAGTGTTTAACCAGGAACTGGCTAAAAAACTGGCCAAAAAGCGCCACCTGATTTTTGTGTGCGGGCATTACGAAGGGATAGACGCAAGGATTTATCCCGAGGTGGATTTGGAAGTATCGTTGGGCGATTTTATTCTTACCGGCGGCGAACTTGCGGCCTGCGTAATGATAGACGCCATTACCCGTTTGCGTCCGGGCACTTTCAAGAAAGAAGGCGTAACGTCTTCGGAGTCGTTTGAAGGGCATTTGCTGGAAGCTCCGCAATATACGCGGCCGGAAGTATGGCGCGGGCGGAAAGTGCCGGCGGTGCTTTTGAACGGAAACCATAAAGAAATAGAAGCGTGGAAACACGAACAAGCTTTAGCATTAACCAAACAGTTAAGACCCGATTTGCTTGAAAACGCCTCTCAAAAGTCAAAAAAGGTCCAAAAGAAAAAGATTCGGAGGAAGTAAGTTTTATGAATATCAACGAAATTAAACACAATCTCAAAACCAATATTCCGGTTTTCAAAGCCGGCGACACCGTCAGAGTCAAAGTCAAAGTAGTCGAAGGCGACAACGAAAGACTCCAAGCTTTTGACGGCGTAGTCATCGCCCGCAGAGGAAGCGGAATCAGCGAAACGTTCACCGTACGCAAAATTTCGTTTGGCGTAGGGGTGGAACGCATTTTCCCGATTCACTCCCCCCGCGTGGACAGCATTGAAGTACTCAAAGTCGGCAAGGTCAGAAGAGCCAAGCTTAACTACTTGACCAAACTCTCCGGTAAAGCCGCCCGCTTGCAGGAACTGAAAAAAGTGGTTCCTTCCACGGGTGAAGCCGAAGCTCCGGCCGCCGAACCTGCCAAAGAAGAGGCGAAATAGTTATCCTAACGGAATAACAAACTCCGAACAATACCCCCGCGGTTACTAGTCCCGCGGGGGTTTTTATGCTTATTAAGCGCCGCTAAACGTTCACAAAGCTTGTACAAAAATACAGTTCCAAAGAGTTTTAGGGGCGGACACTTCCCAAGGCCTAGGGGCGCCTAGGCCTTTTGGCCCTTTTCCCGAAACGCTTTCTAAGTTAAGATATGAATATGAAAACACTTTCCTTAGTCAGGCTCACTTCGTTTTTCTTGGCGCTGTTATTAACGGCGCAGCCGGCGGTATACGCCCAAAAGCTTTCCCGCAAAGCCTTGCGCGCCTTACGGGCACAGGAAGCGGCGGAAATCAAAAAAATTGCCAATTCGTCCTCCAATGCCGCCTTGCGCGCATTGCAAAACGATTTATTTGCCGAAACCTATGCCGCCGCCAGCCGGTTTTCCAAAAATGTTTCCAATCCCCGCTCCAAAAAATCACGCCAACGCTTTTTTGACGAGTACACTGCCAAAATTACAGAAGAGCAAATCAGCCAATTTGTCCGTTTGGAGCCTCCCGCCAATTACAAAAAGCGCAAATCTTCCAAAAATCTGCCCTTTGACCCTTATCCGCAAATTGCGGAAATGGTACAGGAAGAGAAAAATCCCCTGCGGGCCCTCAACACCGTTCATAAAATGGAAGACAAATTTCCGGGGCACTCTTTCTTCTCGCTGTTTGCTTTTGCCTATTACCGGCAATACTTTTCGGTCGTTACGCCGCACTTAAAGGAATTATTCAAGCGCGTAGAACGCCTGCATGACAGAGGATTAGAAACCCGTTTTGCCAAACGAATGCGCTTTTTGGCGGAAAACCGCGATGCTTTCCGCCGCGTCTTTGCCCCGAATATCCCCAAACAGGGCATGCGCATCCGCTATACGAAAGACATTTCCAAATTAACGCCAGACAGCTTTAACGCCGCCAACTTGGTGTTTTCGTTTGAGCGCAAAATGAACCCCGGGCAAGATAACGCCGCCATCCGGCATATCAGCGCCAAAACGATTTTCCCCGTCGGGAAAAACAAAGTGTTCCCGGTATATTACTACAACGGCCCTTTTGAATACTTGCCTCTTTTATACCGCTACCTGTTAAACGGCAATCATCCCAAAAAGGAAATTACCGTCATTTTAGACCGGGAAGCGAAATCCATGGCCATTTACAATGAAGACAAAACCCTGTGGCTGCGCATTACGCCGCACGAGTATTCTTTCCCGGATCGGCTGCACCTGCACTTAAACGAAATTCGTACGGCCGAAATTGAAACGATACTGGGCATTACGCAAGAGGAAACGGTAAATTTCAATTTATCCATTCCGCTTTCCACGCCGTCCAATTTGCCGACGACGAACCGAGACGAGTTTTTATATAATGAAATGATTCTTAAACCCGTCAATCATTTAAAGAGCAGCCAGCACGTAACCGTCATTGAACGCACTATTTTTTAGTGCACAGCCGTACGGACAATTATTGATATAATACATATATGCCGACGACACTTCAGGATTTTGATAAAAAACAAGCCATTCGTTTGGAAGCCAATTTTATTGTAGGAATTGACGAAGCGGGCCGCGGCCCGCTGGCGGGCCCGGTGGTAGCGTGCGCCTGCTTTATTCCGCCGGCGATGGCTTCTAATTTTACGGAAGTAAACGACAGTAAAAAACTCTCCGAAAAAAAGCGCGAAATGCTGTTTCAAAAATTAGTCGGTTCCGTACCCTATGGCATTGGTTTTGCCTCCGCGGCGGAAATAGACCGGCTGAACATTCTGCAGGCCACGTTTCTGGCCATGCGCCGCGCCGCTTATAAATTTTCCAACTTGCCCGATTCGGTGGCGTTGATAGACGGCCCCTACCCCGCCGCCGGCCTTACCATGCGCCAAACGCCCGTGGTGGACGGAGACGCCAAATCGCTCGCGATAGCCGCCGCCAGCATTATTGCCAAAGTTACCCGGGATCATTATATGAATATCTTGGACAGGCTCTACCCCGGCTACGGGTTTGCCGGCCACAAAGGCTACGGAACCGCCAAGCACATGCAGGCCCTGCGCGCGCTGGGCCCTTGCCGGGAGCACCGCCGCAGCTTTGCCCCGGTCGGCAAATTACTCAACCCCTCTTTTTTGCCATGAACACCACCTGGAAAGGAAAAGCCGGCGAAGACAGAGCGGCCCGCTTTTTAGAGCAGGCCGGCTGGCGCATTTTGGAGCGAAATTTTTCCGCCCGCGGCGGCGAAATAGATTTAATTGCGGCCGACGGCAAAACGCTTGTTTTTGCCGAAGTAAAAACCCGCTCTTACCAAGCGTTTGGCGGCCCGCTGGCGGCCGTTACTCCCGCCAAGCAAAAGCGCATTGCGCAAACGGCCCTGCACTACCTGCAGGAAAGAGGGTTAAAATTTGATAGTATAAGATTTGATGTGCTGTGCGTTCTGCCGGATCGGATTGAACACATTCCCAATGCCTTCTTTCCGCCCCGCACGACGTTATAAAATTCTCTACGGAGGAACGTATGACCCAACTGGCGCAAGTAAAAAAAGCAGCCGCTTTTTTAAACAAAAAAACAAAAAATTTTAAACCGGAAATCGCCTTAATTACGGGTTCCGGCTTGGCGGGTTCCATCCCCCCCTTGGAAAAAGAAATTAAAATTCCGTATTCGTCCATTCCCGGTTTTTTGCAAAGCACCGTGCCGGGGCACAGCGGCAATTTGATTTTCGGCGTCTACAAAGGGCGCAAGCTGGTGGTCATGCAGGGGCGCTTTCACTATTACGAAGGACACCCGATGAAAGATTTGGCCATTTCCATCCGCACGCTAAAACTGTTGGGCGTGGAAAAATTGCTCGTCTCGGCGGCGGTGGGATCTATGGATTTAAAGCTCAAACCCGGCTCGCTGTGCGTTCTGAAAGACCATATTAACTTTATGTGCAACAACCCGCTCATTGGCAACCACGACCCGGCGTTTGGGCCGATGTTCTTTGATTTGTCCGAAGCGTACGACAAAGCCATGCGCAAAACCGCACTCGCGGCCGCCAAAAAAGTGGGCGTTACCGCGGGGGAAGGCGTGTATTTGGCGGCCACCGGGCCCAACTTTGAAACGCCGGCCGAAATCCAGATGTTTAAAAAATGGGGCGCGACTGTGGTGGGAATGTCCGTCGTGCCGGAAGTATTGGTGGCGCGGCAGTGCGGCATCAGCGTGTTGGGGCTTGCGTGGGTAAGCAATATGGGCTGCGGCATTGAAAAGAAGCCCCTTTCCCATGCGCAAACCATCAGCGAAACTAAAAAGATTGAAGGAAAGTTTAAAAAATTGTTGGAAATTCTGTTTGTAAAGTTATAAAAACGCTCCGCGCGGCCGTTTCTTTGCGAACGGCCGCGCGCTCTTTTGATTATGGCAAACCTCAAACGACTGGGCAAAGAAACGTTAATTTACGGCACGTCTACGGTGTTGGCGCGGCTTCTTAATTTTTGTCTGGTTCCTTTTTACACCTATTATTTGCTGCCCGGCGAGTACGGCGTCATCGCCACGACGTTTGCCGTGGTGGCGCTGCTGAATGTGATTTTTTTGTTCGGCATGGATCAAAGCTACCTGCGCTTTGCCAGCGAACGGGAAAACAAGGCCGAAGTATTCCAGCATTGTTTTTACGGCGTACTGGCTAACGGGGCGGTGCTGTCGGTCTTATTGTGGGTATTTGCAAAACCGTTTGCGGGGCTGATTGGAATCGGCGCCCAGCATATGCACATTATCCATTTGGCGGTGTGGGTATTGTTTTTGGATGTGCTGAATATGATCCCGTTTACCAAACTGCGCCTGGAGCGGCGGCCGTGGTATTTTGCCGGCGTGCGGACGGTTTCCATTGTGGTAAACGTATTGGGGAACATTTTGTTTATCGCCTGGCTGCACAAAGGGATTGCCTCTATTTTATGGGCCAATATCTTTGGGTCGCTGGCGTCTCTTATTCTGCTGTCGCCCGTGGTATGGGGCGAGCTTACCAAAACCCCCTTTCGCATCAGCCGTGCGCTTTATCAAGATATGCTGCGCTTTGCCTGGCCGTTTGTACCGGCCGGGCTGGCCAGTTTGCTCATCAGCGTGATTGACAAGCCGATCTTGGTTCATTTGGCGGGGCTGGAACAAGTGGGCGTGTATCAGGCCAATTTTAAAATCGGCGTATTTATGATGCTCTTGGTATCCATGTTTGACCAAGCGTGGCGGCCGTTTTTCCTGGCGCATGCCAAAGAAGCCGACGCCAAAGAAACCTTTGCCAAAGTGCTTTCGGCCTTTTTTGCGCTGGGCAGCTGGTTTTTGCTCGGCCTTTCCCTGCTGATGCCTCCCATCATACAAAGTGACCTCTTTGGCAATTTCCACATCATCAGCCCCGCTTACTGGGGCGGGCTTTCGGTCATTCCGCTGGTGCTGACGGGGTATTTTTTCTACGGGCTGTACATTAATTTTATGGTAGGGCCGGTGCTGACCAAAAAAACACGCATCCTGATGTGGATTACGCTTTTGGGAGCGGCCGTCAGCATTACGACCAACCTGTCGCTGGTGCCGCATATCGGCATTACCGGAGCGGGCTGGGCGGTGGCTCTTAGCTATGCGGCCATGGCGGGGGCGCTGTTCTGCTTTACGCAAAAGGTCTACCCAGTTGCATACGAATACAAAAAATTGGGCGCTATGGCGCTGGTGTGTGTGGCCACGGCGGGCGTTTCCTATGCTTGCAGCGGCTGCAGCGGCTGGACGCCTTTGGGCGTGAAAATACTGCTTCTTACGCTATATCCTTTGTGGATGTTTCTTATTTTGCGCGGCCAGAAAGCGGCCGCTCCTTCGGTTTTGCTCTAATCAAAAACCCCCGGTTAACCCGGGGGTTTTTAAATCCTTTTCGCAAAATCGGCCGCTACCGCAAGCTGATCAGCGTCATATCCAGCGTTACATTTCCGTCCTTATACACCACTACATGCGGCACTTCTGTCGTTCCTTCCGCATCAAAAGGGGCATATTCTTCGTAAGCCAAATCTCCCGTGTTTAATGCTACCACGCTTTTGGCCGCGTAAGGATAGAATTCCCCTTTCCGGTAGAAAAACTGTTCTTTGGCCTCGCGCCCCTGATAGGTTACAATCACGTTCTCCCCTTTAAAGCGGCGGCTTTTAAACTGCCCTTCTTCCGCCAGAAGCAGGTTTAAAAATTGGGTAATGCGCCCCCGCACGAGGGGCGTATCGGCCTCTTTAAACAAATAGCGGTACGCCACGCCTTCGGGGCTGACGGTGGCGTGCAGCACGCGGTAGGCGGCCCCCGTCATGAGCACGACGTCATAATCCCGCTCGCCGATTTTTTTAATCCGAAGCACGCCTTCCATATAATCCTGATCCATCTGCCCCAGCACTTTAAAAGCGGCCTGTGTGCGGCCTTGGGTAAAAAAGTCCACCTTCCTATAATCCCGCACATCCGCCGGGATTTCTTTCACGCGCCCCCCCGCGCACGCCGCCAACAAAACGGCCAGGGAAAATGTTAAAATTCTTTTAAACATAGTCGTATCTCCTTATTATGATATTATAGATATTATGAAAACGTTTGTCCTTTACCTCCTTTGTATGCTGACCGCAGGCGTGATTACCGCCGCTTCCCTGCCGCTTTTGCGCCGGTTGAGCGCCGGCAAACTGCTTGATGCCCCGGGCGGGCTGAAACAACACCGCGGAAGCGTGCCCGTACTGGGCGGGAGCGGCATTTTGATAGGCACTTTGGCCAGCTTGGTGCTGATCCGCTTTTGCACGGCTTTTCCAAGCGGCACCCTGCACAACCTGCGCGGCATTTTTATAGGAGGCGCGTGCATTTTTGCACTGGGGCTGGTGGATGATTTTAAAAAGCCCAAAGGGGTATCCGTCGCCACCAAACTGCTGGTGCAGGCCTTGGCGGCGGGCGCGCTGATTTATTACGGGGTCAGCATTCATGCGTTTACCTCGCCCTGGATTTCCTGGCCGCTGACGTTTTTGTGGGTGGTGGGGCTGACCAATGCGTTTAACTTGCTTGATATTATGGACGGGCTGTGCGTCAGCCAGGCGGTCGTTTGCACGCTGGGGCTGGCGGTTATTGCGCTTCCGTCGGAATACGTTTACGTTAATTTTGCCGCGCTGGCTTTACTGGGGGCCTGCTTGGCTTTTTGGCCCTACAACCACGCCAAACGCAAAATTTTTCTGGGAGACAGCGGCTCCACCTTTTTGGGCTTTATGATTGCCGCCCTCTCCATCGGCACCGGCTACAGTGAACGCACCTCTTGGGGCTTTTTGGCGCCGCTGTTTATTCTGGCGGTTCCGCTGTTTGACACGGCCTTTGTCAGCCTGGCGCGCATCTTAAAACACAAAAATCCCCTCAAAGGAAGCAACGATCACATCGCCCTGCGGCTTAAGAAACTCCACTGGAAATCCCCCTTTATTTTGCTTACGTTTGCCGCGGCCGGGCTGTTTTTTAACATCATGGCCTTTACGCTGACGCACTGCTGTATTGAAATTGCGCTGGCTTTATTTGTGTTTTCGGCCCTGGCCTTGGGGCTGATTGCCGTATGGCTGCTGCATATTAAAACGGAATAGCGCGTTTGGCGCCCGCGCAAAGGGCCCCAAACAAGCGTTTTAAGCCGTTGGAAGGGCGTTTGCCAAAAAGGTATAATAGATATATACGACGAAGTGAAACAATCCTTCCGGTAAACTTTGCCCTATGTTTCTGTCCTACGCCAAGGGGTTTTAACCGATTAAAACTCCTTCCCTCCGACCAAAGGCCGGGCCCAAGCGCCTGCCTGCCGGAAGCTTGGCGTTGGCAAAAAACTTGTATAATGAGGTGTTATGAAAGTTCTCGTTTTTGGCGGCAGTTTTGACCCCGTTCACAAAGGGCACGTATCGCTTTTCCGCCGTGCGATGAAAACCATCGCGCCGGACGTGGCGCATATCGTGCCGGCCTATCATTCCCCTTTTAAAGCAAAATCTCCTACGCCCTTCCGCCTGCGCATGAAAATGCTCAAACAGGCCTTTGCGGGGTTTAGCGGCAATATCGTGTTTGACGATTACGAACTGAAACAAGGCGGCAAAACCTACACCTACCAGCTGGTGCAATACCTTAAAAAGCGTTATAAAAACCCGGAAATTTACTTGCTGGTCGGTACGGACTGCCTAAACGACCTGCACAACTGGAAAAACCCGCGCTATATTTTTGAAAACGCCACGGTGGTGGCCGGCAAACGGCGCGGATATGACGAAAACCCCGCCGCATTTAAACATATTTTTCTGCCGGGCTTTTTCCCCAAGCTTTCTTCCAGCCGCGTGCGCGCGCATATTTTGGCCTGCGGCGACGTGCCGGACACCATTCCGCCGCAAATTGCCCCCACCATCCGCGAAAACAAACTCTACGGTTTGACCGTGCACGACTGGCTCCGGGCGCACTTAAAAACCAACCGTTACCTCCACTCCAAAAACGTGGCGGAAATGGCCGCCGCGCTAAGCGATATCTACGACGTAAATGTGGAATCGGCCGTCAAAGCCGGCATTATGCACGACGCCGGAAAAGGCTTTTCCGGCCCGGAGCTCATCCGTTTTTGTAAGGAACATAAAATCAAGGTGCCGTTTTTTGAGGACATCTGCCGCTTGGAACCCAGCCTGCTGCACAGTTATGCCTCGGCTTGGATTGCCAAACACCTCTTTGGCGTGCACGATAAGGACATTCTAAACGCCATTACCGAGCACACCTTGGGCAGCCTGCACATGAGCACTCTTTCCAAAATTCTGTTTGTGGCGGATATTTCTTCCAAGGACCGCAAGTACAAAGACGCGTTCCTCATCCGCAACCTGGCCTTGCAGGATTTGGACGCCGCGCTTCTGTACGCCGCCAACCGCAAACTGCTTTTTACCATTGACTCGCAAAAATGGCTCTGCCCGGTGGGGATTGATTTATGGAACCATCTTATAAAACAAGAAAAATAATAGAGCGCTGTTTGCTTGTGCTGCTGGCGGGCGTGCTGGTATGGGCGGGTGCGGCCCAGTTTTCTTCGCCGCTGGCCCAAGCGCTCATCCGGCATGATGCGTCCGAAATTCAGCTTACGGTGCTGACCTCCCCGGCGATGAAATTTTCCTATAACCCCGCCACCCAAAAAGCGGTGGTGGCCGTCAGTTCCGAAAAACGCTCTTCCAAAAAACACGGTTCCTATACGCCGGAAAAAGGGGAACGCTTTTTTATTCCCCAAACCGAAAAAAGGGAAGACTTTTGGAATCATTTTAAGCATAATTTGTCTTCCTGGCGCTACAACCCGCTGCTGGCCGCCCGCACGGGCTGGGAATATCTTACCGCCTGGCACGACCGGCGCACCAATATCTCCCCGGCGGAATTTTTGCTGCTTGCTTTGGAACTGTCTAAACTGGACGCGGCGGACTTTGCCGTCCGCCTGCCGGCAGCGTCCAAATCCAAAAGAGTGCGCACCCCGGCGCCCCTGCCGGAAATAGAAGACATGGCCCCGCTGGCGGTGAAAGACAGACCCATCGTGGTGGAAATTTTTAATGCGTCCGGCAAGCGCGGCCTGGCCTTGGCGCTTACCCAATACCTGCGCGAGCAAAACGAAAAAGGCCTGCTGCGGGTGGACGTGCTGCAGTACGACAATTACCCTTCCTATCAGGAACAGTCGTTTATTGTGGACTACAGCGGCCGGCTGGTGCAGGTCAAACAGCTTAGCCTGGCAATCGGCATCAACAGTGAAATCAAGTCCGAAAATGCCGCCAACGCCATCTGCGATACCCGCATCGTGCTGGGGAAAGACTTTGAAATGCCGCTTTAAAATGCTAGACTAATTTTATTGTTATTATAACCGTTTTACAGAGGTGGTTTATGAACACGAAAGAACTCGTTTGCCTGGCGGCCCGCTTGGCCGACGGCAAAAAAGCCGAAAACATTAAAGTAATTGACCTGGGAGGACTCTCTTCCCTGTGCGATTATATTTTAATTGCCACTGCCACCTCTAAGCCGCATTTGGATGCGGTGGAAGAAGAAATCAGCAAAAAACTCAAAGAACTGGGCTACTATAAGCTCAACCGCGACGGGGGCGACAGCAACCTCTGGCGCGTGAGCGACTACGGCGGCTTCCTAGCGCATGTGATGACTCAGGAAGCGCGCGATTTCTACGCCTTGGACAAAATTTTCAGCTTTGGCAAAGAAATCAACTTTAACGAGCCCGTCAAAAAGGCGGCCAAGAAAAAACCGGCGGCCAAAAAAGCTGCCGCCAAAAAAACAACGGTCAAAAAAACGACTGCCAAAAAAACAACCGCAGCCAAAAAGACCGCTGCCTCCAAACCGGCAGTCAAAAAGACTGCCGCCAAAAAAACAACGGCTAAAAAAGCCGTTTCCAAAAAAACCGCTGCCAAAAAAACGACCGCAGCCAAAAAGACCGCCTCTAAAAAATAATTCAACATGCTAGAAAAACTGAAACAAGACATTACCTTAAAATTATCCAACGCGGACTACTTCAAAGGTTTTGAATTGCCGGAAGTAGAATTTTCCGCCGCGCCCGCCCATACCGGGGCGGACATTTCGCTCGTTTGGGCCATGGCAGCCGCCAAAAAGATGCACAAAAATCCATTGGAGATTGCCAAAGAGGCCTGCGTCGTCCTGCGCGAGATTACCGCCATTGCCGACGCTTCCGCCCTGCCGCCCGGGTTCATCAACCTGAAACTGGAAGACAAATTTATTATTGATACCGCTTCCGACCGCCGCATCAAAGACCGCGGGGCCGAAACTTCCAAACACAACATTTTAATTGAATTCGTTTCCGCCAACCCCACCGGCCCTCTGCACGTGGCCAGCGGGCGCGGCGCCAGCTTGGGGGACAGCTTGGTGAAAATCCACCGGGCGCTGGGCTATTCGTGCGACAGCGAATACTACGTCAACGACGCCGGCAACCAAGCGCAGCTGCTGGCGGAATCGGTCAAAGCCCGCAAAGAAGGCAAAGAGCCGCCGGAAAACGGCTACCACGGGTCGTACCTGATTGATTTAGTCAAGCGGATGCCCGCCGATTTGCAGGAAGAAGACTACGGCCGCTGGGCCATGGAAGAACTTATCAAAACCCAGCAGCAGGACATGAAGGACTTCCATGTGGATTTCACCCGCTGGTTCCGCGAGTCCGACCTGCACAAAGAACACGCCCCGCAAAAAGCCCTGCAAGCGCTTACCGAAAAGGGATATACCTACGAAAAAGACGGCGCGGTATGGTTCGGCTCCACGCAGGACGCCGAAGCGCAGGACGACAAAGACCGCGTGCTTGTGCGCACAGACGGGCGCCCCACCTATTTCTTGGCGGATATCGCCTATCACAAAAACAAATACGACCGCGGCTACGATACCCTGATTGATATTTTAGGGGCCGACCACCACGGCTATGTACCGCGCATGAAGGCGGCGGTGCACGCCTTGGGCAAAGAAGAAAGCTCCTTCGTGCCGATTATTCACCAGCTGGTGCACTTAACCGAACACGGCGAGCAGGTCAAAATGTCCAAGCGGGCCGGGCGGTTTATCACGCTGCGGGAACTGATGGACGAAGTGGGCACGGATGTCTGCCGGTTTTTCTTTGCCAGCCGCACCCCCAACGCCCATATGCTTTTTGATATGGACTTGGCCAAAAAGCGCACCAACGAAAACCCCGTTTTCTATGTACAATACGTACACGCGCGCATTCATTCCATTTTTAAGGCCGCCGCGGAAAAAGGATTTACGCAATACAACGGCGTACGCACGCCGCTGGCGCCGCAGGAACGCGCGCTGTTGTTGAAACTGGTTTGGTTTAAACAAGTGCTGCGCAACTGCGTGGCCGATTTGAGCCCCCACCATTTAACCACCTATCTCGTGGAACTGGCGGGGCTTTTCCATGCGTTCTACGACACGTGCCGCGTGCTGGACGAAGACAACCCGGAGCAGACGCATTCCCGTTTGTTTATTTGCCAGCGCGTAGCGGAACGCATCAAGAAAGGGCTGGAATTTATCGGCGTGAGCGCGCCGGAAGTTATGTAGCCCGGATTGCATTTTACAACTGCCTGTATAAAAATCTCTTTCCCCCTCTTGGGCGGACGGAGATTTTTATTCTGGGGCGTTTAAAAATAAGGGGAACTGTATGAAAAAAACCATTCGTTTAATTGGGGCCTTGTTGTTTTTTCCTTTGGCGCTAAGCGCCCAAAGCCTGCCCAAAGCCGAAGAAGCGTACGCCCAAGGGGATTTTTCCCGGGCGCTTACGCAGTATGAAGCCGTTTTAAAGACCGCCACCGGCGACGACCGCCTGCAGGCGCAGCTGCGCAAAGCGTCCTGCGAATATGGCCTGGGCGAATATATGACGGCGGCGCAAACCATGCTCTCCTACGACCTGCCCGCCGACGACCTGTGGAAAGCGCGCTTTTTGTTGTACCGCATCCAAATGGCCGAGCAAGTGGCGGCGGTGTACCCCTCTCTTATGAACGAACGGGAAATCGCGGCGCCAAACACTTCCCCTGAACAATGGACGCTGGCCCAATGGAACCAGCAAATAGACCGCGACTACCAAACGCTCTGGGCCCTGCGCGCGGCATTGATAAACGACCCGGTGGAACGGGAAACCCTTATTTTAGATATTCAAAAAACCGACACGCGGCGCATCCCCACCCTGTTTGATGTGGTGGTGCACAACTGGATCAGCCGCTTGCAAGGCCAAAACGCCCCCGTACCGCTCGCGCGGGAAGAAGCCTACTTTTTAGACGGCACCGCCCAGCCGCTGGCCTCCCGCCAGGAAACGGCCCAACAGCTGGCCTATCTGCTGGAAACGGCCTACTTGCTGGACGGCAAAAACCGCAAAGACGCCAAAACCTTCTGGCGTACGCAATACATTTTGCTCCCCTTTGACTCGCCCTCCCTCTTCCGCCTGACTCAGCCGGAAAAAGCGCTTCAAAAAGCGGTAGAACAACTGCAGTTAATCAGCGGCTACACGCCGCAAAAGATGGGCTTTTGGAACAAGCTCAAAAATTATGTTTCGCCGGAAGGCACCGCCTACGGCCGTTCGTACGCGGCGTACCGGGCGGCCCAGCTGCTAAACGTACACGACGACCCCGAAACGGCGCTTAAAATTTGTCAGTATGCCCAGGAGGAACTGGAAGGATCGTACTATACGTCGCTCTGCGAGCAGCTGGCGCAGCAAATTACCCAAAACGAATTGTCTTTTGACCGCCTGCCCCAAGCCTATTCGCACCGGCCGGAGATTTCTTTCTCCGTGCGCAACGCGCCGGCCGTTTATGTGCGCGTATACCCCACGTCGCGGGAAGAATTGCAGCGGCTTTACCACCAGGTTTATTTAAGCGACACCGTAAACTCCTGGAATTTCCTTTCCCAAATCAGTTCCAAAAACATTCCTCTCTTTTTAGACCGCGCCCCGCTCCACACGCTCTCCCAAGCGGTCTCGTATGAAAAACCGTACCGGTCTAAAAAAATCTCGCTAAAGCTGCCGGAGCTGGAAAACGGTTTTTATGTGGCGCTGGCCAGCTGGGACGAATCGTTTGACGAAGACAAGTCCCCCGTGCTCGCCACCGTGCTCAACGTAACGGACTTAGCCCTTTTTGTAACGGCCGCCATTGAAGACAACCCCGACAAATACACCGCCGAACTGACGGGTTCCGCCCATACGTACCGCCCGGATTTATTCCGGTTCTATACCGTCAATCTCAAAACGGGCCTGCCGGAAGGCAATGCGGATTTGGACATTATCACCGCTTGGAACGGCACGCGCCAGCGCGGATTTACAACCGAGGACGGCTCTTCCTCCGTGGCGCGCGAGATTGTGGTCTCCCCCAATAATGATAAGCGCAGTTCTCACTTTGTAAACGTATTGGCCCAAAAAGACGGCAGCCAAGCCTATACGGCCAATGCGGTGTACTTCCATTTTTACAACAAAGATCTCATCCGCCTGTTTGCCCAGACCGACCGCCCCATCTACCGCCCGGGGCAAAACGTGCAGCTGGCGGTAAACGCATTTGAAGTCTTGCCGCGGGGCCTTCGGGTGCTGCCGGGCCGCCGGGTGGAAATAGAAGTAACCAATGCCTCCGGCGAAAAAGTATTTTCGGCGGCGCCTTTGTTAAACGAAATGGGCACGGCTTCGGCCCAGTTTGTCCTGCCGGAAGAAACCATGCTGGGCTACTTCCAAATCCGCGCCTCGGTAACGGCGGGCGGCCGCTCGTTCCGCACGTACAACTCGTTCCGCGTGGAAGACTTTAAACGCCCCGATTATGAATTGACGCTGGGAGACCCGGCCAAAACCATGGAATACGGCAAGGCCGCTTCTATCGGCGGGCATGCCCAATACTATATGGGCGCCCCGCTGCAAAACGCCACCGTCCAATACACCGTTTCCCGCCAGCGCTACGTTCCGCCGTTTTATTGGTGGTATCCCCGCATTTTGCAGGCGGAAAACACCCTGCTTGCCGAAGGCAAAACGACAACGGACGAAAACGGCGATTTTACCGTGTCCTTCACGCCCGCGGCGCCGGAAGAAGAGGACGCTTCTTTTGCCAAATACGTCGTTACGGCTGAAGTATACGATGAAAGCGGCCGCGCCATTGACGCGTCCCGCACCTACACGCTAAGTGCAAAACCCAAATTGTTTAAAGTGGAATTTTCACAAGGGTTTTACGACGCCAAAAAAGAAATTTCTTCGTTGGCGACGATTGATTTGACCGACGCACAGGGAAAATCCGTCTCCGGCAAAGTGACCGTACAGGTGGCGCGCCTGCAAAATAAACTTCCCCAGCTGGAAGACGAAGTTTACGCCCACCGCACGCCGTCGCTGGAAGAATGGTATCAAAACGCCCCGGAAGAAAAAACGGTGTTTAGCAAAACGCTCAATTTCAAAACGCCCGGCCCGCAAAAGTTGGCGCTTGCGGCGCTGGAAGAAGGCGTTTACCGGCTGAAATTAAAATCCGATAAAGCCGACCCGCAGCAGATGATTTTTATCGTAGCGGCCGAACAGTCTGCCCTGGCCCTGCCGGACGTAACCCTCGTCCAGCACGCCGCCTACTACCCCGGCGAAACCGCCCGCGTGCTGTTGGGCGCCGGCGCGCTGGAAGGCTCTAAGCGCGTGGAAGTGTATTGGGGAGACACCTTCCTCAAACACAAGGACTTGCTGCCCGGCGGCGTATCGGTGTATTCCTTCCCGGTGGAACAGGAAGAACGCGGCGGCCTGGCGGTGGCGTGGTTTGGCGCCAGCAACTACACCTTCCACCAAGGTTCCGCCCAGCTGGAAATTCCGTTTGACAATAAAGAGCTCGGCGTTACGCTGGACGTTCCCGCTTCGGTGCGCCCCGGCGAAACGACGGCTTGGAAACTGACCGCCAAAGACATTACCGGCAGCCCCGTCAGCGGGCAGGCCAGCCTCACGGTGTACGACAAATCGCTGGACTATTACGCCAAGCAGGAAAATCCGTTTACGCTGGCTTCCCTGTTTTCCCAAAACACCAGCCTGGGCGACCGCTCGGCCAGCGCCTTGCGCGGTTCCTTTTCCCGCGCGTATAACGCGCCGGAACGCCCGTATTTGGTGCCGCCTACCCTGCCGCAGTTAAACCTGCGCCTGCCGGTGCGTTTCTTTAGAAATATGGCCGTCGCCGGCGGCGCCATGCTGACCGCCGCCCCGCAGCTGATGAAAACGGCCAGCAACGTACTGCTGCAGCAAGAATCGGCGGTAATGGATACGGCGGCCGCCGCCCCCGCAGAAAGCCGCTCGGCCTATGCCGAAGAAGAAGCCGCCTCCGACGATGCGGCGCAAACGGCCTTGCGCACGGATTTTTCCGAAACGGCTTATTTCAACCCGGCCCTGCCGCTTGTCAACGGGCAGGCATCCGTCCGCTTTACCATGCCCCAAAGCCTGACGGCGTGGAACATTTTGGGCTTTGTGCTTACCAAAAATGCCGATTTCGGCGCGTTTTCCGCCCAAACCGTTACCCGCAAAGACTTTATGGTGCGCCTGCAAATGCCGCGTTTTTACCGCGAAGGAGACAAAGGCGTCCTGCAGGCGGCGCTGACTAACCTGACGGATAAAAAGCTTACCGCGGAAGTGGACATTGCCCTCCGCGCCGACAATGCCCCCGCCAACGAGGCCTTCGGTTTATCCAAAACCAAAAAGAGCCTTGCCGTCGGCGCCAACAGCACGGAATTTGTAACGTGGGAAATTACCGCTCCTTCCCAGCCGGCGCTTTATCAAGCCACCGTTACGGCGCGCAGCGGCAAAAACAGCGACGGCGAACAAAAAACCCTGCCGGTCTACCCCGGCAAAGAACGCCTGCTGGCCACCGTCAACACCGCGCTTAAAAACGGGGAAAACACGCTGGAAATTACCGAGTTAAACGACGTGCCCGACGCCGAAGCGCAAACCGCCGTTCTGACGCTGAACCCCAGTTTGGCGCTGTCGGTGCTCAACTCCATGCCGAACTTGCTTTCCACCCGCTATAACGACTTGGTTTCCTCGCTCAACCGCTACGTACCGCTGGCGGTCGTCAATACATTCTACACGCAGTACCCCCAGCTCAAAGAAGCCGTGGCCAAACTGCCCAAACGCACCGGCGTGAACGCTTCGTGGAACGAGTCCGACCCGCTGCGCCTTACCCTGCTGCAGCAAACGCCTTGGCTGCGCCAAGCGCAGGGTGCGGCCGTCCACACGGCGGATATTATTGATTTATTTAATCCGCAAATCGTGGCCAAAACGAAAGCCAAAGAATGGGCGAGAATCGTCAAATTCCAAAACGCAAACGGATCCTTTGCGTGGTTCCCCGGCGGGCAGGAAGACGAATATTTAACCCTCTACGCCCTGCATATGTTTGCCCAAGCGCTTTCCTACGGGGCCGACATTCCGCAGGAGCAAGCCCAAAAGGCCTTTGCCTACATCGTCCCGCGTATTGAAAAACGCCTGCAGGACGACAAAACCGGCTCGGAAACGACCGTGGCCTTTGCGTTGTATGCGGCGTACACGCTTTCGTCTTTCCCGCCCAACTGGGCGCAAACGGCACAGGCCAAGCCGTATGTCAAACGCTGGGCGGACTACGCCGACCAGCTGGCCCGCTTTATGACGCCGCTGGGGCAAATTTATGCGGCCTCCGTCTACCACCGCTTGGGCGACGACGTAAAAGCCAACCGCTATCTGGACTTGGTGCTCTCGCGCATGAAACAAGACGAGCTGACGGGCGCCTATTTCGCGCCCGAGCCGCAAAGCTGGGTGTGGTACCGCGATACCCTTTCCACCCAAACGACCACCTTGCGCACGCTGTTGGAACTGCGCCCGGAATCGGATAAAATTGACCCGATGACCCAGTGGATTCTGTTCAACCGGCAAGTGAACGAATGGTCTGACCCCAAAGCCGCCGCACAGGCGATGTTTACCCTGCTTAAAGTCATGCAGCACAAAGGGGCCCTGTCGCTGCCGGTGGAATATACGGTGCAGTGGGGCGGAGAGAAGAAATCGTTCTCGTTTGAACCCTTTGACTGGACGGAAGACTTGCAGCTCGTGCGCCAAGGCGGCCAAATTACGCCGCAGGCGCTGCGGGCGCAAATTACCAAAAAAGGCGTGCTGACGGACTTTGCTTCCCTGTCGGTCATTTATCAGTCGGCCCAGGCCAAAGCCTCGCCCAAGGGCGTGCTCAACGTAACGCGCAAATACTACACCCGTTTTACTCAAGACGGCGTGCAGAAAATCCGCCCCGTGCAGGATTTGGGCGAAGTGCAGGTGGGCGACGAAGTGGAAGTGCACCTGACGCTTACTTCCGACAGCGCGTTTGAATACGTCCTGCTGACAGATCCCAAACCGGCCGGATTTGAAAGTGACGAGCTGACCAGCGGCTGGACGCACGAGCCGCTGTGGCTCTACCGCGAAAACCGCGACGCCGAAACCAATTTCTTTATCAATTGGCTGCCGGCGGGCACGGTTACCTTGCGCTATGTGCTGCGCCCCACGCTGGAAGGCCGTTTTCACGCGCTGCCGGCGCAAACCCAGTCCATGTACGCGCCGGAGTTCGGCGCGCATACGGCGGCGGAAGTACTAAGCGTAAGCAAGTAAAAATCTCACGCAAAAAAACACCCCGAACGGAACTTCCGTTCGGGGTGTTTTTACAAGGCGCAAGCTTCTAAAACTCGGGCTTTAGCCAAGCCTTCAGCGCAAAACGAAGCGCCTTAACGGGACGTGCAAAACAATCCGGCATCAGCTGGAAAAACACACGGTTCTGCAGGCCGAATTTGCGGCAAAAGGCCACATAGGCCCGGCTGTCCTTGCGCACGGACACCGGCGCCCCGCCCTTTTTAATCCACTCGGCATATCCGCGGTACCATTCCCGAAAATAATAATAACACCAAAATTTGCGCGGGCCCGTGCTGTGCACGATATACGCCCGTTTCAAATCGGCATGGGAAGAAGACGCCGGCCGGTTATAATCCCGCGGCAAAACCGTTGCCTGCCAGCCGAAATGATCCACCGCCACATTAATTACCGCCTGATCCGGCAAAAACAAATAATCCGCCCAGCGGGCCATTTGCGCATACAGCCAATCGGTAATTTCCGCATAGCGGCCGGGGCAAGGCAGCTTTCTGGTCAGGGCAAATACGCCCGCATTGTACCCGGGGGAGGAAGGATTTACCCCTTCCGGCACCGAAAAGAAATTGCGCGCGACCGTCGTCATCACCGGATCTAAGGTTATGCCGATACCGTTGGAAATTTGGTCAAACACGCCCGCCAATTCCTTGCGCACCAGCACATCGGAATCCAAAAACAGCACGCGTTCATAGCGGTCTAACAGCCGAAAGCATTCAAACCGGGCGTACGACGCCGGAGTAAAAAGCGTAATACTCTTGCGGGCCGGCACCGGGTAGGGCATATCAAAATCCACCACCTGCACGCGGTCGGACAAAGACGTAAAAATTTGGCGCAGTTTATCATCGGCCTGCCAGATAAACACAAAAATATCGCTCTGCTCCGCCAACTGCGGGGAATGGCGAAGAAACGAATCAACCGATACATACGTGCAAAACGTAAAAGCGCGGCTGCAGGTCAGCACGACGGCCGTCTTCCGCGGCGAAGCAAGCTCCGTATGCAAATTGATCCGGCGGCGGTTTTCTGCACACTGTTGCGCCGTATATTGCCAATCGCAAGACATAAAGCACCCCATTTATAAATGTAACTATTTGGAAGAATATCAAAAATAAACCGCCTCCGTCAAACCGCAGGGCCGGGGCGGCGGCCGGGCCCCGTCTGCAAGCCTGCGGCCTGCGCCTTTTTCTCTTCTTAAAAAAAGCCTGATAATATACTATAATGGAGGTAACCTTTGAAGGAGTTTTTATGTCCAATACATTTACCGTTTATTCTCCCGTTGCGGGAGTAGCCGTTCCGTTGGAAAAAGTACCCGATCCCGTTTTCAGCGAACATATGCTGGGTGACGGCATCGCCATTGACCCGGTGGAAGACACCGTGTTTGCGTTATTTGATGGAAAAATTATCAATTTTAATAAAGAATCCCATGCGTTTGTGCTGGGCGCAAACGGCGTGGAAGTGCTGGTGCATGTAGGGTTGGAAACAGTTACCTTAAAAGGGGAAGGTTTCACGCCGCTGGCCAAGACGGGGGATATGGTAAAAAAAGGGCAGCCCCTGCTGAAATTTGATCCGAACGTCATCGCCCAAAAAGCCGCCAGCCCGCTGGTGATGGTGGTGGTTACGACCCCGCCGGAATCTTCCGTTGCAAATAAGGCGGACGGCATTTTGAAAGTGGGTGATCCGCTGTTTCAGCTGCCGTCAGTGCAGGCGGTCGAAGCCTCTTCTTCCGATGAACCGCTCACGCAAAGCGCCCCCATTACCGTGATCAACCCCAACGGCCTGCATGCCCGCCCCGCCGGGGTGCTGGCCCAAATGGCGCTTAAATATCCGTTTACCGTTGAAATCGTAAAACAGGGCACCGCCGCCAATGCAAAAAGCGTGGTAGCCATCATGGGTATGGCGCTGGCCTATAACGATACCGTTACGCTGCGCGCCGGCGGGCCGCAAGACCAGGCAAAAGCGTTCTTGGCGCAGCTGGAAACGGCCTTTAAAGAAGGGCTGGGCGAAAACACTTTTCCCGCGCCCGCGCCAACGGCTGCACCCGCTTCGTCGGAGCAAAAAGCCTTAACCGCCTGTGCGGGGCTGGCGTTTGGAAAAGCGTTTCTGTATCACGCGGCCGATATTGCCTTTGAAGAAAACGCCGCCGATTCCGCCGCCGAACAAAAACGCCTGACAGACACACTGCAGGCGGTCATTGCGGAAACGGAAAGCAAAATCGCCTCCGAAAAGAATGAAGAAGCCAAAGCCATTTTAGGCGCGCATTTAAGCATTTTGCAAGATCCAGAACTGGCCAAACAGGCACAGCAATCCGTCCAGGCCGGCAAATCTGCCGCCTACGCCATCAGCGAGGCCATCCGCGCCAGCATCGGCGTACTGCAAAAAACCGCCAACGCCTTCTTAATGGAACGCGCCGCCGACTTGAAAGATTTGCGCCGCGCGCTGTTATTGCGTTTGGGCGGCAAAAGCCAAACCGCCCCGCAAGTGCCGCAAGGGTGCATTCTGGTGGCGGAAGAACTGCTTCCTTCCGAAGCGTCCGCCTTGGAAGGGCAAGTGGCCGGCGTGTTGTTAGCGGCCGGCTCTCCCACGGCGCATGCCAGCATTATTTTGCGCAATATGGGCATTCCCACCGTGGTGCGCGGCGGGCAGAAAGTGCTGGATATTCCGGCCGGAACCTCCATTTGCTTAGATGCCGACCACGCCCTTTTTACCGCAAATCCCACGCCTCAACAGCAGGCCGATTTTTCCAAACGCCTTGATCAACACCGCCAAGAACGCTTGGCGCAGGAACAAGCCGCCCACGAAAAAGCCTGCACGCAGGACGGCGTGCAAATTTGGGTAGAAGGAAATGTTTCCAACGAAAAAGAAGCCGCCCGCGCAATCACAAACGGGGCTGACGGGCTGGGCTTAGTACGCACGGAATTTTTATTCCACGGCCGCACGCAAGCCCCCTCCCAGCAGGAACAGCAGACCGCTTACCAAGCGGTGGTCAACGCCGCACAAGGCCGCCCGGTTACCCTGCGCACGCTAGACGCCGGGGGCGACAAGCCGCTTCCTTTCGTGCATATTCCCAAAGAGGAAAACCCGATTGTCGGCATTCGCGGCATACGCGCTTTTAAACACAACGAAGCTTTTTTCCGCACCCAACTGCGGGCCATGTTAAGCGTGGCGCCGCAAACGGGCAATTTGCGCATTATGCTGCCGATGGTGGCTTTTAGCGAAGAAATGGATTTTTTCAGACAGGTCATTTTAGAAGAAAAGCAAGCCTTGGGCGTTAAAAATAACGTGCAAATCGGGATGATGGTGGAAGTTCCTTCCGCGGCGCTCAGCAGCCGTCAAATGGCGGAACGGGCGGATTTCTTTTCCATCGGCACCAACGATTTAACGCAATATACCCTTGCCATTGACCGCGGCCACAAAGAATTAAGCGTCCTAGCCGATTCGCTCCACCCGGCCGTGCTGCGCCTGATCGGGCTTACCTGCGAAGGAGCCCGGCAGCAGGGCAAACCGGTGGCCGTCTGCGGCGCTATGGCAGGAGACTTGACCGCCATTCCTTTCCTGATAGGATTAGGCGTAACGGAACTGGCCGTAGGCGCAGGAGCGGTGGCGCAAATTAAAGCCCTGGTGCGCCGGCTTGACAGCCGCCGCTGCGGGCAAGCCGCGCAAAAAGCCGTTACGTTGGCCAGCGCAAAAGAAGTGCGCGCTTTGGCCAAGGCGGAATTTGGCGTATAGTTTTGTTTTCAAAGCAAGAAGCTTCGGGAGCTGCGTATGCGTTTGGTAGTAACCAAAATGAATTTGGGATTATGGGCGGCGGCGTATGTAAAAGAAAAAATACACGCCTTCCGCCCAACGGCCGAAAAACCGTTCGTCATGGGGCTGCCCACCGGCGGCACCGTGGTGGATTTTTACGCCAACCTGCGGCTTTTTTACAAAGAACATTTGTTGGATTTCCGGCATATTGTTACGTTTAATATGGATGAATATGTCGGGCTTCCGCAGGATCATCCCCAAAGCTACCACAGCTATATGCGCCAAAATCTGTTTTCCGAGGTGAACATCCCCCCCGAAAACACTCATATCTTAGACGGGCAGGCGGCCAATTTGCCGCTGGAGTGCGCCCAGTACGAGCGGGCAATCCGCCAAGCCGGCGGCATTCACTTGTTTCTGGGCGGGGTCGGGCGAAACGGGCATATCGCTTTTAACGAGCCAGGCTCCTCCTTTGACAGCCGCACCCGCCCCGTCAATTTAACGGCGGCCACCATACAGGCCAACTCGCGTTTCTTTTTAAACGACGTTCACCGCGTCCCCACGCAAGCCTTAACCGTGGGGATTGGCACCATTTTGCAAGCGCAGGAACTTTTGTTTTTGGCCTCCGGCCCGTCCAAAGCGGGGGCGGTGGCGCAATTATGCAAACCGGGCCTTAGCGAAGCCTGCCCGCTTACGGCGCTTAAATTGCACCCCCACGCCACCCTGCTGGCGGACTCCGCCGCCTGCGCCCTGGCCGAAGGGCCCATCCGCCAACAGTTAGATGCGCTGATGCACAGCCAGCCCGATGCGCCGCATTGGGTGGTGGAACTGCCTAAGGAGGCGCTATGAACGATTTTTTAATTACACCCGTTTGTGCCGTTACCCCGCAAGACACGCTTCAACAGGCGGCGATTTGGATTCAAAACGGGCACATCTTCCGCATCTTAGACGCGGAGGAACTTCCGCCGCAGGCCCAGCAGCTGCCCCGCATTGAGGCAAAGGGCTGTGTGGCCATTGCTGGATTTATTGATCTGCATATTCACGGTTTTGCCGGTTTCGGCCCGGAACTGGCCGACCCGCAGGCCTTGCTGAATATGTCGGAAGCGTTGGCGCAAACCGGGGTATGTGCTTTCTGCCCCACGCTCTATTGCGCTAAACCGGCAGAGATGGAAAAACTGCTTCGCAAACTCCGCCCGGCGGTAGGGTTGGAAACGGGCGCCAAAATCATCGGATTTCACTTGGAGGGGCCGTTTATTTCCCCCAAAAAGCCGGGCGTGATGAAGCCGCAGGATATTGCGCCGGCCGATTTAAAAGCGTTTCAAAAAATTTGTGAAGCGGGCGACGGAACCATCGTTTCCGTTACCTTGGCGCCGGAATTGCCCGGCATTGAACCGGTGATTGATTACGCCAAACAAAACGGCATCCTGCTGCAAGCCGGCCACACCAACGCCACGTATGATGAATTTCTGCTGGGGGCGGCGCGCGGCGTTACCCACGTAACCCATTTATTTAACGCCATGAGCCCTTTCAACCACCGCGAGCCGGGCGTGGCGGGCGCGGCGCTGATGCATCCCGGTATTTCGTGCGAACTGATTGCCGACGGCGTGCATGTGCACCCGGACATTGTGTCCTTTTTGCGCACGGTCAAACCGATTGAAAAAATTATTGCCATTACGGACGCGCTCCTTCCCACCGGGCAAAAAGAGGGCCCCTTCCTTGCCAACGCGGAGGAAGTGGTCTTTAAGGGCGGCGTCTGGCGGCGTCGGAAGGACGGCGTGATCGCCGGCTCGGCCCTTACCATGGCCCAAGCGTTTAAAACGCTGTTGGACTGCGGCTACACCTTGCCGCAGGCGGCGGCGTGCACTTCGTCCAATGCGGCCCGCTTAATAGGCCTCTCCAAGTATGGCGCGTTGGAAGAAGGAGCCTCGGCCGATATTGTATTGCTGAACGCTTCTTTTGAGCCGGAAAAAGTATTTTTACGCGGGCAAATGCGGGTGCCGGCAGATTAATGGGCAGCTCCAATCACAAAAAAGCCGGGAGAAAAAATCTCCCGGCTTTTTATATTTCGCAAAAACCGTTTCTCAACTGCACCAGCCCGAAGCGGTGGAATCCAACCCGTACACTTCGCAGGAGCCGTCCCCGGCTCCGTCGTTGCACAGGAAATTATCCCGATTGGAATTGGTTTCCAATTCGCCCAAATACAAGAAGTTCACGCCGGCGTTGTCCCCTTTGCGGCGCACGGCACACACGCCGTTAATAATGGTGGCGGTAGAGCCGGAAACCGAGCCTTGCGGCAATAGCGTGTATTTGAAATCTTTGGTGTAGAGGGTATTCCCCGTGCAGCGCGTCAGGCGGGCGCCCGTAGAGGCGTCCACACACGGAATGGTAACGTCCAAATTTTCAAAGCCAAACAATCCGTTTGCGTAGTTTTCTCTGTCCATATTGTCCAAGGTGCGCAATTTGGACTCTAAAATTTTTTTCATCAACGTCCGCGCCTCGGCCATGCGGGATTTTTCCACGGTTTTATCATACATCGGCACCGCCATCGTCACTAACAGCGACACAATCATCACCGCCACCAAAATTTCCACCAGCGTAAATCCTTTTTTCTGCATACAAGCTCCTATAACGTATCCAAGCCGAAAATATCACACGCCTCCGAGGAAGCATCGGGCTCTTTGCAATAAAGCTGCTGGTTTTCCCGGTCGAAATAAAACGATACGCCCTTATACGGATCGGTGCGTTTTTCGGCTTTGACATACGCCACGCCGTTTTCATTTACAAGCGCCGTATACGAAAACCGCGAACATTGCAGCGTGCGGTTGCTGTCCACCAGCGAGCATCCCGTCGGCAAGTTGGAGGAGTCGAACATATCCATCCGCGGGAAAGAATAATTGGTTTGTCCTTTCTGCGCCACCAGCGCAGCATACGAGCGAAAGCCAAATTCGCCCGCCAGGCGTTCGCTGGAGTCGTAAATGGTTCTCAGCATGGCCTGCGCCTCGGAAGCGTGGGCTTTTTCCACCACTTTTCTATACTGCGGCAGCGCCACGCCGGACAAAATTGCCACAATCAATACAACCGTCAATAATTCAATCAGCGTAAATCCTTTTTTCATAGCTCTCTCCATTAGGGAACAACCGGAATCACGGTGAATTCGCAGGCGGCTTTATCCAAATTCAGGCGCTCGCACGCATCCGAACCGCTGGTTCCGGGACAGCAGGTAAATTGATCGCCCGCATAATACACAATCGTTCCTTTATAAGTACCTTTTTGCAGCGTGGCCGACACCCACGGTTCCCCGACTGTACACATTCTGCCCGCACAGGATTGGACTAAATTATACTGGAAATTTTCCGTAAGCAGGGTGGTGTCGCTGGTTCGTTTTCCTTTCATATCGATGTCCAGCTTGTCAAAAGAAACCGCCGGTTGAACCAGTTGCAATCCCCACTTCCAGCCGCGTTCGGTCATCAGCCGTTCCCGCGCGTCGTAAATGGCAGGCAGCATCTGCAGCGCTTCCGCCACGCGGGTGCGCTCCACGCTGCGGCGGTACTGGGGCAGCGCAATCGCCGTTAAAATACCCATAATCAGCACGACTGCCAATAATTCAATTAAGGTAAACCCTCTTTTCATAAAAACTCCCTGTAAAAGTATAGGCTTTTTATCGTTTATTACAATACCCAT
Organism: Elusimicrobium sp. An273; assembly: GCF_002159705.1. Classification (NCBI taxonomy): domain Bacteria; kingdom Pseudomonadati; phylum Elusimicrobiota; class Elusimicrobia; order Elusimicrobiales; family Elusimicrobiaceae; genus Candidatus Avelusimicrobium; species Candidatus Avelusimicrobium gallicola. The sequence goes on from NZ_NFJD01000001.1 coordinate 80,393, forward strand.
TATAACTAAAAAACTCTTTCCGTGCCAAGCCGCCAAACTGCTTTTAAAACCTAAATTTTGTATGATATAAGACGGTTTGGCCGGATGCTCTGCGGCCGGAAGGAGGATTAATATGAGAATTTATGATGATATCCAGCTGGATTATTGCGACGTTTTGCTGCGCCCCAAACGCTCCACGCTGGCTTCCCGCTCGGAAGTAATTGTAGAGCGCGAATATACGTTTAAATGGTGCCCCCGCTCCCTCACGGCTACCGGCATTGTAGCGGCCAATATGGCCACTACCGGTACGTTTGAAATCGCCAAAGAAATGCAAAAACTCCGCCTGATGAGCGCCCTGCACAAACATTATACGGCCCAAGAACTGCTGCAGTTTCTTAAAGACAACGCCCAAGCGTTTGGCAACAACGATTTGCTGTTTGTCAGTTCCGGCGTGTCGGACGCGGATTACGAAAAACTCAAACAAGTTATGGCCTCCAAGCTCATCAACAACATCTGCGTGGACGTAGCCAACGGCTACTCGCCGTACCTGATTAACTACATCCGCAAAATCCGCAAAGACTTTCCGCAGGCGCTTATTATGGCGGGCAACGTCGTAACCGGCGATATGTGCGAAGACCTGATTTTAAACGGAGCCGATATCGTAAAAGTGGGCATCGGGCCCGGCTCGGTGTGCACCACCCGCAAGCTGACCGGCGTCGGACGGCCGCAATTTTCTACCGTCATTGAATGCGCCGACGCGGCCCACGGCGTGGGCGGAATGATTTGCGCCGACGGCGGCTGCACCGTGCCCGGGGACGTTTGCAAAAGCTTATGCGCCGGGGCCGATTTTGTGATGCTGGGCGGCCTGCTGGCGGGCCACACCGAAAGCGGCGGCGAGATGTGCACCAAGTCGTTCCAAACGGGCGAAGTAGAGATGATTGACGACAAAACCTGCGCCATGCGCATTGAAGAGAAACAATATAAGAAATTCTACGGTATGAGCTCCGAATACGCCCAAGACAAACACTACGGCGGGATGAAAAAATACCGCGCCAGCGAAGGAAAAGTAGTGGAAATTCCCTTCCGCGGGCCGATTGAGCACACCCTGCTGGCCATTTTGGGCGGCATTCGCAGCTGTATGACGTATATCGGCGCCAAACGCCTAAAAGATATGCCCAAATGCGCCACTTTCTACCGCGTCAACCGGCAGCTAAACACCATCTTTGGCAACGATTAACGCACGCGCTTTCTTAGACAACGCGCCGCCCAAGCGGCGCGTTTTTTATGCGCCCAACTAATCCTTTTTTGGCCTTGAGCTTCCCCCGCTAAAGAGCCATACTGGGGGTACACCGCCCAGCGGGCGGCCCGGGGGAGCCAGGCGTCTATTTTACCCCCAGCCAACATGTTGGTATCCCCCGCCCCCTTCCGGGCGGGGGCTTTTACGCACCGACATACGGATTTTTTAGCCCATTTTTAAACAAAACTGTTACAATATACCCATATACTCGCCCAGAACTTCTGCGGCAAAAGGAGATAAAAATGATTAAAGAAGGTTCTAAAGTCAAATTTGACTATACCCTCACGGTAGACGGCAAAACCGCCGACACCTCCGCAGGACGCGGCCCGCTGGAATATGTGCACGGGGCCGGGCATATTATTCCGGGGTTGGAAGAAGAACTGACCGGGATGAAAGTGGGCGACAAGAAAACGGTAAAAGTCTCCCCTGAGAAAGGCTACGGAAAAGTATTGCCCGAAGCCATCCGCCGCGTGCCGAAAGAAGCCATCGGCGGCGCCGAAAACCTCAAAGTAGGCGATATGGTGGGCGCCAGCAATGCGGGGCACACCTTCCGCGCCGTGGTGAAAGAAATTACGGACAAAGAAGTCGTGCTGGATTTCAACCACCCGCTGGCCGGCAAAGAATTAACGTTTGACGTGGAAATTAAAGAAATTAATTAACCGTATTCGGTTTTTTAAACGGAGCCCGCCAGGCTCCGTTTTTTATTTAAAAACCCCGCCTGTTTTAAAAGGCGGGGTTTTGTAAAACGCGTCAGCGGCTTTTTAACTTGGCGCACAATTCGGCCAAACCCGAAGAAATGTCCTCTTTCTGCACCACCACGCCGGGCGGAACGGTTAAATTGACGGGGGCAAAATTCCAAATGGCTTTAATCCCCGCCGCCACCAGCGTATCGGTAATGCCTTGGGCCGCGGCCGCGGGCACGGTTAAAATGGCTATTTTTAAATTTTGTTTTTCAATGATTCCCGCCAATTGCGCCGTGTGATACACCTGCACGCCATGAACCGAATTGCCCACTTTTTCCGGGTGCGTGTCAAAGGCCGCCACAATTTCAAGCCCGTGGTTTTTAAATCCGTCAAACCCCAACAGCGCCGCGCCCAAATGGCCAACGCCCACCAAAAAAGCTTTGTTTAAATTGTTCCAGCCCAAAAATTTTTCAATAACGGCAATCGTCCCCGCCACTTTAAAGCCGGCCCGCAGTTTGCTGGGGGCGCCCACGGCCTGCAAATCTTTTTTGATGACGATGGGCAGCAGCTGCGTTTCTTCCGCCAAAGCGGTGGAGGACACCAATTCCCGCCCGTAGGCGTGCAGATTATAAAATATCCGCAGATACTGCGGCAGGCGGCGGATGGTTTGAATGCTGATTTCTTTTTTATGATGGAATATACTCATATGTATCGTCTGAAAACTCTGGATATTACAATATCCATAATATCTATTTGTAAAGTCCTTGTCAAGCCTTTCTGCGGTTGTTTTATAGAAGGGTTATTGACATCATTTCGTGCAAAATATAAAATATAGATATCAAAATATCCATAGAGATGTTTTTGTATATCACAAGGAGACTATTTATGGCGGAAAAGAAAACTGCGCCGGCTGTTGCCACCCCGGAAGAATTGGCCCACTTGGACCAAATTGTTTCGAAGGTCAAAGAAGCCCAGCGCGTGTATGCGACATATACGCAAGAACAAGTAGACAAAATTTTCCGCGCGGCCGCTATCGCCGCTGCGCAAAACCGGATTCCCCTGTCCAAACTGGCGGTGGAAGAAACCGGCATGGGGGTAATGGAAGACAAGGTAATTAAAAACCAATTCGCTTCCGAATACATTTACAACCAATACAAAGACACCAAAACCTGCGGCGTCCTCTCGGACGACGACGCGTTCGGTTTCCGCCAAGTGGCAGAGCCTATCGGACTAATCGCCGGGATCATCCCGACCACGAACCCGACTTCTACCGCTATTTTCAAAAGCTTGCTTGCTTTGAAAACCCGCAACGGGATTGTGTTCTCTCCGCATCCGCGCGCCAAAAAATGCACCATCGCCGCGGCGAAAATCGTGTTGGACGCCGCCGTGGAAGCCGGCGCGCCCGCGGGCATTATCGGCTGGATTGAAAACCCGACTATGCCCCTTTCCAACGCGCTCATGCACCACAAAGACATCAACCTGATCTTGGCCACCGGCGGCCCCGGCATGGTGAAAGCGGCGTACTCCTCCGGCAAGCCGGCCATCGGCGTAGGCGCCGGCAACACCCCGGTAGTGATTGACGCCACCGCCAACATCAAAATGGCCGTCAGCTCCGTGATTATGAGCAAAACCTTTGATAACGGGATGATCTGCGCCAGCGAACAGTCCGTCATTGTGGAAGACCCGGTGTACGATAAAGTGAAAGAAGAATTTATCGCCCGCGGGTGCCACTTTGTAACCGGAAAAGACCGCAAAAAACTGGCCGACACCATCGTCATTAACGGCAAGCTGAACTCCGCCATCGTCGGACAAAGCGCCGAAAAAATTGCGGAAATGGCCGGCATTAAAGTGCCCGCCGGCACCAAAATTTTGATTGCCGAAGCCAAAGAAGTAAGCGACCAAGAACCCTTCGCCCGCGAAAAACTCTCCCCGGTATTGGGTTTCTACCGCGCCAAAGATTTTAAATCCGCCGCGCAGCTGGCCAAGGATTTAATCCTCTACGGCGGCGCCGGACATACTTCCGTGCTGTATACGGACGAAGCCAACGAAGACCATATTGACTACTTCAAAGATATGCCCACCGCCCGCACGCTGATCAATATGCCTTCTTCCCAGGGGGCCATCGGCGACGTGTACAACTTCAAGCTCGCCCCGTCTTTGACGTTGGGCTGCGGCTCTTGGGGCGGCAACTCCGTCAGCGAAAACATTGGGGTAAAACATCTTATGAACGTGAAATCCGTCGCGGAACGCCGCGAAAATATGTACTGGTACAAAGTACCTTCCAAAATCTACTTCAAACGCGGCGCCCTGCCGCAGGCCTTGGCGGAACTTTCCGACAAGCACCGCGCCTACATCATTACCGATAAAACCATGGAACAGCTGGGCCATGTGCGCGCCGTGGCGGATGTGTTGGAAAGCCTCAACATCAAGTTCCGCGTCTTCTCCAACGTTCTGCCGGATCCGAACATTTCCAACGTGCAGGAAGCCTTAAACATTGCCAATTCCTGGCAGCCGGATATGATTATCGCCTTAGGCGGCGGTTCTGCCATTGACGAAGGAAAAATGGTGTGGCTGATGTACGAAAACCCGGATACCAGCTTTGAAGATATCGCCATGCGCTTTATGGATATCCGCAAACGCATTTACGCGGCGCCGCCCTTGGGCAAAAAAGCCGTGATGGTAGCCATTCCCACCACCTCCGGCACCGGTTCCGAAGTAACGCCGTTTACGATTATTACCGACGAAAAAACCGGCACCAAATACGCCATTACCGATTATGCGTTAACGCCGGATATGGCAATTATCGACCCGGAATTCGTGCTGAATATGCCCAAATCGCTGACGGCTTTCTCCGGGTTGGACGTGCTGACCCACGCCATTGAAGCCTACACCTCCGTATACGCCACCAACTTTACGGACGGCCAAGCGTTGGAAGCCATGCGCCTGGTATTTAAATACTTGGAAAAATCCTACACCAACGGCGCCAAAGACATCAACGCCCGCGAAAAAATGCACTACGCGGCCACCATTGCCGGTATGGCTTTTGCCAACGCGTTCTTGGGTCTTTCGCACTCCATGGCGCACAAACTGGGCGCCATGTACCACGTGCCGCACGGATTGGCCAACGCCCTCTTGCTCTCGTACGTTATTGAGTTCAACGCCACGGACAAACCGACCAAGCAGGGCCTGTTCCCGCAGTACAAATATCCGTTCGTCAAAGGCCGCTACGGCAAAATTGTGGACTTCCTGCTGCCGCACAACAACTTGGGCGACGATAAGGACGCCAAAGTACAAAAACTCATTGATATGGTGGAAGATTTGAAACACAAGCTCAACATCCCCCGCTCTATCAAAGAGTACGGCATTCCGGAAAAAGAGTTCTTGGACAACTTGGATAAGCTTTCCGAACTCGCTTTCGACGACCAGTGCACCGGCGGCAACGCCCGCTACCCGCTGATCAGCGAAATCAAGGACTTGTACCTCAAAGCGTACTACGGAGAACCCGTGAAACACAAAGCCAAATAAGCTTTGCAGAAACACCAAATGCCCCGGATGATAATCCGGGGCATTTTTATGGGTGCCGCGAGCCCCTTCTGCCCGACACCGCCCCGATAACTTATTTTTAGAAAGCCCGCCGCCTAGGCAAAAAGCAATTTGATATAATACATGTATGGGATTGGAAGAAATTGAGGAGAAGGATTATTTCTCCATCGGCGACGTAAAACGCATTACCGGGGTGCCGGAGTATTCCATACGCTACTGGGAGGCCGAATTCGGCCTGATTCGCCCCATCCGCCTGGAAAGCGGCCACCGCCGCTACACCAAAGAAGACGTCTATACCATTCTCAAAATTAAAGATTTAATCTATAAACACAAGCTCACGCTGGAAGGCGCCAAAAAGCAGCTCTCCAAATATCAATTCCCGGCGGCAGGCCGCGGCGAAAAGCCCCGCACGGACATCAAACTTCTGACGGAAATTAAAGAAACGCTGGAAGATTTGCTAAAAGAATGATAAAATATATGTGTAGCCGGTAAACGGCTCATATTTTCGGGGAGTGGCTCAGAGGTAGAGCGCTCGCTTGGGGTGCGAGAGATCGCGGGTTCGATTCCCGCCTTCCCGACCATTTAAAACTATTTATCGGGGCGTAGCGCAGATGGTAGCGCGCACGGTTCGGGACCGTGAGGTCGTGGGTTCGAATCCCGCCGCCCCGACCATTTAAAAAGACACTTCTTACGAAGTGTCTTTTTTGTTGCCTGTGCGGCTTGAGTTCCGTCGGGAAATTGCCTCCGTTTTTATACATCGCCGTCCTAGATACCTTTTAGAGATACAGAAAAAAAGGCCCAAACTGGGCCTTTTTCTCTAACTGGCAAATAGAAAGGACCCAATGTTGATTTTGTAACAGGAATCTATTTTTAGTTTTCTCATATTTGCAGTCCGCAGGCGTTTTGATATAGAACGGGGATTCTTCGGGTGCGCTTAAACTTTATGCCGCAGAAAATCCAAGGATCGTTGAAAATTAGCCCCTAAAGGAGCGATGATACTTTACATCGCGAGCCACCGGGAGGCTTCCTGTTCTGTTAAATTCATTTTTTAAGAAAAAAGCCTTCTATAAACTTATATACGCCGGTAGCCGCTTTGAACAACGGGAACCCGCCCGTTTCAATATCTATCAAATCCCGCTGAATCGTACGTTCGGTTACTTCCAGCTCACGGGCCTCTCGCCGAATGTTTATCCCCTCTCCGTCCAACCTATTGAGCAAATATAACAAACGGTTTAATTTTTTAAGGTTCCGCTCTTTCATAAAATGTGTTTAATCCTATATTTGCTTATATCATACCAACATAAATGTTTTATTGCCAACTTCTATTCATAAGCTTCTAAGGATTTGACTTTTATAATTATTTTATAGTATAATATATATTATTATCCTACCTTTCTATTTGTCTTTCCCTTCAAAAAGATGTTTCCCCCTCTGTAGTATATACCCACCTAAGGAGTTCTTATGAAAACCTACCACACACGCCGCAATACCGAACCTTACCAAACAATGGAATACCAAAACGAACTACACAAGAATCCTCATATAGAGGTTTTGTACTCCGATCCCCCTCAGTTACGAGTAAACGGGGAAATTATTCCCTGGCCGCAGGGGAAAACACCCGAAGAAGCATACCAGGATTATTTAGAGAGAGAAAGTAAGTCCGTACCTCTTAATCAACTATCAGAAGAAGAACTCTCTCCGGCTGAAGAACAATATTTTGTTCGCCAGCAAGAATATTCCTTACATCCCTTGCGCCAGCAGTATTTGCAAGACCGGTTGAAACAACTGGACTATTTGGACCGCCAGCAAGCCCTCCAAGATGACTTTACCACCCGCATGTACGGGAAAAAAGATTACTCTAAAGAGCAGAAAAAAATTCGGCAGGAATTGCAGCTAGGTTCTACTCCCCAAAAGCGCCAAGCAGAAAAAAAATTCTCTTGGCAAGATTTACAAGCTGGCAGGCGTTCTCAACTACCCGGCACCCAATCCCCCGCGAAACGGTTCTGGGATATTGCGGACGAACAGACTGGCCAGGAAAATTACCCCAACACCCCTACCGCCGTCAGTAAAGAAATCAGCCGGTATAAACGTGAAAATCCCAATGAGTATGCTTCCTATTTGAAAAAATGGCAAGACGACCAAAAAAGCTGGCAGGAAATAGACCAGGATATTCAAGACGGCACTCTATCCAAACAAGATATTTCTCCCGCTCAATGGGATACCATTTTAAGTAAAAGCCAAAAAGAATTAGACGACAAACAAGACCCTCAAAAGAACCCAGAGCAAAAACCTTACTGCAATATCTATGCCCGCAACAGACTTCTTCAAAAAGGTATTTATATGGCGCCCGACAAAAATGCAAACCAAATGATTGAAGATATAGATAAAAAAGGTTCCGGCTGGGAGAAACTGCCTAAAAAAGTAGACGCGCAGGGCAATCCTACCGGTAAATTAGACCACCAAGAAGCCCAACGCCGAGCCGAAGCTGGCGGCACGGTGGTGGCCACCTATCACAATCCCAATAATGCCGAACACGGACATATCGCACTTGTGAACGCCGAAGCGGGAATGAAACGCTCCGGCAAATGGGGCGGAGAAGTTCCTTCAGTAGATGGATATAATCCAGACACTAAACAAATAACCGAGGGAGGCTCTCTAAGCGAACAGTTTAGTACGCCGCGGGAACCCCATATGGATTATTATGAATACACGGGCCCTGAAAAAGAAAAGGAAAAAGAATAAATGTATAATAAAAAAATGAAACATTTATTTGCGCTATTTTTGCTTAGTGTATGCTGGTTAAGTGGGCAGGCCGATTCCCTGCCCACCAATCAGGAGGATAAACCCAAATACACAGAAGCCGTCGTTTATTCCCGCTTTCGGGGGTTTAATATGCCTAAGCCCGATGAAAACAACGCCTATGTATTAGGAGAATTTACCTATGGCAATGAATGGACGGATTACTTTATAAGAGAAAATAATTTATATTTTAATTGGTCCGGGACTCTTTATTTTCATCTTATTCCGGCAGATCCCTTTCCTATCTTGGAAAGTTTTCAATTGTGGCAAGATAATTACCAAGAATTTGAGAAACAATTTTTAGCAGAATTTGCCGTCCCGCATTTAGACGGAAAGAATTTTTCGCTTCCATGCGGAAAAAATTCCTCGGTAGAATTTATAAAACAAATCAAAAAGGGTGCCCCCGGAGAAGAAAGTGACGTATTCTACAAAGTCATCTGGCATAAGGACGGGAAACAACATACGTTTACCCGCGAAGAATGCCCCGTCCCGGTGATAGATTTTCCGCCCGGCCAATTTGCTTATTGCGACGAAAATATACTCTATTACGACGGCTTTGACGATTTTCCATGGCCGGGAAGAAATAAAGCCCGGCGCGGCATTTTCTTTTGTGATTTGCAAAATCACACCCGCGGGGCTTATGCCGCCACCCCGTACGAAACAAAAGAGAAATCCGCCCTTTATCCTTACAATCCCATCGGAATACCGGGCACAAATTGGATTTTTTATTTACAGGATTCCGACGAATCTCCCCGCAAAAGCCAGCTTGTGGTGCGTCCCAAACTAACACCGGCGCAAGCGGAAAAAGCCGCCCAAGAATACCAAAAGTTTATTCAAAGTAACACTAAAAATGAATAAATTATTGTTCATTCTGCTCCTTTTTCTTTCCTGTATGTCCTCCCGTGCCAACGACTCCGCCGGTTATGTGTTGCCCACGGGCGGCGTGGTGTTTGAAAAACAAGACGGAATTAAAATGAAAACCGAAGCTCTCTATATCCGCCGGGGCAGATAGAAGTAAATTATCTGTTTGAAAACACCACAGACAAAGACATTACCACCCAGGTTTTCTTCCCCCTGCAGCCTATTGCGGCGGTAGCGGATTATTATGGATATACCCAGGAAACCTTACACCAGTTTCATTTCAAATTGTGGGTAAATGAAAGCCTAAAAAATATCAAGCCATTTTTAACCTAAAACAAGGCAAACGCGCTGTACCTGCAGTGGCTAATTCTCTGTGAAAATACCCGGAGGAAGGGCTGAAAGAATCTTTATTTCACGAGCGTGTATCAGCGATGAAAGAAAAAGACCGCCAACTATTAATAGACGGGAATTTCCTGCACTGGGGGCAGCGTATTTCTTCCCAGTAAAGAACCGGGCGACTACGAAGAAGCCGAGGGCTGGACGATTACCGACCGTGAGGAGGATTTGTGGACAAAAGAAATTTCCTATTTTTGGGTTCAAACTTTTCCCGCCGGCAAAACCGTGCATATCCGCCACACCTATACACCTTCTGCCAAAACCACCAATACGGGTATGCCTTTTTCCTCTTGCATCAACCCCGACACATGGGACTACCAGGATTTCGTCCGCATTCCGACTCCGACGGGCACCGACCACCTGTGGGATAAGTTAGAAGCCCAGCACTATGTGGAATACATCCTCACCACCGCCAACAACTGGCAGGGGTTTATAGATGATTTCAACCTGCTGGTGGAAAGCCCGCTTAAAAGCGTGGGCTGTTTTGAAGGCCATCCTTTCTACGGTGAGAAGTATTTTGCGCTTAGCCGCAAGTATTTCTACCCGGAGAGAAATTTGTCGGTGGATTTCTTAGAAAAGGGCACTATCCCGTCCTCTTACAAACCTGCAAGCGATCCGGCCTCTTCTGCGTAAACGGCCCCGCCAATATGCGCAAGGAGCCCAACGGAGAAATTGTCGGAGAAATGAAAGACGGCACCTATGTTTGGGTCTGGCCCGGGGAAAAACAAGGCAACTGGTATCCTGTTTTGCAAAATAATTTACAGGGATATACACACAAACAAAATTTAATAAAAGTATTTTAATCCCTGTTTTTCCCTGTTCTAGGGTGTAGGGAATGTATATGCAAAGGCAAAGCCTCCGTATAAAATAAGCGGGGGCACTCAGCTTTTGCCCACATACAAAGGGCAACTTTTACGGTTTTTCCCTGTATTTTGCCTGATAAACAGGGATTTTGCTTCCCCGTTCTTACACCCTTTGGCAGTCCGCACGCCGTGCCCGACCATTTAAAAAGACACCTTTTCCAAGGTGTCTTTTTTGTTTATCTATGCAAGGTTCATCTATTCAATTGGAGTTGTGGGTTTGGACGGGTCAATTTGATGGCCTTTTTCATCAAACAGTGTGTATATCCTCTCTATTTCGGAAACTATCATTTCATCCAGCGAATTCCATGATTTAAGAGGGGTTGCATCATAGCATTCGCAATAATACACTTTGTCATCCGTTGTATTCAAATAAAGTTTGGATCCGTCATATTTATAAGTTCCAAAAAAGAACATCGCCGGTGATGAATTCTTGGGCCTGCCATACTTCTGGATATCTTCAACATTAAACGGATACCATAAATCCAAATCTGATCTGTTGTATGATGTTCTGCAACCATGAAAAGCTAATGTGCAATTCATGATATCAAAGCCATTGGCGACATTCACCAAAAAATCTTTGTATATTTTCGGAATAGCTGTTCCCAAGCTTTTTTCCAAGTTGCATATTTCGGCTTCCGTAGCGCATGGATACATAACATTCAACCACGCAAACTCGGCAATATGGGGCGCTTTCCCTATCAATAAAGCCCCGTTTTTAGAATGCTCCACCCCCAGCGGGGCGTAACGCATTAATAATTTTTCTAATTTTTCTCTTGTCATTGATTGAATTTCGTGTCTTGCAAAAACTTTTACGGAACCAAAACTATTTCTTCCACGCCTTCCACCGTGCAATCTTTCCACAAGTTTTGCGGCGGGAGCCGGCGGCCGTCTATCACCTGGGGATCCCCCAGCATTTTTTCCAACGCCAACACCAAATCCATATAATGCCCGGCGCCCATTTCCGCAAACACCACATCATATTGGTTCAGCGCCGCCGCAATGTTTTGCAGCATGAACCGGCTCCGCGCCAGCCCGGCAGCATGATTCAAGCGGTAAAAAGGCGTTTTAGTTACCCACTTTTCGGGATAAATGTTCATGAGGTCTTGGTAGAGGCGGATGAAATCGGTTTCAGCAAAATTTTGTTTGTAATACTTTTTAAAATAAGCATTCAGACGTTTTTCGGTAAACAGTTCGCCCCACGCGGCATGGTGATCCCGCTTGGCATACGAAGCAATTGCTTCCGCGGGCGTAAACGGCTGATCGGTTTCCCGGGCGCGGCCATACCCATCGCGAATCATCCACAGCATTTGCCAATCCTCGTACGAAAATCCGTTTTCTTTGGCAAACTGCCATTGTTTTTCAAGTGACAGATCGGCCCGCACCAGCGGGATTTGCCATTTGCCGCAGAGCGCGGCGGTATAGCTGTCCTCCGCTTCCGTGCACGGGCCGCCAAACACTTCTGCGGGCTCCCGCTCAACCAAAGCCACCTGTGGGGCATACACGTCAAACGCATATTGCACGGACGGCAGAGACTCCGCCCCATGCCGCGCCGCCAATAGTACCAGTTTTTTATCCCCTTTTTGATACACCGTCAAGAAAGGAGGGGTCGGGAACAATTCATATTTTTCCTGGTGAAGCTCTCTGCGCGCGTCAGACAAGGCGGAAAAATCCGCCGTAAACGGCTGCGCCGCCGCGTAACTGCACAAAAAAAGGCTAAAAATTTCCCAAATAAATGTATGCATTTTGACCATATTTCAAATTTAGCAATCCTGCCCCAACGTGTCAACAAACGGCTTTTTTGCTACACTATGCATAATGAAACTAAAAATCAAAAATTCTACCCTCGCGGCCGCTTCACCGCTCTACATTTTTGTCTATATTCTCCTCGCGCTCATTGCGTTGTTTGTATTGCAGTGGCTGCTTTCCCACCTGCAGCCCGTAACTGCCGTGTGGAAGGATTTGCTGGCCTATGCACGTGGGAAAAGCCTGCTTTCTTATGCGTTTATTTACATTTTCCCGTGGTTGGCAGGGCTGTGGGTGGTGCTCTTTTTCTGCTCCCGCGCGACACGCTGGAACAAAGCCCGCAAAACAAACCCCATTGTCTTTTTGTCGTTTGAAGAAACGGGCGTTCTGTTGGGCCACAAAAACCCGCGGGCCGACCGCTGCCTGCCCTACGCCGAAACGGATTTATCCGTTTGCCTGCCGGTATTCGTTACCTATAATAAATACGGCCAAGCATTCGCGCACCTGGCCGAGCTGGAAATAGCCTTTTCCCAAACGGGCAAAACCTATTCCGTCCGCCATAAGGGCAAACTGCCGTTTGTACAAACCTTGCTGGATGAAGGCAAAAAATTCCGCACCGCTTCCGCCACGGTTCGGCGTTTGGAAACCGATAAATTGCCCAGCCAAAGCGAAACCAATTTCATTCATTTCTTGGAAGAACAGCTGGAAAACCACCGCCGCTACGGGCAGATGCTGCCGGAATATCCGGCCCCGCGGGCCGTTTGGCTGGTGTTGGGGCTGACGTGCCTAGCCGTGATAGAATGGGGCATAGGAATGGCGTTGTCCGTTTTTCTCAAAACAAACGCAAGCCCGGTACTGCTGGCGCTTTTGTGCGTACTTGCGGCGGGGCCGCTGGTTTGGGCGGTGTGGAATATCCAAAGATACCGCGCCTTCCGCGCGGCAAGCCAAAAACTGCAAACGCTAAAAAACGCCTCTTCCGCGGCAGAAGGAGGCACTGCCACGCGCTTTTAGTTGCAGCCGCCCGTAAGAGCACATTGAGCGGCGCGGGCAAAATTTGCCCTTGTATTTTCAGTTCAATTCTTACATAATATAAAAGTTATTTTACGCGGGGGTTTTATGACTTCTGACCTTTACAAAAATATCCTGCCCGCCGCCAAGGGCGAAACCGTCTGGCAGGGCAAATGCTATCTGGCCCGTCGGCTGGCGGCGTTTTTCGGCCGAAAGTAGCCGGCCGCCTGTTCTACTGCATACGGGTTATAACCCTTTTTAACCGCACCCGGGAGCTTTCCTGCGGGTGCATTTTTTTATAATATAGGGAAAAGAAACACCGCCGTTTGGCGCCGCCCCAGCAGGCGGCAGGAGGGGGATTATGGATATCACGACACTTAACAAACAAGTCCAGCAGGAAAGCATTTTTTTGCAAGATTTAAAAAGAGAAGTAGGCAAAGTTATTGTGGGGCAGGAAGCCCTGTTGGAAAAAATGCTGGTGGCCTTGCTGGCGGACGGACACATTTTAATTGAAGGCGTGCCGGGCCTGGCAAAGACCTTGGCGGTCAAAACGCTGGCCCAAGCCATTCACGCCCAGTTCCAGCGTATTCAGTTTACGCCCGATCTGCTCCCCGCCGATATTACCGGTACGCTTATTTTTAACCCCAAGGACGGTTTATTCTACCCCAAACGCGGCCCGGTGTTTTCCAACTTTGTTCTGGCCGACGAAATCAACCGCTCCCCGGCCAAAGTGCAAAGCGCCCTGTTGGAAGCCATGCAGGAACGCCAGGTAACCATTGGCGAGCAAACCTACAAACTGCCTTCCCCCTTTATGGTCATGGCCACGCAAAACCCGGTGGAACAGGAAGGCACCTACCCCCTGCCGGAAGCGCAGGTAGACCGCTTTATGCTCAAGGTGCTGGTAACCTATCCGACCAAAGAAGAAGAAAAAATGATTTTGGAACGCATGGCCTCGCACCAAACCATTGAAGTAAACACCAACGTAACGCCGGAAATGATTTTGAAAGCCCGCGCGGTAACGGACAGCATTTACGTGGACGATAAAATCAAAAATTACATTGTGGAGCTTGTTTTCGCCACGCGCGACCCCAAGGCCGCCGGCTTGGAAAAACTGGCCTCTTTTATCGCCTACGGCGCCAGCCCGCGTGCCACCATTTTCCTCACGCAGGCCGCCAAGGCCTACGCTTTCTTAAACGGCCGCGGCTACGTAACGCCGGAAGACATCAAAGCCATCGGCTTAGACGTGCTGCGCCACCGCGTGCTTTTGTCGTACGAAGCCGAGGCGGAAAACATTTCTTCCGACCAAATCGTCAAACAAATTTTTGACGCCGTGGACGTACCGTAGTCCGCCTAGGGGGTAGCCGTGGATACTGCGGAAATTTTAAAAAAAGTACGCCAAATTGAAATCCAGACGAACAAATTGGTGTCGGAAACGTTCGCCGGGGAGTATTTAAGCGCGTTTAAAGGGCAGGGAATAGAATTTGCCGAAGTGCGCGAATACACACCGGGGGACGACGTCCGCTCCATCGACTGGAACGTAACCGCACGCACCGGCGTACCTTATATTAAAAAGTATAACGAAGAGCGCGAGCTGACGCTGATGATTGCGTGTGACGTGTCCGGCTCCCAAAAATTCGGCTCTTCCAGCAAACTCAAGCTGGAAGCCGCCGCCGAATTAGCCGCGCTGTTTGCCTTTTCCGCCATTCAAAACAGCGATAAAGTGGGCCTCATGCTGTTTTCGGACAAAGTGGAACTGTTTGTTCCCCCCCGCAAAGGCAAAAAACACGTGCTGCGCCTCATCCGCGAGCTGGTGGCTTTTGAACCGCAGGACACCGGCACCAACATCGGCCTGTGTTTGGAGACACTGTCCAAAGTCATCAAACGCCAGGGAATTTTGATTTTGATCTCGGACTTTTTGGCGCCGGTATCGTCGTTTTCCAAACCGTTCAAACTGGCGGCGCGCAAGTTTGACTTGATTCCCGTCATCGTACACGATAAGCTGGAAACCCGCCTGCCGCCCGTAAGCGCCTGTGTGGACGTAACCGACCCGGAAACGGGGGAAGAAGATTTCTTGTGTCTGTCTTCGGGCGAGATCAATACCGCCCTGGACGACTACGCCCGCACCCAGCATTTAAATTTGCAGGCTTTGTTTAACCCGTATAAGATTGAGCCCATCCGCGTGGATACGGCCCTGCCGCCGGCGGATCCGGTCATTGCATTTTTTAAACAACGCGCCAAAAAAATCAGGAGATAGCGTGAAAAAATTTCTTTTGCTTTTATGTATTTTGTTTGCGGCGCCGCTGGCCCGGGCGCAGGAAATCAGCGTAGTGGAAACCCGCGCCGCCGAGTCGGTGCCGTTTGCCCAGCCGTTTGCCCTGCAGTTTGTGCTTTCGCACACGCCGGGATATCAGGTAACGGTGCAGGAGGAATCGCTCTCCCCCCAGTTTGAAATTACCCAAGTTTCTTCGGCCGACAATTCCCCCGGCACGGTAACGTATGATTTTACGGCCCTTCCTTTTGCCTTGGGCAAAACCACCTTTACCGTTACGTTTGAGCTGTCGCAAGACGGCAAGCCGCTGGCGCAAACCAAACAGGAAGTGTTTATCAACGTCCCCCGCGCCCAAACCTTCGACGACCCCAACCTGCGGGAAATCCGCCCGCCGCACATTCCTTCGGGCTGGCTGGCGTGGCTGGTGGCCCTGCTGTTGCTGGGCGCGCTGGTGTACGTGTGGCGCTATTGGTACAAACGCCTGCACGAACGGGCCCGCACCATACGCTTGGAGCAAGACACCCGCCCCGGCAACGTCATTGCTCTTTCTAAAATAGACGCCCTGCTGGACAGCGGCCTGTGGGAAAACCAGCAGTATAAACTGTTCTATATTGCCCTTTCCGATATTCTGCGCGAGTACCTGTGGCGGCAATTTCATATAGACGCCTCCGCCGACACGACGGCAGAACTCTTGCGCCGGGTCAAAAATATGCCCCAAATGGCGCAGCTTATGTACCAACTGCGGGACTTTTTAAGCTCCGGCGACTTGGTAAAATTTGCCAAAGCCGTCCCCAGCCAGCAAATCCGGGATAAAGACGTGCAGCTGCTGCGGGAAATTATTATAGAAACCTCCCCGAAAGAACTGGCCCCCGAGGCGCCGAAGGAGGGCGTATGATGATTTTTTTCCTGGCCAGCGTACTGTTTTTGTTATTGGTGCTGGCGGCCAATTTGTTTATTAAGCGCGCCCCGCAGGCAAGGGCCGTATTGCTGGCGGCGGCCGCCTCGCTGGCGCTGGTAAGCCTAGCGGGGTTGCTGTTTGTGCGCTGGTCGGGCGGCCACGCGGAATTTCTGCGCCCGTGGGCGTTTCTCTTTTTGCTGGTGCCGTTTGCGGTACTGATGGCGCAGACGGTTTTCCGCGGGGCGTTTACCCGCCGCATCGCCTACCCGATGACGCACCTGAAAGTGGAGCAAGCGTCGCTTCGCGTCTTGTTTACCAAATGGCTGCCGCTGGGGCTTTACACGCTTTCTTTGCTGTTTATGACCGTGGCCCTCGCCCGGCCGGTGCGGGTGGACAGAACCGTCCTGCCTCCCACGGAAGGGATTGATATCATTTTGCTGATGGACGTTTCGGCCTCTATGCAAAAGCAGGATTTTTACCCCAACCGTTTTATTGCCGCCCAGCAAACAGCTTCCCGCTTTATTTCCAAACGCTTTAACGACCGCATTGGCCTGGTGGTCTTTGCCAAAGAAGCCATGCTCCAAGCCCCCTTAACCCTAGACCACGAAGCCCTGCAGGAATACCTTTCCACCTTATACCTGGGCATTGTAGACCCCAACTATACCGCCATTGGCGACGCCTTGGGCGTGGCGGCCAATCACTTAAAAGACAGCAAAGCCAAAAGCAAGGTGATTATCCTGCTGACGGACGGCGACTCCAACGCCGGCACCATTGCCCCGCAAATGGCCGCCAAAGCCGCGGCCGCGTACGGCATACGCGTCTATACCATCGGCACCGCCAGCGCCCCGGGGGAAAGCCTCTATTCCAGCGCGGAGGACGAAATCAACGAAGGGCTGCTGATGGAAATTGCCAACACCACGGGCGGAAAATTCTACCGCGCCAAAAACGAGGCGGAACTGACCCAAATTTACGATACGATCAATGAACTGGAAAAAACGGAATTCGCCCCCAGCTCCACCGTCAACCGCAGCGACGCTTACCAGCCGTTTTTGCTCTTGGCGCTGGCGTGCGCGTTTGCCGCGTTTGTATTAGAAAAAGTATTTTTTATCAAGGTGCCTTAATATGGAATTATTTGCAAAACCGATTTTTTTACTGTATTTGATTCCCGCCCTGCTGGCGGCGGGGCTGGCGGCCTGGCTGGGGCTTAAGCTCAAAAACCGCCTGATCAGTATTTTGTTCGGCCCGCTGGCATATGCCAAGCTGACGGCCGGGCTGCGCCCGGTAACGCGCTGGCGCGGGGTGCTGTTTTTCCTGACGTTGTTTTTCTTGTTTGCGGCGCTGGCCGGCCCCCAATGGGGAACGGAAGTTATTGAAGCGCAGGGCACGTTTGCCCAAACGGTTATCGCCGTAGACGTATCGGCCTCCATGCGGGCGCAGGACTTAAAGCCCGACCGGCTGGATAACGCCAAAAATATGCTCCGCATGCTGGTAAGCAATTTAAAAGACGAGCGCATCGGCGTTTTGGCCTTTACCTCCCAAGCCTTCATTCAGTGCCCCATTACGACGGACGCCGACGCCCTGACCTATTTCATTACCTCCCTGCAGCCGGACATGCTGCCCGTGCCGGGCACGTCTTTAGCCGCACCGGTACAGCTGGCGGCGCGGATGCTTTCCAAATATCCGGGCCAAAAAGCGCTTATTTTATTAACCGACGGGGAAGACCACTCCCCCGATGAACTGAAAGCCGCTCAGGAAACCGCCTTAAAAAACGGCATCCGCATTATTGCCATCGGCATCGGCACCAAAGAGGGGACTCTCATCCCCAGCCGCACCGATTCCTCCGGCCGCGTGTTGGAATACAAAAAAGACAAGGAAGGCAAAACCGTGGTTTCCAAACTGGACGAGAACACCTTGCTGGAATTAGCCAAGGCAACGGGCGGGGTCTATATTCCTTATACAACGCCCGCTCAAGTGGCCGCCAAGGTGGAGGCCGCCGTCAAGGGGCTGGATCGCTCCGTTTCGCGCACGGCCGCACGGGCCGCATACAAAAACCGCTATGCCTTCCCGCTGATTGCCGCCATGCTGTGCTTGGCCGGCTACCTGCTGTGGCCCCGCGGGCGCAAACCGGCGGAGTCCAAAGAAGAAAAAGAGTCTCAAAAAAGGTAAAATAAGTATATGAAGAAATTTGCCTGTCTGATCCTGCTTTTGGCCGTCAACTCCGCCTATGCCGGAGTACGGGCGGACTTGCGCCAAGGCGGCAAATTGTATGAAAACAAAAAATACGGGCAGGCCCTTTCCAAATACAACGAAATTTTGCAGGAAAACCCCAAAAACGAAGACGCTTCTTTTGGGGCCGGCGCGGCGGCCTATTATTTGAAAGACTACCAAGCCGCCGAAAAATCTTTTGAGCAAACCGTCCAACAACAAGGCGAGCTGGAACAAGACGCCCTTTTTAACCTGGGCAACGCCTACTATCGGGCCGGCAATGTAAAAGAAGCCGAAAAAGCATACCGCCAGGCCATTGTCAAAAATCCCAAAGACAAAGAAGCCATTCACAATTTGCAAATTCTGCTCCAGCAGCAGCAAAACCAGCAGAATCAAAATAATCAAAACCAACAAAACCAAGATCCCAATTCGTCCAATCAGAACCAGCAAAACCAGAACGATCAAGGCGCCTCCCAAGACCAACAGGATCAGCCCTCTCCTTCCGATTTGCAGGATCAAATGGATAAAACCGATGCAGACCGCGTGATGCAAATGGCCCGGGAAAACGAATACAAAAAACCCACTCAAACCGGTTCTGCGCAGGGAAGCAGTGTAGAAAAAGATTGGTAAGCGTATGAAAAAAGTTTGTTTATCTGTTTTATTTTTCTTTTTTGCCGTATATGCCGCGGCCCAAGTGTCCATTACGGCCCGGGTGGATAAAACCGCGCTTACTTTGGACGACGAGCTAACCCTTTCGGTAGAAGTCAAAGGCGCGGCGGGCAATATGCTTATGCCGCAGTTGCCCAGCCTGCCCGCGTTTAACGTGTATTCGCGCGAAGTGGAACAAAACACCGTCAACGGCAAAACAACCACTTTCTTCCGCTACGTCATGCTGCCGCGCTTTGTGGGCAAAGCCACCATTGGCGCCATTCGCTTTACTTATAACGGAAAGACCTACACGACCGACCCCATTACGGTAAACATCTACCGCAATGCGCAGGGCGTGCAAAGAACCCAGCCGGCCTCGTCCACCGCCCGCGTGGCATCTTCCGGCAATTATGATTCCGCCGCCGTCAAACGCCCGGTGGAAAAAGCCGACCCCAATTTGCCCCCGCTGGAGCGCAACCTGGCCAATCAGGCCTATGCCCGCGGGAATGAAAACTATTTTTTAATTGCTGCCGTCAGCGACGAAACCCCCTATGTAAATGAAGCGGTTACGCTGGCCGTACGTTTTTATTACAACCGCCCGTTTTACGACGCGCCCTACCAAAAGCCGACCGTTTCCAACATTTTTATGGAAGACGCCGGATCCTCGCAGGGGACGCAAAGCATCGGCGGCGTTTTGTACCGCTACGAAGAACAGCGCTACCAGCTGACGGCCCCCACCGCAGGCAAAGCCACCATTGGGCCGGCGTCCGTACGCTATATGACGGGCTCCTCCCCGCTCTCCGCTTTAGACCGCCTGTTTGGCGGCTCGGCGGTCAGCGCCGAAGAAACCGCCCAGTCCGCCCCGATTACGCTTCAAGTGCGGGCCGTGCCGGCGGCGGGAAAGCCCAAATCGTTTTACGGGGCGGTGGGTTCCGGCTACACGATCTCCGCCCAGGCAGACCGCACCCAAGTGGAAGCGGGCGAAGCCGTCAATTTAACCATCACCGTCCAGGGGCCGGGCAATCTCAAATCCACGGAGGATTTGGAACTCCCCTCCTTAGACGGCTTTAAAACCTATCCCGCCCAATCCGTTTCCGACACTTCTTCCGCCGGCGGCAGTGTAAAAAGCTACAAAATTTTTAAAGCGGTTTTGGTGCCGTCTGCCTCCGGGGTATATACCATTCCTTCGGTAAAATGGTCTTATTTCAACCCGGCTACCGCCTCTTATAAAACGATTCATACCGAACCGATTACTCTTCAGGTTTCCACCTCCACCAAGACAGACCGCGGCTTTGACTTTGGCGCCGCCGCCCCTACCGGAAGCGGCTTTCAGGCGCTGGGGCAAGATATTGCGTACTTGAAAACTTCTTACGCGCCGGAAGATTCTTTCCTGGAAAAAATCAGCGTTTGGAAAACCCTCAACTGGATTATGCTGGGCCTGCTGGCGGCCAGCGTGCTGTTTGCCTCTATCGGGCGCAAGTCGCTTGCGCAAAAGCGGGCCTACGGCGTGGCCAAAAGCCAGCTTAAAAAAGCCCTTTCGGACGAAGCCGTAGCAGACGCCGTGGCAGACTATTTACAGCAAAAACTTAAAATCAGTACCGGCAGCCTGCCGCTTCGCTCTATTGTCAAATCCCTGCAGCAGCGCGGCATTACGCCGGCTACGGCGGAAGCGTTTTCTTTATTGTGGCAGCGGCTGGAAACGGCCCGTTTCGCTCCCGGCACGCCCGACGCCCAAAGCGCGCAGGATTTGGCCCGCCAGGCGCTGGATATTTTGAAACTGATGGAGGAGGAAGCCCAATGAAGCGTTTCTTGGCCTTGACCTTGTTGCTGGTAAGCGTTGCATCCGCCGCGTGGGCGCAAACCGCCTTAGAACAGGCCGAAAATTTTTACCGCCAGGGCAAATTCTCCGCCGCCTTAGGCATTTATGAAAGCGAACTAAAAAAAGTGCCCAACGACCCCTATCTTTACTACAATATAGGTAACTGCTATTTTAAGATGGGCAGCCGCGGCTTGGCCATTGCCAATTATTACCGGGCCTTCCGCTTGGCGCCGCGCGACGCAGACATCCGCCACAACCTGACGCTGAGTTTGAGTTCGGTGGGAGAGCGGCTGGTGCCTTCCGGCGTGCCGGTTGTTTTGCACCAAGCGTTTTACAGCCTGTCTTACAGCGAGCTGAAAGGGTTGCTGTTTGCACTGCTTTGGCTCTTTTGTGCGTTGGCCAGCCTGTGGCTGTTAAAACGCAAATGGGGGCGGATGCTGGCGGCAAGCGCCGTTATTTTGCTTTTGTGCGCCGGGTGGTTTTATTTACGCCACACTCTGCAGGTGGAACACTTGGCGGTGATTGCGGCGCCGGTGGCCGAAATCCGCAGCGGGCCGGGCACCAATTTTCCGGCCAGCGCCTCTTTGGCCCAAGGCCACCTGATTACCGTGGAAGACGCCAAAGACGAATGGTACGAAGTCATCGTCAAATCCCAGGGGCTGAAAGGCTGGGTGGAAAAAAGCGCCGTAGAACAGATTTAACGCGAGGTGTGTATGTTTGTCAAACAACAAGCCGACGAGCTGATTCAAGCCGTTACCTATGTGAAGGAAAACCTGGCAGATAAAGTGGAAGAACTGGCTGCCAAAGTGGTGGAAGCCTTTAAAAGAGGCAACAAAGTGATTTTGATGGGAAACGGCGGCAGTGCGGCGGACGCGCAGCACATTGCGGCCGAATTTGTGGGCCGTTTTAAAAAAGAGCGTCCCTCTTTGCCGGCTTTGGCGCTAAATACCAACTCCTCCACGCTTACCGCCATCGGAAACGATTATTCGTACGATGTGGTTTTTTCCCGCCAGATTGACGGCTTTGCCAAAGAAGGGGACGTTGTCATCGGCATTTCCACCTCCGGCAACAGCAAAAACGTGTATTTGGCCTTGGGAATGGCAAAACGCAAAGGCTGTTTTACCGCCGCTTTTTTGGGCAAAGACGGCGGCACCATTAAAGATATCTGCGATTTGCCGCTTATTGTAAACGTCAAAGATACGCCCCATATTCAGGCCTGCCATATTTTTATGGCGCATTGTATGTGCGACTTGGTAGACCAGGCCTACTGATTTATGAAAATAGCGATTGGTTGCGATCACGCGGGATTCCCGCTAAAAGAAACCGTGAAAGAGACGGTAACCCGCCTTGGACACGAAGTGATAGACTGCGGTACTTTCAGTACCGAACGCGCCGACTACCCCGACTATGCCGACAAGGTTGCCAAGCTGGTGGCCTCCGGCCAGGCCGACCGCGGCATCTTGCTGTGCGGCAGCGGCGTAGGCGTGTGCGTAACCGCCAACAAAACAAAAGGCGTGCGGGCCTGCGTCTGCCACGACGCGTACAGCGCCAAACAGGCGGTGGAGCACGATGCGTTAAACGTGCTGTGCCTGGGCGCGCGCATTATCGGGCCGGCGTTGGCCGAAGAACTGACCCAACGTTTTTTAAGCGCCTCCTTTCTGACGGGTTCCCGCCACGAAGGCAGGCTAAATAAAGTAAAAGCGATTGAAAACGCAAATTTTAAATAAGACTGCAAAGTCTTAAAATAAGAAAGGATGATGAAACTTATGAACACACAAGCAAACCCCATGGCCGAAGGAATTATCAGAGAAGGTGAAATCAAGCTGGAAGGGCTGGATTTCAACACCAAATTCTGGGCCAAGGATCCCACTCTTTGGAAACACGACAAAGAGCATATGGAATTTATCGTTAAATTCTTAGGCTGGCAGAAAGTCTACGACTGGACGCTGGAACGGATAGACGAAGTGTTGGCTTTTGCAAATGACGTAAAACAAAATTTCAAACACTGCGTGATTATGGGTATGGGCGGCTCGTCCCTGGCGCCGGAAGTGTTCCGCACGGTTTTCGGCAAGCAGGACGGCTGGCCGGAACTCATCGTTCTGGATACCACCAACCCGGACTGGATCGGCGCGGCCCGCGCCCGCATCAACCCGGCGCAGACGCTGTTCATCTTCGCCAGCAAATCCGGCGGCACGGTGGAACCCTCCTCTCAATTTGCCTACTTCTTGGATGAAGTGAAAAAAGCCGGCGTCAAAGAACCCGGCCAAAACTTCGCCGCCATTACCGACCCGGGCACCGGGCTTGTGGCTTTGGCCAAAAAGCATAATTTCCGCAAAGTATTTTTGAACCCGGCCGACATCGGCGGTCGTTTTTCCGCGCTGTCTATGTTTGGCATTGTGCCGGCCGCCATTATGGGCGTAGACGTCAAACGCCTGCTTACCGTGGCCAAAGAAGAAGCCGCCACGTTCGGCCCCGACGCCCCGGTAAAAGACAACGCCGCCGTGAAATTGGGCGCATTTATGGGCGCGTGCAACGTCAATCACAACCAAGACAAACTGACGCTGCTGACCCCGAAAGATTTTGCCACCTTCGGCTTGTGGGCCGAACAGCTGGTGGCCGAATCTACCGGCAAAGAAGGCAAAGGCATCGTGCCAGTGGCGGGCGAAACCCTGACGCCCAACTTTGACTACCGGGAAGACCGCCTGTTTGTGCACCTTTCCACCGGCAGTGAAGACGACAAGCGCGTCAGCGCCATTGCCAAAGATTTAGCCGAACGCGGATATCCGATTTTGACCATTTTTATGAAGGATATCTACCAGCTGGGCGCGATGTTCCTCTTGTGGGAAATTGCCACCGCTGCGGCGGGCGCCATTTTGGGCATTGACCCGTTTGACCAGCCCAACGTGCAGGAAGCCAAGACCTTAACCAAAAACATCTTGGCCAAGCTGGAAGCGGGCGACATCCCGGCCGAAGTATCCGCGCCGATTTTGGTTTCCGCCGACATCGCCGACGAAGTGAAGTTGGACACGCTCTCCCAAGATCTTTACTCGCTCTTGGAAAGCAACGACTATGTGGCCATTTTGCCTTATGTCTACCCGTCCGAAGACGTGGAAAAAGCCCTGTTGGCCCTGCGCGATAAAATTATGGCCCGCACCAAACGCGCCGTACTGTTTGGCTTCGGCCCGCGCTACCTGCACTCCACCGGCCAACTGCACAAAGGCGGCGGCAACAACGGCGTGTTTTTAATCCTCTCCGCCGATCCGGCCAAGGACATCAAAATCCCCGGCCAGCACTACACCTTCGGCCAGCTCTGCAATGCGCAGGCGTTGGGCGATTTTCAGGCGCTGCAAGCCAAAGGCAGACGGGTCATTAAGCTGCACTTAACCCAGCCGCTTTTGGAAAGCATCAAAAAAATCAGCAGCTTGTTCTAATCTTACCACGCAAACAAGGCGGTCTTTTTACAAGGCCGCCTTGTGCTTTTAAAACAAATGAATAAAGTATTTATCCAAACGTATGGCTGCCAAATGAACGTGGCCGACTCGGACGAAATGTTTGCGCATTTAGCGGCGCGCGGCGCCGTGCTGACCGATAAACTGGACGAGGCCGACACCGTGCTGATTAACACCTGCACCGTGCGCGACCATGCCGAACACCGCGCCGTGTCTTTCTTGGGGCGGCTGGCAGCGTGGAAAAAAGAAAAACCGGGCCGCGTGATTATTTTTGCCGGCTGCGCCGCCCAGCGCTTGGGAAGCGCACTGCAAAAGAAATATCCGTTTTTGGATATTCTCTCCGGCGCCAAGAACATTGAGCATTTTTCCGATACGCTGGATAAAAGCGGCCTCTTTGGCACGCCGTCGGCGGCCGGGGCGCTTCCGGCTCCGGGGCTGACCGGGTACGTCACCATTATGCGCGGGTGCAATTTTGCCTGCACCTATTGCATTGTGCCCAGCGTGCGCGGGCCAATTAAATGTTTGCCCGTGCAGGATATCTTGCAGGAAGTTGCCCGCAAAACGGCGGCCGGCGCCAAAGAAATTATGCTCTTGGGCCAAACGGTAAACGCCTATGAGGACGGAGCGGTTTCGTTTGCGGATTTGTTAAACCGCGTCAGCGAAGTGCCCGGCGTAGAACGCGTGCGCTTTACGAGCCCGCACCCCATTTATTTTACGCCCGCTTTTTTAAACGCCGTCAAAGCCAATCCCAAAATCGCCCGACACGTGCATTTGCCGGTGCAAAGCGGATCCACCAAAGTGCTTCAGGAAATGAAACGCGGCTACACGCGGGAATTATTTTTGGAAAAAATCCGCGCCCTAAAAGCCTGCGGGTTTAACATTTCTACGGATATTATCGTCGGGTTTCCCACCGAAACGGAAGACGATTTTCACCAAACGCTTACCTTGGTAGACGAGGTGCAGTTTTTTATCGCCTATTGCTATAAATACTCCCCCCGCCAAGGCACGCCGGCCGCCCAAATGAAACTTCTTCCCGAAAATGTACTGGAAGAAAGACTTGATATTTTGTTAAATAAAGTAAGAGGCCTTTCGGACGCGGCCTACCAAAAGCAAGTAGGCTCCGTGCAGGAAGTGCTTATGGAAACGGAAGACAAAGGCCGTTCTTCCGAAAATTTTTGGGTAAAGACAAAACAAAAACACCCGGTAGGGTCGCTGGTTCGCACCACAATTGAGCGGGCCGACGGGACTTTATTATTTGCGAGGGACTAAGTATGACAAAAAATTTCTCCGAAAAACGCAGACATCCGCGCATGCCGGTAATCAGCAATCTGATTGAACCGGTCAACCTGCATTATAAAACCGAAGACGGAAAAGAAACTTCTTTAGTCGCCATCTTGGCGGACTTGTCCGCTTCCGGTATGCGTATGATCAGCTTTTTAGGCGCGCCGCTGGCCGATCGCTTTTCCATCAGCCTGCAGCTGCCCGGCACCGGCAAAATGGAAGTGGAAGCCAAGCTGGCGTGGGTCAAACAACGCGAAAATGTGTACACCATCGGCATTGAGTTTATCAAAATGGCGGACAAGGACGCCAAAGTCATCAGCGAAATGGCCGACGACTTTAACGACTGCGACACCCGCATTTTGCTGAAACTGCCCGAAGTGTGCGTAGCCGGCTGCAAGTGCCACAAAATCTGCAACAAAATTCAAAAAGACGAAAGCCTTTTTGAAGGCAAATAAATCCCAAACTTCGCAAATAAATAAAAAGCCCCGGGCCGACACCCGGGGCTTTTAAATGGGTTTTCTTACAGCCTTTCCAGCAAAAAAGGAGCAGTCGTACTTCTTTAGTTGCATTTTTACGACTGCCAATCTTTCTAGGAAAAGGCCCGTTTGTTTAGAATAAATATTTAGAAACAATTTATCGCCCACATTTGTCTATAAAGACCTCCTCTATCCCCTCTGCTCCGCCCCTTTCCCAGCGCAATTACCATACGTTTCCCCTTGCTCTTGCCGAGCAAACGCAAAAGTAACGCAGGGCAAGACCCTCCGTCCCAAATTTATTAAAATATAGATATGAAACCCATTGTACTCTGCGGCCCGACCGCCTCCGGCAAAACAGAACTGGCGCTGGAACTCGCCCGCCAAACGGGGGGGATGATTGTGTCGGCTGATTCCCGCCAAGTATACACCCGCTTAACCGCCGGCACCGCCAAACCGCAGGGCCAGTGGCACAATGGATATTACCAAGTGGAAGGCGTTCCCTACGGCCTGGTGGATTTTTTGCCCGTTACGGAAACGTTTAACGCGGGCGCTTTTCGCAAACGTGCGGCCGAAATAGCCGCCCAACACCCGGACAGACAACTTATTTTTGCCGGCGGAACGGGAATGTATTTACACGCTTATTTTGTGGGAATGGACGAACTGCCCTCCTCTACGCCTAAAACGCGGGAATATCTGTCGGCCCTTTTAAAAGAGAAAGGCAAGCAGGGCCTGCATGCGGAACTGGAAAAGAAAGACCCCGCTTCCGCCGCCCAAATTCCGGCGGGAAACGTTCAGCGCACGATGCGCGCCTTGGAACTTTTCTTGCTGACGGGACGGCCGGCCAGCGAACTCAAAAGCGGCCACTTTTTTAAATTGCCCGATCCAAAAACTTCGTTTTGGGTATATTTGGATTGGGATAAAGAAATTTTAAACGAGCGGATTGCCCGCCGCACCGAATCTATTTTTGACCCGATGTGCCAAGAAACCCGCCAACTGCTCCAAGAAGGCTTTGCCGCGGATATACCCGCCTTAAAAAGCTTGGGCTATCCGCAGGCGGTGCAATATCTGTCCGGCAAGCTTTCCCGGCAGGAAGCGACTAAACAGATTGCTCTTCTCACCCGCCAATACGCCAAACGCCAGCGCACCTGGTTTAATCGCTACACCAACGCCCTTCGCCTGCCGCTCCACACGCCGGCCGATTTTCAGCCCCGGTCGTTGGCCCGGCAAATTTTAGTGCAGCTCGCCGCTTCGCAGCAGGCAGGATAGATATGGAACGCGTCATTTTAGTAAGCGTTTGTCTAAAAAGCGAAACGTTTAACGAAGAATCGCTGGAAGAGCTGCGCCGCCTGGCCCACACGGCGGGCGCGGAAGTGGCGGAGACTTTTCGCGTGCGGGTGCAGGCATTCGGTGCCGCGGCGCTGATCGGCCGCGGAAAAGCCGAAGAAATCGCCCAAGCCGTACGGCTTAACGAAGCGCAGACGGTCATTTTTGACGATGAAATCTCCCCCGCCCAACAAAACAATTTAGAAGAAATCATCCCCGCCAAGGTAATAGACCGCACCCGCCTGATTTTAGACATTTTCGCCCAGCGCGCCCGCACCCAGGAAGGCAAACTGCAGGTGGAACTGGCCCAATTAAAATACCTCCTGCCGCGCTTGGGCGGCAAAGGAACGGCCCTGATGCAGCAAAAAGGCGGAATCGGCCTGCGCGGGCCGGGCGAAACCAAATTGGAATATGACAAACGCCGCCTGCGCTTGCGCATCAGCAAATTGGAAAAAGAAATAGAGCAAGTGAAACAAGAACGCTCCCTGCGCCGCCAGCGGCGCGGGCAAATTCCGTTGCCGCAAATTGCCATTGTAGGCTACACCAATGCCGGCAAAAGTACGCTCTTAAACGCACTGACCAACCAAACCGCCGTCTACGCAGACGACAAACTTTTTGCCACGTTAGATCCAACCACCCGCCGCGTCCGTATGCCGGCCGGCGGAGAAATGCTGTTTACGGACACGGTGGGATTTATTCAAAAACTGCCGCACAGCCTGGTCAGCTCCTTTCGCGCCACGCTGGAAGAAACTACTTTTGCAGACGTTATCTTGCACGTGCAGGACGCCTCCTCCCCCCACCGCGCCGAACAAGCGGCCACCGTGCGCAAAATTCTGACGGATTTGGGCGCCCAGAAAACCCCGCTTATTGAAGTGTTTAACAAAGCCGATTTACTCTCCCCCGCCCGCCAGGCGCTCCTACAGGCACAAGTTCCGCAGGCGCTTTTTGTCAGCGCCGCCCGCGGCACCCACCTGCGGCAATTGCTTGAGCAAGTGGAAGAAGCCGCCGCCTACCGCTGGAAACTGCACCGCCTGGTGCTGCCGCCGCAATCGTTTGCCCTGCTTGGGAAAATATACGAAAAAGCTTTGGTGACCGGACGCAAAGAAAAACCGTCCGGCGCCGTGGAACTTACCTTAATGGCGACGGACGGCAATTTTGCCAGCCTGCAAAAATTATTAAAAACGAAGTGAAGCCGCCTGTTCGGCCTTTACGATAGCGTCAAACTTCTTGTTGGAAGGGGTGGCAAAGTCGGGAATTACCCCCACCGTCCGCAAATTGGGAACTTTGTTGCGGATAAAATTGAGGGTAGAGCCGTTAAACCCGGTAAAGAAGAAGAAGTCCCGGGCGTTGCGCAAGGTAAGCAAGGTCTTGCCCTCGGCATCGTGGAAAGAGGCGCTTCCGTCCTGCGCATAGAGCAAGGAAGAAACAAGCCCCACCAAATCGCCGGAGCGCGTAAACACGCCGCCGCCCGAGTTGCCCTGCCGCACGCCAAACCCCGGCGAGATAAAATGCTGCAGTTCCTGTACGAAATACACTTCCGGCGAATTGCCCGGCAAATACGAAATCACGCCGGCCGTGGTTTTGGGCACCACAATCTGCGGTTTTAATTTGGAGGTGCCGATGCCCGATACATTAAGCAGCCGGGCTCCCGCCGCATTCAGCTGGGCCTGCGCTTCCGTATCAAAACGAAGTTTCTTTTCAAATTCGCCGCGCGTCAAGGCGCGGCCGTCTTCCAAATTAATGTAGGAATATTCGGCTTTTTGCGGATCAAAGCGGATTAAGGCCGCGTCCATACCGCTGATGCGGTTCTGCCCGGGGAAAAACCCCGGATAAATATACACGCTGGGCGAGACGGTGCTGTGCTTGACCCGTACCCGGGCCAGCAAATCCGGAGACTCTGCCAACGTAATTTCCACCGTACAAGGGCGCGTGGCGCAGGCGGAATAGACGCAATGGGCCGACGTTAAAAACCAATTGGGGTGCAGCCGCACCGCTTGGCAGTTGTAAACGGAAACCTGGGTGTTAAAAGTTTGGTCGGTCGGCCAGGTGGCGATTTCTTTTTGAATTAAAAAAGCGTTTTCATTGATCGGCGCAGGGGCCTGCTCCAACGCCTGCAGCATCGGAGTAAAACAGAGCGAAAAAAGAAATATACAAAGTAGTCTCATATGTAAAGTCTACATAAAAAACGGTTAAATTTCCATGTTAAACGCCAGATACCAGCTTTTCATAACGTTTAAATTTAATATAATGGTTATATGATTACGACTGTTACCATTCTCGTTTTGTTTAGTTATTTACTCGGGTCCGTCCCGACCGGTTATCTGATTGCCAAACGCTCCATGGGCATTGACATCCGCGAATACGGCTCCGGCAACCCCGGGGCGGCCAACGTGTACCGCACGGTCGGCAAATGGGCGGGCATTGCCACGTTTCTCATTGACGGATTGAAAGGCTTTATTCCGGTGTGTCTGGCGCGCCACTATTGCCCGGAGAACTACTGGGTGGCCATTGCCTGCGGCGTAATTGCCATTTTAGGCCATATGTGGACGATTTACCTTAAATTCCGCGGCGGAAAAGGCGTGGCCACTTCGGCCGGCGTATTTGCCGCCTTGCTGCCGATTCCCACCGCCATCGCTTTTGCCTCGTTTGTGGTGTGTGTGGCGTTGTGGGGGCGCATTTCCATCGGTTCTATTTGCGCCTGTGTCGTGCTGCCGATTGCCAGTTTCTTTATCGGCAATCATCCGCTTTCCGTGAATTTGATGGTAACGGCCGTCAGCTTGCTGGTGATCTACAAGCATATTCCCAACATCAAACGCCTGCTCGCGCAAAAAGAACTTAAATTTGAAGACGGCGCCAAAAAGAGAAAAG
Source organism: Elusimicrobium sp. An273 (assembly GCF_002159705.1). NCBI lineage: Bacteria > Pseudomonadati > Elusimicrobiota > Elusimicrobia > Elusimicrobiales > Elusimicrobiaceae > Candidatus Avelusimicrobium > Candidatus Avelusimicrobium gallicola. The sequence continues at coordinate 110,801 of NZ_NFJD01000001.1, forward strand.
AACAACATGAAAATAAATAAAATCACTGTTTTAGGGGCCGGCATTTGGGGCAGCGTAATCGCCCAGCATTTGGCTAAAAAGGGCTATAATGTGGCTCTGTGGGAATACAACGAGCACCTGCTCAATGTGCTTAAAACCATGGGCCGCCACCCCAACATCCCCAATTTTAAACTTCACGACAATATCCGCCTAACCGGTGACGTGGCGGAGGCCGTGCAGGACACCGATTTAATTATTTTTGTCATTTCTTCCAAAGCCATCCGCTCCTTCTGCCGCAAGCAGCTAAAGCCGCTTTTAAACGGGCGGGCGGTGCCGGTGGTCAGCGCCTCCAAAGGCATTGAGGACAAAACATTTAAAACCATTTGCGAACTGATTGAAGAAGAACTTCCGCAGTTAAAAGACAAAGCACTTGCCTTCTCCGGCCCCAGCTTTGCGTTGGAAGTAGCACAGGATGTGCCGACCAAAATTATGCTGGCCGGGAAAGACCCCGCCTTGGTGGATGAAATCCGTGATGTGATGAGCGGAGACCCGATCATCGTCGTTCCCGCGTCCGACCGCCGCGGCGTGGAATACGGCGGCGGCATTAAAAATGTGCTGGCTATCGGCTGCGGGGTAATAGACGGCATTGGCGACGGAGCCAACTCCAAGGCGGCGCTGATTACGCAGGCCATGCAGGAAATGAACGATATTATCGTCAGCCAAGGGGGCCAGCCGGGCACCGTTTACAGCTTGGCCGGATTTGGCGATGCGATTTTAACCGGTATGTCCGCCATCTCCCGCAACCGCCGCTTGGGCGAAAAGCTGGGCTCGGGCCTCTCGTTGGAAGAAGCCAAGAAAGAAGTGGGCACCATCGCCGAAGGCGTAAACTCCGTGCAAAGCGTATACGACATCGCACGCAAAAACAATTTAAAAACCCCGATTTTGGACGCTATTTGGCAAATTGTCTGCCAAGGCAAAAAGCCCTGGGTGCTGCTGCACGCCATGGGATTTACCAACCGGGGCAACAAATAATTTAAAATGCGTCTTTCGGGCCCGGCCCGGGGACGGTAAGGAAAGAAGAAAATGAATAAGGACGACGTAATCCGCCATTTAACCCGGCATGTGTTGGACAAGAAACAGGCCAAAATGTCGGTGGATAAAGTTTTTGAAATTATTAAACACGGTTTAAAAAGAGACGGCAAAGTAGTCATCAGCAATTTTGGCTCGTTCCATTTAAAAACCGCCCGCCCCGTTACGCGCCGCAACCCCAAAACAGGCGCCAAGGTGCAAGTGCCCGCCAAGCAAAAAGTGCGCTTTAAACCTTCGGAAAATTTGTTGAAAAAATAATCTGCTTTTCCAATAAAAAACCCCGCCACAAGGCGGGGTTTTTTAAATTCAAACGAATTTAGAGTACCTGTTTCAATTCAATCGGCAGATCCGTCTTGTCAATCCGCACGGCGCTGTGCGTATTGGTTTTTTGATCCAACCCAAAGATATTCACCCGGTAAATGACCAGCATCTTGCCGTCATTTTCCTGCACGTCCTGAATTTCAAACACTTTATCCGGCAGGTTGCTGGTGGATTCCAGCACCACCACATAATCTTTGGCAAAGTTGGCTTCCGGATATTTGCCGCGGGCGGTGCGCTTGAATTTTTTATATTCTTCCAAGTTTTTAATCACCTTCGCCTGGACGGGGGCTTCAATCATCGAAATTTTGCTGTCGTCTTCATTTTTCGGGGAGACGGGGGCCACGCTGGATTGAATCCGCGTCCGTTCTACATCGCCCAGCATCACCGCGCTGTCGTCCTGCGAGGGGGCGTCTATAGAATCACCCGTTCGGGAGACCACCCGCTCTATGCCCTGCACTTTAATTTTAGACAGCTGGGACGGTATTTGGGAATCATCCACATACTTGGGCTCCAAAACCGCCACTACGCCTTCGGGTTCATCGGCATCCTGCATATCCACCACCAGCAGGGAATCGCTCCCCGCCGGGGTTTCGGTATTTTGCGCAAGCACCGGCGCCACAGAGGAGCCCCCCATCCGCGCCAAAAACCACCCCGCCAAAAATACCAGCACAAAAGCGCCGGCCAATATCCAATTTTTTTTATCCATCATTTTTTCTCGTATTTCGCCGTAATGACCGAGCGCAGCCCGCCGCGCGGCGTAAACACACCGGTTACCACCGCTCTTTTGGGCTTGCACGCTTTTACCACGTCATCCAAAATTTTATTGGCGATGTTTTCCATAAATATACCCATATCGCGGTATTCCAGCAAATAGTACTTCAGCGATTTCAGTTCCAGGCACAGTTCATCGGGTACATATTCAATGGTAATCACGCCAAAATCCGGCAGCCCCGTTTTGGGGCAGACGGACGTAAATTCCGGCAATTCTATCTTAATGTCATAATCCCGTTTATATTGGTTGGGCCAGCATTGAATGTCCGGCAGTACCGCATCCGCATTTTTACGGGCATGATCCGAAGTATAACCAAAGTCAATATCGTGCATATGATTCATTTTATTTTTAACATCCTCACTGAATTTAACAAAACGATTAACACCACCGCCAGGCTCCCGCCCACTAAAAGCGGCCAGCCGGAAGGCTGCGGCATACGCCCCACCAGCCACGCCGCCACAAGGCCATTAAGCAGTACGGCCAGCAGTACGTTCATTGCGACCACCCGGCGCAGTTTCTTATTTATTGTAAATAAATAGGAAATGGGAAACAAGTCCCGCCGTTTTACAATAACATCCACCCAGTTGTTGTACACGTTGCGCCCGGAGGAAAACACAATTCCCGCGTCGGCCTTGAGCAAGGCGATAATGTCGTTGAACCCGTCCCCCACCATGACCACTTTCTTTCCCAACGCGCGCAGGTTGGACACGATTTCCGCCTTGGTCTTGGGCAGCACGTTAAAATTCATTTTTTCAATTCCCGCTTCTTGGGCAATGACGCCCACGGAAACTTCATTGTCGCCGGAAATTAAAATTACGTCTTTTCCCAGCGATTTAAGCAATGCCACCGTTTCCTTGGCTCCGGGCCGCAGTTCATCCGACAGGGTCAAAAAGCCCAAAAATTTCCCGTTCCGGGCCACGCATACCACCGCTTCCGCCGCCGTGGCGATTTTGGCGGAAGTTTTAATGCCCTGTTCCTCCAGCCATTGGGTGCGTCCGGCCAAAATTTTGTCTTCCCCGCACGTGGCCTGCACGCCTAGCCCGGGCAACACGTCAAAGCACAGCACCCGCTGGATTTTTACTTTGTGCTTTTTTGCATACAAATTGATGGCATCTGCAAACGGGCCGTCCACCAATTGCTCGGCCGAAGCAATCGTTTCCAAGAGCTGCCGCTCCGATATTTTTTTGGCCGGATATACGCCAGACACCCGCAGTTCGCCATATGTCAGCGTGCCGGTTTTATCAAAAAATACCGTATCGGCCTGCGCCAGTTCTTCCAAGGCGTATACATTTTGAATTTTAATTTTGCTGGCCCGTGCGCCGGAACGCGTAAAAAACGACGGGAACACCGCCGCAAATACGAGCGCGGCCGGGCAGCCCGCCGCTAAAATAAAGAGGAAAATCCCCAAGCAGTGAAACCATTGCCCGGCGCCGTGCGTGTAGAGCAAAAACCCATATACGCCCCCCGCCGCCAGCAACAGCAGCAGCAACACCCACCCGGAAAAAGCATCCAGCGCGCTTTTAAATTTACTGCGCAGCAATTCCCCTTTTTTAATGGCGTCAATCACGCTCATCAACGCCGAGGCAGCCAACACTTCCGTTACTTCCACATATATTTCCGCCGATTTGTTCAGCGTGCCCGCATACACCCGGCTCCCTTCCGTTTTGGAGGTCGGCAGCATATTGCCGGTAATCAGCTGTTCGTCAATGGACGTTTTCCCCTGGCGGACGATTCCGTCCGCCGCCAAGCGTTCGCCCGGTTTTACAAAAATCAAATCGCCTTTTTTCAGTTCGTTGGCAAATACTTTTCTAAATTGTCTGCCCACGCACAAACGGCCGGATTTGGGCAAAAAATCATCTATTTTTTTAATAAATACGCGGGCGCGTTCTTTTTCGCGGGTCAAGCGGCGTTCCGCCCACAGGCCCAGCGTAACCAAAAGCCCAGAATACAAAAACAAATCGACAGACGGGCCAAACAGTTTAACGGTAAGAAACGTGTTTAAAGAAGCATACACAAACCCGGCCCCGGCACACAGGCTAATCAGCACCGCAAAACTAAAACGCCCCGCCCAAATGTCTTTGGCGGCCGAACGCACCAGCACATCGGCGCAGAACAGAAAATTCATCAGCCCCAAAATAAAAATTCCCACTCCGGAATGATGAAACGTAAGCGAAAAAAGCACCAGCACCAAAAAGCAGGAGGAGAGAAAAAAACGGTATGTAAACGCCCGGGACGGCACAGAAAGTGCGGCCGGCTCCGGGCGGGAAATAACAGTAGATTGTTCTGACATAATTAATTCGGGAAGAAACGCTCCGCCAATACGCGTTGGCGCCCTTCTTCCGTGCGCATCAATTTTATTTTGCGGTCATACTTGGCGGCATTGGCCGGATCCAGCTTTTTGGCCACCATATAGTTTGCCGTCGCCGCTACCGGATCTTCCACCGAAAGCATATCCCCCATTAAATCATACGTGGGCACATACTGGCTGGCAAGCTCCTTGGATTTGACCAACAGCCCCAAGGCGTAATCCGTCTCGCCGCGGCGGAACATCAAATCCCCCATGTAATAATAGGCCAACGCATAGGTAGGCTTAATGGAAACCGCCTCTTCCAAATCCGCATACGCCTGGGCCGGATAGCCCGCTTTGATAAAAGCGCGGGCGCGTTCCAAATACGGGCGGGCATCGTCGGGCGTGAGCGAAATTAAATACGTATAATCATCCAGTGCCAGTTCGTATTGGCCCGAAGCAAAATACGCCAAGCCGCGGTTTAAATAAAGAAGCGGCTCATCCTGCCGGATACGAAACGCCCGGTTAAAATCCGCCAAAGAATCCGTTACACGGCCCATGCGAAAGTAAGCAATGGCACGGTTCATTAACGCGGTAAAGTATTTGGGATTTAAGCTAATGGCATCGGACAAATAGTAAACCGCCGGCACATAGCGGCCCATATCAATATACAAAGCGCCCAAGTTGTTGTATATTTCCGGGATATTGGGGTTGGCTTCTATGGCTTTTAAATAATCCTGCTCGGCATAAGCGCGGTTTTTGGCGCGTTCTTTTTCATTTTCAAACGGAAGGCGTTCCCACAAAATCCCCCGGTTGGCCAGGGCAGAAGCGTTTTTGGGATCTTGTTTGAGAAGGCGCGAATACAACTGCATCGCCTGCGTGTAGTTGCCTTTAGAAGTGGCCAACTGGGCCTGCTTAAAAAGGCGTTCATTTCCATCGCTGCACGCGGCCAACAGCAAAACGGCTGCGGCGCACCCTAATATCTTTTTCATCGTTCCTCCCGTTTTTTGCGGCGTTGCATGAACAGCGAAATCACAAACATACAACCGCCCACTGTGATAAAGGAGTCAGCCACATTAAACACGGGCCAAACCCGGAAATCCAAAAAGTCAATAACAAATCCTAACAGTATTCTATCATAAAGATTGCCCAATGCACCCGCCAAAATAAATACGGCGCCCCATTTTACCAAGCTTCCGCAGGAACATAATTCCCGCCAGCTGATAATAATATAGGCGATAATGGCCAGCATGACGAAAATGAGCAGAAAATTGCCGTTTTGCATCATGCCAAAAGCCGCCCCCGTATTTTCCACATAGGTCAAATGGAAAAACGGAAGCAGCTCCACCGGTTGATCGGGCAAATAGAAAAAAGCGGCTACCTTGGTGATATGATCCAGCAGGAAAATTCCCGCCACCACGCTTAAAAGCATGCTGTTTTCTTTCATCCAAGAAAACGCTCTTTTCAAGAGATTACGCACGGACTTGTTCCTCTTCCTCTACTTTAATTCCCTCTTTTTCCAGCACGTCCGCGCACCGGGCGCACAAATCCGCATGGCCGGGCACCGAACCTACTTCGCGCTTCCACTGCCAGCAGCGGGCGCATTTTTGGCCGGCGGCGTGTTCCGCCGTTACTTCCAGCTCTTCTTTTCCGTCCGCAATTTCCACTTCGGACACGATGGCAATTTCCGGCCACAAGGCTTTCGTTTCTTCCAAGAACGCCTTCATTTCCGGATTGGAAGTTTTAAAAGTTACCTTGGCTTCCAGCGAAGAGCCGATCACACCTTTCTGGCGGGTTTCTTCCAATACTTTCTGCACGGTTTCGCGCACGCGGCGGATTTTGTTCCATTTTTCTTCCAGTTTCACGTCCGGAATCATGGAAGCGTTGGCCGGCATGTTGGAAAGGAAAATGCTCTGCGGCAAATCGCGCCCCAGCGCGGTTTTGCGCAGTTCCTGCCAGGCTTCTTCGGCGGTAAACGAAAGCACCGGTGCCATGAGCTGCAACAGCGTAACGGCAATTTCGGCCAGCACCGTCTGCGCGCTGCGCCGCGCCGCAGACGAAGCCCCCAGCGTGTACAGGCGGTCTTTGGAAGCGTCCAGCATAAACGAAGACAGATCCAAAATACAAAAATCCGTAATCGCGCGGATGGCGCGGCGGAAGTTAAACTCGCTGTAGCCGGCATGGACTTCCTGGATTAACTCGTTCAGGCGTCCCAGCATATATTGATCCATCTCCGCCAATTCTTTGGCGGGCACGCGGTGCAGGGCCGGATCGTAATCGGACAGGTTGCCCAACGCATAGCGCACCGTGTTGCGGATTTTGCGGTACGTATCCACCGGGCCGCCTAAAATTTCGTCGGAAATGCGCACGTCGCCCTGATAGTCGGAGAAGGCCACCCACAGGCGCAGAATGTCGGCGCCGTATTTGTTGATGACGTCTTCGGGGTCTACGCTGTTGCCCAGCGATTTGTGCATCGGGCGGCCTTGCTGATCCAGCACCATGCCGTGCGTTAAAATCGTTTTGAAAGGCGCCGTTCCTTCCAACGTGAAGGAAGGAATATACGAACTTTGGAACCAGCCGCGGTGCTGGTCGGAACCTTCGGAATAGACGTCCGCCGGGAAGGACATGCCGCGGTCTTTCACCACGGCCGCCCACGATACGCCCGAATCCAGCCATACGTCCAAAATGTCGGTTTCTTTGCGGAATTCCCCGCACCCGCATTCGCAGTGATATCCTTGCGGCATCAGTTTTTCCACCGGGTCAATAAACCAAAAATCAGAGCCTTCTTTCATCGCGCGTTCTTTAATAAACGCAAACAGCTCGTGGTTTACCTGCGGCTTGCCGCATTTTTTGCAGTACAGCACCGTTACCGGGGTGCCCCAAAAGCGCTGGCGCGAAAGACACCAATCCGGCCGCAGCGCAATCATGGAGCGCATCCGCTCTTCGCCGCCGGCGGGATAGAATTTAACGTTGGACAGATTATCCATTAATTTCTGGCGCAGGCCGTCTTTGTCAATGCTCATAAACCACTGTTCGGTGGCGCGGAAAATAATGGGGTTATGGCAGCGCCAGCAGTGCGGATAGCTGTGGGTGATTTCCTGCTCTTTAATAAGCGCTCCCAGTTCGTCGAGCTTTTTCACCATCAGCGGGTTGGCGTCAAACACGTGCATGCCTTCAAACACGCCCGCTTCTTTGGTGTAGCAGCCTTTTTCGTCCACGGGGCAGAAGGTTTCCAAGCCCCATTGTTTGCCGGCGCGGAAGTCGTCCTCGCCGTGGCCGGGCGCGATGTGCACGATACCCACCCCGGCGTCCATCGTTACAAAGTCCGTCCAGATGACGGGGTTTTCTTTATGCGTCAGCGGATGATAGTATTTTAATCCCACCAAGTCCGCTCCGGCCACTTTGCCGGCTTGCGTGCAATCCAACCCGGTATTTTTCAAAAATTCTTCGGCCAGTTTTTCGGCCACAATGTAGTATTCGCCCGTTTTTTCGTCTTTCAAAACGGCGTAATCTTCGGTATTGGATACGGCGGCCGCCATGTTGGAAGGGATCGTCCACGGGGTGGTCGTCCAGACCGCCAGGCTGACGGGTTTGGTGTAATCCAAATCGCCAAAGATTTCTTTTTTGGGGTCTACCAATTTAAAACGCAGGTAAATGGAAGAAGATTTAACGTCTTTGTATTCCGTTTCGGCGTCGGCCAAAGCCGTTTCGCAGTGGGAACACCACGTAATGGTTTTTTGCCCTTTATACACGTAGCCTTTTTCAATCAAATCCAAAAATACGCCGATCGTAATGCCTTCGTAGCGCGGTGACATGGTAAGATACGGGTTGTCCCAATCGCCCTGCACGCCCAGGCGTTTAAAGCCTTGGCGTTGCAAATCAATAAATTTGGCGGCAAAGGCGCGGGCTTTTTTGCGGAAGGCCGGCACATCGGTGATGTGCTTTTTGTCCTGTTTCAATTCTTTTAAAAGCGCCTGTTCAATGGGCAGGCCATGGCAGTCCCACCCCGGGACGTAGGGCGTATAATACCCCGTCATTGCGCGGCTTTTAATAATAATATCCTTAATGGTTTTATCCAGAGCGTGCCCAATGTGAATTTTCCCGTTGGCATAGGGCGGGCCGTCGTGCAAGACAAAATGTTTGCCGGCTTCGTTCTTTTTAAGCATTGCTTCGTAAAGATGGATGGACTGCCAGAACTCCAAGATTTTGGGTTCTTTCTGCGCAAGACCTGCGCGCATCGGAAAATCCGTTTTGGGCAGCAAAACGGTATGGGAATACTTATTTTTTGCCATGATAGTCGTTCACTCCGTATATATAATTAAGGATATTTACATTATAGAAAATTTAAGGGCTCTTTCGCGCGGCCGCGCGGGATGGAAGATTTTAGAGAAAAGCAAAATGGCCGTTTTCCGCCAACCCGTTCCAACCGGATAAATGGTTTTGCAAACCCCGCCCGCGCGGGCTTATTTTTCGCCGGTTTGCTTGCGCAGGTAGTCGTGCAGTTTTTCCAAGGTTTCGCGGCTGACGGCGTGCTCCATTTTGCAGGCGTCCATATCGGCGATTTTGGGGCTCACGCCGATAACTTGGGTAAGAAAGCGGCTTAAAATGGCGTGGCGTTTTTTCACGTCTTCGGCGGCGCGGCGGCCTTTTACGGTCAGTTCAATGCCGCTGTAGGGCTGGTGGCGCACATATCCCCCCTGTGCCAGCGCTTTCATGGCTCCGGTTACGCTGGGTGTCTTGACGCCCAACATATCGCGGATATCGCTCACCCGGGCCACGCCTTCACTGTTGGCACACAGCGAAACGGCTTCCAAATAGTCTTCCATATTGGGGGATAATTTCATCTCGTGCTCCTCTGCCCCGCGGGGCAGCTTGTGTGTGTATATCTTACCATATTTCATACCGAAAATCCCCCTTGCTTTCCCCCCGAAGATATGTTTATAATGGGGGTAGCAAGACCCAAAAGGAGACGCTATGGACACCAATACTTACACCGAGCAGTTCCTGGCGGCGCTAACCAAAAGAGACCCCGCCCAAAAAGTTTTTCACCAGGCCGTATTTGAAGTGGTCAGCACGTTAAAACCCGTGCTGGAGCAAAAACCGCTCTATATTAAAGAACGCATTCTGGAGCGGATTGTGGAACCGGAACGCACCATTATCTTCCGCGTGCCGTGGCAGGACGACAAAGGGGAAATTCACGTCAACCGCGGGTTCCGCGTGCAATACAACAGCGCCTTAGGGCCCTACAAAGGCGGTATGCGCTTTCACGAAACGGTTACGCAGGACGTCCTTAAATTTTTAGGTTTTGAACAAGTATTTAAAAACAGTTTAACCACCCTTCCCTTGGGCGGCGGCAAAGGCGGCAGCGATTTTGACACGCGCGGCAAGTCCGACAGTGAAGTCATGCGTTTTTGCCATTCGTTTATCAACGAACTGTACCACCACATCGGCTACCACACCGATATCCCCGCCGGAGACTTGGGCTGCGGAGCGCGCGAAATCGGGTACATGTTCGGGCAGTACAAAAAGCTGACCAACGATTTTACCGGCGCATTCACCGGCAAAAAGCCCAACTGGGGCGGCAGTTTATTGCGGCCGGAAGCCACCGGCTACGGCGTGGCGTATTTTGCGCAGAATATGCTGGCCACCAAAGGCGACAGCCTGCAGCACAAAACGTGCATCGTGTCCGGCACGGGCAACGTGGGCATTTACGCCATTGAAAAGCTGACCCAGCTGGGAGGGAAAGTCGTCGGGTTTATGGATTACGACGGCAGCATTTACGACGAAAACGGCGTGGACGCCGAAAAGTTGGCTTTCCTGAAGGATTTGGTCTTTGTCCGCCGCGGCAGTTTAAAAGAGTACGACAAAAAATTCAAAGGCGCGCATTTCCGCCCCGGCAAAAAAACGTGGGACATTCCGTGCGACGTGGCCTGCCCCACCGCCTGCGAAAACGAACTGCACACCGAAGACGCCAAACTGCTTTTGAAAAACGGCTGCAAATGCGTGTGCGAAGGCTCCAATATGCCCTGCACGCCGGGCGCGATTGAAGCGTTCCAAGAGGCGGGCATTTTGTATTCGCCCGGCAAAGCCTCCAACGCCGGGGGCGTGGCCGTATCGGGCCTGGAGATGACGCAAAACAGCATGCGCGTATATTGGACGCGCGAAGAGGTAGACCAATACCTCCAGCGCATTATGAACAACATCCACCACAGCTGCCTCTCCGCCGCCGAAGAATACGGCATGAAAGGCAATTATATGGCGGGGGCCAACATCGCCGGTTTTATAAAAGTGGCCGACGCGATGATAGACCAAGGGCTCGTGTAAACGTTCCTTTAAACAAAAAAACGGAGATGATTTTCCCTCTCCGTTTTTTGTTTGCTAAATTCTTTATCCAATGCGTATGCCCTGCGGGTTGCCCGGCGCGGACGGCATTTTGGGGGCCGCCTGCGGCGCCCGGCGGGAATAAATTTTATCCACAATCACCGAAATGGCGCCGTCCCCCGTTACGTTGCAGGCCGTGCCGAAGGAATCCATAGCAATATAGAGCGCGATCATCAGCCCCAGCTCCGCCTCGGAGAAGCCCAGCATGCTCTGCAAAATGCCCAGCGCCGCCATAATGGCGCCCCCCGGCACCCCCGGCGCGGCCACCATGGTTATCCCCAGCATGCAAATAAATCCGGCAAACCGGGCAAACGGCATGGGCGTCCCGCTCATAAACAAAATAGCCAGTGCGCAGGCCACAATTTTCATCGTGCTTCCGGACAAGTGAATCGTTGCGCACAGCGGCACCACAAAGCCGGCCACTTCCTCGCGCACGCCCAATTTGACGGTTTGCTTAAGCGTAACGGGAATCGTCGCCGCGGAGGACTGCGTGCCCAAGGCCGTCATATACGCCACCGACATCGTTTTTAACATCGAAAACGGGTTTTTCCCCGCCACCACGCCGGCCGCCGCAAACTGCAAGAAAAGCATCACCGCCGTAATGACAAAAATCAACACGATGATTTTGGCGAATACGCCCAGCACCGCCACCACCTGGCCGGAAACCGTCATATTTAAAAAAATGCCAAAAATGTAGTACGGAAGCAGCGGAATAATCACCCGCGCGATGACGCGGTCAATAATATCGCGAAAATCCCACATAATGCCTTTTAAACGACTGCCTTGTATGACCGCCATCCCCAGCCCCAGCGTAAACGCCAGCACCAGGGCGCTCATCACATCCATCACGGGCGGCATGGCCACCGTAAAATACGGCTTTAACTCCGCCGCCGCCGCAAACTGCGCCGTTTGGGAAGACGTTTCCAACAAATACGGAAACACCGCCTCCGACACGCCGTAACTAAAAAAGCCCGACGCCAGCGTAAACCCATACGCCAACACCGTGGTAATCAGCAACAGCCGGCCCGCGCTGCGCCCCAACTCCGCAATGCCGGGCGCCACCAGGCCCACAATCAATAACGGAATTATAAACCCTAAAAAATTTCCGAAAAACCCGTTAAACGTAAGGGCCGCCCGCACCAGCCAGTCCGGGAAAAACAGGCCGCACCCGATCCCAAGCGCAATCGCACAGATTACCCCCGGCAGCAGCCCCCATTTTAATTTCAAATGCAGTTTTCTTTTTCTCAGTTTCATCATATACCTTTTCGGGTCAACTGTTCTATTATACGAAACCTAACGAGGATTTGTTATAATAAATATCATTTTGGGGGAAATCTATGCATAAACTGTTAGGGTGCATTTTCTGCCTTTTCTGCGCCAGCGCGGCGGCGGGCCTGTCCTTTTCCGCCCAAACGGCTTTGGCGGGCAGCGTTTCCCCCCAGCAACAGGATTTTACGCTGCAGCAATACATTGCCCTGTATCTGAACTATTCCCCGCAGCTGCAAACGGAAACCAATAAATTAAAAATTGAGCATAATACCTATAAAAACGCCTTTACTACGGCCTTTCTTCCTTCTTTCTCGCTGGGGGTCAGCGCGTCGGAAACCTACGGGCGGAATTACCATTTTTCTTCGTGGGAAGATTTTCAGCACGGCGATTCCTACGGGCAGGCCCAAGGATCTTGGAATTTGTTTAACAGCGGCAAAGACGTGCTGAACTATAAAATGGCGTCTTTGGATTGGCAAATTGCCCAAATTAATTATGATTCCACCGTTCAGCAGTACGTACTGGAAGCGGTGCAAACGTATTACAACCTGCTGCTGAGCCAGAAATTGCTGCAGGTATATGAAGACGACTTGGCCGTTGCAAAAAAACAATACGAGCAGGACAGTATTTTGTATGAAAACGGCTTAAAAACCCGCTCCGATTTACTTTCCAGCGACACCAACTGGCGCAGCAGCCAGCTTTCGCTTTTTTCGGCGCAGAACGACTATGCAAACGCTCTTAAAAATTTCAACATTGCCATCAACCGCCCCATCGAAGCGCCGGCCCGGCTGGATGAAAACATCCCCCAAGATTTGCCCGCGCTCCCGCCCCTTGACCAAGACCTTACCACCGCCATCGCGCACCGCTACGACGCCCGAACCCGCCGCTTGAGCCTCAAGCAAAGCGATATTACCCAAACCTTGGGCAACCTCAATACGCTCCCTTCCGTTTTTGTGGATTTGTTCGCCAACACCGGCCGCGGATTTTCCACTCACGAAAAGTGGGATTATAATTACGGCATTTCGGCCGGGATTTCGTTTGACATCGGCTTTCTGTATTTCAACAAATACCGCGAACGCAAAAACGTCCGCCTGACCAACCAAAACGCCCACTTGGAATACGAACAATTTTTGCGTTCGCTGCGCGACGACGTGGTGGAAACGCGCAATACGCTTTCCCTTAAAATGCGCTCGCTGGAAATTTCCAAACTGCGCCTGCAGGCCGCCACCGAAAAATTTGACGCCACCCAGCTGAAATACAAAAACGGGCTGATGGGCGCAACCGACCTGACGGTCGCCCGCCAAGAATTAATTTCCGCACAGGTGGATTACGCCACCTTGCTTTCCGAGCTGACGCTTTCGCGCCTGCGCTACCAATACGCCTTGGGAGAACAGCTGTATGATTACAAACCGGAGGGGTTATGATTAAAAAAATGTTAAAACGCATCTGGAAGCCGATTTTGTTTTTACTGCTGGCGGCAGCCGTAGTGGCTGGCGGGTGGATGTGGGGCGTAAAGCCTTTGATTGCAAAACTCAAAGGGGATGTGATTATGCCGGAAGACATCGTATCCGTTAAAAAAGGGTCGGTGGAAATCTTTCTTAAAAGCCAAGGAACGGTCATGGCCAAGCAAGATATCAAAGTAACTTCCAAACCCAGCGGCATTCTGCAAGCCGTATACGTAAAAGAAGGCGATACCGTAAAAAAAGGAACCAAATTAGCCCTTATTAAACCGGGGCGCAATGAATTTGAAGATTATAAACCGGTGCCGATCTATGCGCCGGCGGACGGAACGGTGGTCAAATGCCACGCCGATTCCAAAGAATACGAAAAAGACTTATCGGAGCGGAATTTATCGCTCCCCCGGCTGGGAACCTTTCTGGAAGGTTCTTACGACAATACCGAAAATGCCACTTGCTTGCTGCGTTTGGTCAATACCGACACGCTGGTCATTCCGCTGTATGTAAGCGAAACGCAAGTGCTGCAGCTTAAAAAAGGAATGCCGGTGCAAATAGAAGTCATCTCCTTGGGCGATAAGGCCGAACCGTTAACCGGAAAAATCACGTACATTTCCACCCAAATCGAAAAAAGCGGCGACCGCTGGAGCGACAGCAAAGGATTTTTGGTGTTGGTGGAGCTCCCCCGCGACGGAAAAAACATTTTGCTGGGCGTAAACACCAATATCACGATTGTGCTGCAAAAGAGCGAAAACGTCTTAACGATTCCGGCCAACGCCCTGTTTGAAAAAGACGGAAAGAACTATGTGTTCAAATACCGGGGCAAAAACAAAGCGGACAAGACCGAAGTTTCCACCGGGTTGGTAAACGACACGACCGTAGAAATTACCGACGGCCTGAAAGAAGACGACCAGGTGCTGATTGCGCTGCCCTACGGAGAATCATGGTAATTCATTGTGAACATCTCGTAAAAATTTACCAAACCGCCCAATCGTTTCGGGCGTTGGATGACGTGTCGCTGGATATAGAAAAAGGGGATTTTATCTCCATCATGGGCCCCAGCGGCTGCGGGAAAAGCACTCTTCTTAATATCTTGGGCCTTTTGGATGAACCCACTTCCGGCGAATACCTGTTAAACGGCGTCAAAACCGCCCGAATGCCCGACCGCACCCGCTCCCACTTCAGATGCACGAACATCGGTTTTATCTTTCAGTCGTTTAATTTAATGCCCCGGCTCTCCGTTTTGCAAAACATCGCCCTGCCCATGCGCTACAACAGCCTTATTCCCCGCAAGGAAATTTTGCCGCGGGCGCGTGAACTGCTGCGCCGGGTAGGCTTGGAACAAAAAGCGGGAAATACGCCCCTGCAGCTTTCCGGCGGGCAATGCCAGCGCGTAGCCTGCGCGCGAGCCTTGGCCAACCGGCCGGAAATTATCTTGGCGGACGAGCCCACCGGCAATTTGGATTCCAAATCCGGAGCGGAAATTTTGAATTTACTGCAAGAGCTGAACCAAAACGGGCTGACTATTATTATGGTTACGCACGACGAAAAAATTGCCGCCGGCGCCCGGCGCATTATCCGTATGAAGGACGGTAAAATCGTATGAAACTGCCCGATTTAATTTCCACCGGCTGGGCCGAAATTACAAGCCATAAAATGCGCAGTTTTTTAAGCGTGTTTGCCATTGCAATCGGCATTGCCACCTTTTTCTATACCTTAAGCGTCCTCAGCCAGCGCTACCGCGATATTAACCGCACCGCCGAAATATCCGGCAAAGGCCGCCTGGATACCAGCATCGAGGCTCCCCTTTCCATGGATCAATACCAGCAGCTGCTCAGTTCCTTGCCGGAAGGTTCTTCCTTGGCGTTCCGGACGAATGAATATATCACCAGAGCCATTTACAAAGGGCAGACGTTAACCGGTTTTTTTGTGGAAGGCATTCTTCCTTCGTTTCAAGACAGCGCTTTTGCCTATCAGGTGGAAGGACGTTTCTTTAACTGGAAAGACATTATCAACAAACACCGCGTGGCCCTTATCGTGGTCTATCCGCGCGACAAAAAAGAGCGGCGCGTTTTCTCCGCCCCCACCTGGGCGCCCGACAAAGACCGAATAGACCTGAAAGAATTCGTCAAACGCATCAATTTGCTTAACCAATCTATTACCATAGAAGATCAAAGCTTTACCGTCGTGGGTATTCTGCGCGCGCCCACCGTGGACAAGGATTTTCGTTTCCGGGGCGACCAGGAAACGATGCAGCAGATTTTTATTCCCTATTCCACTTGGTACGATATCCTTCCTTCGTGGAGAGATTATTACGAAACCAAAATCCGCATTGTCGCCGGCAGCGAAACGAACGCCAATCAAGCCTCTACGGCTTTAAGCAGTTTTTTGCATCACCAGTTTGGCACCAATTTCCAATTTAGCATTAATTTCTTCCGCGACAAATTGAATTTGGACAGACAAGCCGCCTGGAAAAACCTGCGCTCGATGATTTTTATCGGTTTAATTGCAATGATTGCGGGCGGCATCGGCATTATGAACATTACGATGGTGGTGATTTTTTCCCGCACGCGCGAAATCGGAATCCGCCGCGCCTTGGGCGCCACCCGCTTTGACATTCTTATTCAATTTCTGGTGGAAGCGCTGCTGTTGGGCTTGTGCGGCGCCATGGGCGGCATGCTGCTTGGATATCTGGCCGTCGTACACATGGCGGACAACGCCGACCAAATGACCTTTTCCTGGTGGGTGGTCGCCATCTCCATTTTCATTGCGCTGGCCACCAGCTTTTTGTTTGCGCTGTACCCGGCGTACCAAGCTTCCAAACTCAAACCGGTGGACGCGCTTAAATACGAATAAGCCCTTATTTTGATACAATACCCCTATGCAAGTAAAAATAAACATTGACGGCGGTTCCCGCGGAAACCCCGGCCCCGGCGCCGCGGCGTATGTGATTTGCTCCCCGGACGGCACCATATTGGCGCAGGAAGGGCATTTTATGCCGCATTGCACCAATAACCAGGCCGAATACACCGCCCTAAAGCTGGCTTTAATTAAAGCCAAAGAACTGGGCGCAACGGAGCTTTTTATTCAATCGGACTCGCTGCTCCTCGTTAAACAATTCTTAGGCGAATACAAAATCAAACATCCGGACTTGGCGGCCCGCATGGCCGTCATCCGCCGCCTGGCCGCCCCGCTTACCATTCATATGCAACACGTCTTGCGCCACCTCAATAAAGCGCCGGACGCCCTGGCCAACAAGGCGATGGACGCCAAGCAGTCCGTCGGGTTTAACCCCATTGTCCACTTGCCGCCAGAGGAGGAAACGCTCCCCCCCGCCGCGCCGGAAAATATCGTAAACGGCGTAGAAGTAAAACCGGTACAACGGCCCAAACCCGCTCCCGCCAAATCCGCTTCCAAGCGCGCCCTCAAAAAGCCGCACCAGCCGGACTTGTTTGGCGAGCTGTAACCGCTTTTTGCTACAATAAGAAAAGCAGCCCAGATAACCGCTCCCGGCCAATTCCGGCTTGGGGGAGGAACTTCCGGACTCCACAGGGCAGTGCGCCGTTCGAAAGGACGGGACGGCGGGGCCAGATTACCCCGCTGGACGGAAAGTGCAACAGAAAAAATACCGCCCGCAAGGGTAAGGGTGAAAGGGTGCGGCAAGAGCGCACCGCGCGTTTAGCAATAAACGCGGCAAGGCAAACCCCGCACGGAGCAAGGCCAAACCGGTTCACACGCGGCCCGCGTTTGCAACCAAGTAGGCCGCTTAGAGTAATGGTTATCCCGGCCCGCAAGGGCCGACAGAATCCGGGGTATCGGCTGCTTCTTTTTAACTCCGCTTGTATGCGGAGTTTTTTATTCATTCGGAACGGCCGAACGCGCCGCTTTACATAAAAAACGCCCGCTATTAAGCGGGCGTTTTGCTTATTAAATCCAACCCTTATTCGGGCATAACGGTTTTCTTTTCCACATTCGGGATAGGCGCTTTGTCGGCGTCCGCCGCCGCGGCGGCAGGCGTCTGCGGAATGGAAAACCAAAATACGGAGCCCTGCCCCAGCCCGGCGCTCTCTACGCCGATTTCCCCTCCGTGCGCGTTGACGATTTCCTGCGCGATGGAAAGGCCCAATCCCCAGCCTTGTTTCTTTAAGGTGCGGTCATTTTCGGACTGGTGAAACTTTTGAAACACCTTATCTTTTTCCGTATGCAACAGGCCCGGGCCGTTGTCCGCCACTTTAAACGTAAGCATGCCGTTTAACACATAAAACCGGGCTTCCACACTCCCCCCCTGAGGAGAAAATTTGATCGCGTTTCCGATTAAATTATTCAGCACCTGCGAAATGCGGAAACGATCCGCCACCACGGTTACTTCGGCGGGATATTCGCACTTTTGCAGAAAAATCCCTTTTTTCTGGGCGTTGACGGCCTGCAAGGTGATGACATCGTTTAAAAGGGCGTTAAAGTTAAACGGCTGGGCGTCCATTTTGAAGCGGCCGGATTCAATCATGGAAATATCCATTAAATCCGCCATTAACATGTTCATATTGTCCGTGGCTTTTAAAATGTTGTTCAGCGCGGTCTGGTCGTTATTTCCGCCGCCTTGCGGATTATCCATCATCAGCACGGACGTAAACCCCTGAATGGAAGAAAGCGGCTGGCGCAAATCGTGCGCCACGATAGACATAAATTTGGCGCGGATTTCGTTTAACCGGTTCAGCTCTTGGTTGGAAAGACGCAGTTTTTCCACCATGCTTTCCAGCACATTTACCTTGCCCGAAAGCTGCATCTGCAGGGTGGCAATTTGCTGTTGGTAATTATGCTCCGCCTTCATAATGGTGCGGTGCATTTTTTTAAGCACGAATTTTTTGGTAATCCAATACGTCAATAGCGACAAAGACGCCGCCACCAACAAGGAATAAGAAACCAGAATTTGCCATAGCGTCATCGGTTATGCCTCCTTTTTCCCCTGCAGGGCAAGTCCCATTGTTTGCTCCAGCGCCGCGCGGGCAATTCCTCCCTCCCGCAGCAAAACGGGGGTTTCCCCCGTCAAATCCACCACGCTGGAAGCCGTGGGGCTAAGCGTACCGCCCAAAAAGATATAATCCACTTTTCCTTTAAATGTTTCCAAAATGCCTTTTTCATCCGTCAAGACGGGCTGGCCGTGCAAGTTGGCGCTGGTGCACGCCATAGGCGCCTGCATCAGGGACAGTAATTTTACCAAAAAAGTATTCCCCGGCACCCGAATGCCCAGCCCCGCAAACCCGCGCGCCAGCGGCTTGCCTTTATCGGAGGGCGGCACAATGGCCGTCAGCGCGCCGGGCCAATAGGCCTGCGCCAATTTTTCGGCCGCGGGCGAGAAACGGGCAACTTGATGGGCTTGGCGTAAAGAACCCGTTAAAATTTGCAGCGGCGAAGTGGCCGGCCGCTCTTTAATGCGGTAAATTTCCGCTATCGCCGTTTCACAAAACGCGCCGGTGCCAATGCCGTACACGGTATCGGTAGGCAGTACCGCCACGGCACCTTTTTCAAGGGCTTGGGCCGCCAGCAACATATATTCCGGCGTCATTTCTTCCGTTTTAAAAATAAGCGTCTTGCGCATGTTCTTCCTCCCGCTCGGCCGCGGCCGGGCGGTCAATAATCATTACAAATTCTCCCTGCACTTTCTGTTTTTTGCCCAAAGTTTCCGCCAGCTGCTGCGCCGTACCGCGCAGCCATTCTTCATACACCTTGGAAAGTTCCCGCGCCAAAATAACCGGCGTTTCGTTGCCCAGCGTATCGGCAATCAGCTGCAGCATTTTCACCACGCGGTAGGGCGATTCGTACAGCACCACCGGGTGTTGCAGCGCATAAGCGGCCGCAATCAGCTTGGCGGCCTTGCCGGGCTTGCGCGGCAAAAACCCCAAAAACGTAAACGCTCCCCCGGTAATGCCCGCCCCCGCCAAAGCGCACGCCACCGCGCTGGGCCCCGGCAGGGAAGACACTTTTATCCCTTCCGCCACCGCCGCTTTGACCAGTTTCCACCCCGGGTCGGAAATACACGGGGTGCCGCAGTCCGACACCAAGGCGCAGGTTTTGCCGCTTTTTAGCGCCTCCAAACACCGCGCCACCGAACGATCGTCATTTTCGTTATAGCGGTAAGTCGGTTTGGAAAGGCCGAAATGAGACAGCAAAATCTGGGTGCGGCGCGTATCTTCGCACAACACGGCATCGGCGGTTTTAAGAACCTCCAAAGCGCGCAGGGTAATATCCTGCAAATTGCCGATAGGCGTGGGGACGATATAGAGCATATAGTAAGAGTATATAAAATAGCAGGGCGCGCCAACAGGAAATCTTGCGGAAAAACAAAAAAATAAAACGTAACGAAAGGGAGGTTATTTAGTACAATATTTAATTGTTATTTATTTTAAAAACACACAGAGGAAACACAGAAAAGAAATGTCTAAAATTCTGTCCAAAATAAAACTCAACACGTTCGCCATTATTCTTTCCATCGTGGCGGTCGTGGCGGTGCTGACGTGGATTGTGCCCAGCGGCGCCTATGACAAAATGGACGTAGACGGCCGGCAGGTCGTCGTCGCCGGGACGTATCACCCCGTGCCGGCCAACCCCCAAGGGTTGTTTGATGTACTCAAAGCCCCGATTCAAGGGTTTTCCAACACGGCGGAAGTGATTGTATTTCTGCTGGTCATCGGCGGTGTGCTGGCCGTGGTGGAAAAAACGGGCGCCATTGCCGCCGGCATTCAGGCCGCCAGCGGTTTCTTTCAGCGCAAGCCCCATTTGCGGTTTATGTTTATCCCGCTG
Organism: Elusimicrobium sp. An273; assembly: GCF_002159705.1. Classification (NCBI taxonomy): domain Bacteria; kingdom Pseudomonadati; phylum Elusimicrobiota; class Elusimicrobia; order Elusimicrobiales; family Elusimicrobiaceae; genus Candidatus Avelusimicrobium; species Candidatus Avelusimicrobium gallicola. The sequence continues at coordinate 131,148 of NZ_NFJD01000001.1, forward strand.
GGGATTATTGTGTTTTCGTTGTGCGGCGCCACCTTCGGCATGTGTGAAGAAGCGCTGATTTTCATCCCCATTTTTATTCCCCTGGCCCTTTCGCTGGGGTACGACTCCGCCCTCGGCACCGCCATTCCGTTTATCGGTGCGGGGGTAGGGTTTGCCGCCGCGTTTACCAACCCCTTTACCGTAGGCATTGCGCAGGGCATTGCCCAAGTGCCGCTCTATTCGGGCATCGGCTACCGCTTTATCATCTGGATCATCTGCACCACGGTGGTAATTACGTGGCTGAGCGTATATGCGCGCAAAATCCGCAAAGATCCCACCAAAAGCTTAACTTACGAGTTTGATATCGAAAAACGCAAGGAATTAAAACTCAACAAAGAAGAAACCCGCATGACCCGCCGCCAAAAATGGGTGCTGGTGGCCTTTGGATTAGGCATGCTGACGCTGATTGCGGGCGTGTTAAAACCGCAGCTGTGCTCCATGATTAAAGGCATGTGGGGCGTGGATTTGATGCAAATGCTGCACCTGGAAGCAAGCGGCTGGTACATTACCGAAATTGCGGCGTTGTTTTTGGGCGTTGGCTTTTTGTGCGGTTTTTTGGGCAAAATGAGCATGCAAAAATTTACGGACGCTTTCTTTGACGGCGTGCGCGGCATGGCGGAAATTGCCATGCTGTTGTGTTTTGCTCAGGCCATTGTGATTATTGCCAACAACGGGCATATTTTGGACACGCTGCTTAACTGGATGTCCGGCGCCATCAGCCGGCTGCACCCGGTGTGCGCTTCGTGGGCGGCCATGGTACTGCAAACCGTGATTGATTTCTTTATTCCATCCGGATCCGGCAAAGCCGTGCTGACCATGCCCATTTTGGCGCCGCTGGCCGATTTAATCGGCATTACGCGCCAGACGATGGTGCTGGCCTTCCAACTGGGCGGCAGCTGGATGAATATGGTCATCCCCACCGACCCGGTAACCATTGCCGCCATCGGCTTTGCGCGCATTGCGTATCCGAAATGGCTTAAATGGATGCTGCCGCTGTTGGCCGTGATGTACTTGTTGTCGTTTGTGCTGCTGATTCCGCCGTATTTGATGAAGTGGCAATAAGATTTTTTGCGTCCCGCCGCATTTTTGGGCAAAAAAGCCCGTGTTTGAGCCGGCGGGACGCTTTTTATGCTTGCAAGCAAAAAATACGCCGTATAGAAAAGAGGAAAACTAAAACAAATGAAAAAAATGCTGTGCAACACCTATTTTTTGGTGTTCTCCATTATGGTGTTTGTGGCCGCGCTGACGTGGATCGTCCCCTCCGGCCTGTATGACCGGGTGGAGGCCGACGGCCGCACCTATGCGGTGGCGGGCTCCTACCACAGCGTCGCCAAAAACCCGCAAGGCATTGACGCCGTTCTTTCCGCCCCGGTGGAAGGCTTCACGCAATGTGCGGAAATTATTGCTTTTATTTTGGTGGTGGGCGCCTTGTTCACCATTATCGAGCGCACGGGCGCCATTAATACGCTGATTAAGAAAGTCAGCTTCTTCTTTGCCAGCCGTCCTAAATACAAGAAACTGTTTATTCCCGTCTGTATGTTTCTGTTCTCCCTGTGCGGGGCGATGTTTGGCATGGAAGAAGAAACGCTTATTTTTATTCCCATCTTTATTCCGCTGGCGCTTTCGCTGGGGTATGATACCGTCATCGGCATGTCCATCCCGTTTATTGGCGCCTTTACCGGATTTTCTTCGGCCTTCGTCAATCCGTTTACCGTAGGAATCGCCCAAACCATTGCCCAGCTGCCCATGTATTCCGGCTGGCAGTACCGGGTGGTGATTTGGTTTATTTTCACCTCGGTCGTGGCGGGCTTTTTTACCTGGTACGGCGAACGCGTGCGCAAGAACCCCACCAAAAGTTTAACCTATAAAATGGATTTGGACAAACGGGCCGAGCTGAAAATCATCAACGATGTGGTGGTGGACGAATCGTTCCGCCTCACCCGCGCCCACAAACGCGTGATTGCGTCGTTTGTATTGGGAATGGGGCTTTTGTTTTACGGCGTCATCCGCTACCAATGGTATATGATTGAAATTGCGGCGGTATTTTTGGGCGTATCCATTGCGTGCGCCTATTTCGGCAAGCTGACGCTGGATCAGGCGACCAACGCCATTATAGACGGCGCCAAATCCATGATTGGCGTGTGTATTTTGATGGCGCTGGCGCGCTCTATTGTAATTGTAGCTACCAACGGCCATATTTTAGACACGTTCCTGCACGCCATGACGCAAAGCGTAGGCGGGCTGCACCCCATTTTGGCCTCGCAGGCGATGTTTGTCATCCAGACGGTGCTGAACTTCTTTATCGCCTCCGGGTCGGGCCAAGCGGTGCTGACGATGCCCATTATGGTGCCGCTGGGAGATTTGGTAAACGTTTCGCGCCAGACGGTCATTTTGGCCTACCAATTCGGCGAAGGCTGGGGCAACCCGATTATCCCCACCGCCCCGGTTACCATGGGGGCGCTGGCGTTGGCAGGCATTTCGTACCCGATGTGGGTGAAATGGTTTTTAAAGCTGGAAGTGATTCTGGTGGCCCTGTCGCTGATTCTGCTTATTCCGGCGTATTATATTTGGTAGAATGAATTAAGCCCCTTGGCCCGGCCAAGGGGCTTTTTAAAAGCTATGTTAAATGAATTAAAAACCGTTTCCTACTTTCACTGGGCGGATTGGGCCGTCTTTTTTGCGGTGCTGGCCGCCACGGCAGGGGCGGCCATATACGGAAACCGCCGGTTAAAAAAGAAGCAGGGCAAAAAACCCGTCAGCGTGCTGGATTATTTGCTTATGGGCCGCCAGCTGACGCTGCCGCTGTTTGTGGCCACCTTGGTGGCTACGTGGTACGGCGGGATTTTCGGCGTCAATGAAATTACGTTTAACTACGGCATTTATAATTTTGTAACCCAAGGGCTTTTTTGGTACGCGGCGTATTTGATTTTTGCTTTTTTTATCGCCGAAAAAGTAGCTCGTTACCAATCCATGACGCTGCCCGACCTGACGGGGCAGATGTTCGGCCCGAAATCAGCCAAAGTGGCGGCGCTGTTTACGTTCTTCTACATTACGCCGGTGGCTTATGTGCTGAGTTTGGGAATGTTTTTGCATATGGTTTTTGGCATAGGCATACTGCCGGGGATGGCCTTAGGCACGCTGTTTGCCGGGCTGTATACGGCGTGGGGCGGGTTCCGCTCGGTGGTGTTTTCGGACTTGGTGCAATTTTTCGTCATGTGCAGTGCGGTGCTGTTGGTGGTGGTATTTTCCGTAGGTACTTTTGGCGGGCTGGATTTTTTAAAAGCGCATTTGCCGGCCTCCCACTTTACGTTAACGGGCGGCAACTCGTGGCTAAATACGCTGATTTGGGGGTTTATCGCTTTATCTACGCTTATTGACCCCAGCTTTTACCAGCGCTGTTTTGCCGCCAAAAATCCGAGCGTCGTCAAAAAAGGCGTGTTAATTTCCACGTTTATTTGGTTTTGCTTTGACCTGTGCACCACGGCGGGCTCGCTGTATGCGCGGGCGCTTCTGCCGCAGGCCCAGCCGGGGCAGGCCTATTTCTTTTATGCCATCCAGCTGCTGCCGGTGGGACTGCGCGGATTCTTTGTGGCGGGGATTTTGTCCATCATTTTGTCCACGCTCAATTCCTTTCTGTTTATTGCTTCCAACACGCTTAGTTTTGACCTTTTGCGAAACCGCTTTAAAAATGTCGTTCTTTCCAACCGCATCGCCATTTTTGCCGTGGGGATATTGGCCATTTTGATGGCGCACCTGTTCCACGGCAGTTTTAAAGAGATTTGGCTGGTGCTGGGGTCGTATTTTTCGGCGTGTTTGCTGGTGCCGATTTTGATGGGGTATCTGTCGCCGGGGCGCATCAGCGACGGGCTGTTTGTGTTCTCTTCCCTGGCCAGCGCCGCCGCCATGACGGCGTGGCGCTTTGTGCGCAAACACGAAGTGCTGGAAGCCGTAGATCCCTTTTACATCGGCGTAGCCACGGGGCTAGTGATTTTAATTTTACTGCGCAGGAGCAAAAATGCCAGCATTTCACGCATTACTTATCGGTAACGGGCAGACGGACGATTCCGCTTTTCTCAAAACCTTGGCCGCACAAGCGCAGCTGGTGGCGGCGGCGGACGGCGGGGCCGACCGCGCGCTGCAAGCCGGCCTGACGCCGGACGTGATTATCGGGGATTTGGATTCGGTTTCCGCGCGGGCCAAACACGCCGTACGCCCGGAGAACCTGATTTTCGTAAACAACCAAAACAATACCGACCTGGAAAAAGCGCTGGACTGGCTGTGCGCGCGCGGCGTATCTTCCTGCACGCTGGTGGGTTTTATGGGCGGCCGGTGGGATTTTACGCTGGGGAACTTCCTTTCGGTTGTTCCCTACGCCAAAAAAATGGCGCTTGCGTTTGCCGGCCCGGGCTGGAAATTCTACCCCGTTTACAAAAGCCGCCGCTTTGCCTGCCGGCCGGGAGCGCGCGTGAGCCTTATCCCGCTGCGCGTTTGCCGCGGCGTAAGCCTAAAAGGGCTTAAATATCCCCTTCAAAATGCGCGCCTGCATTTGGGCGGAACGGGCCGCACGCTAAGCAACCAAACCACCGGAAAAACGTTTTCCGTTTCCATGCAAAGCGGCTTTTTGTTCGTATACGCCGAAGATTAAATTTTTCCGTCGCGCCAATCTGCACACAGTTTGCTCTGGGCATCGGTAGCATAGGCAGAAGCATTACAAAAACGGGTTCCGCCCATCGTCATCATCATTACATAAGCCACATGTCCGTTGGCGTCTATACGACTGGCCGAAGCCATGCCAGGCACATTCGTGGTCATTGTCCACGCGCCAAAAATAAAATCCTGCGTCTTTTTGAGCGGCCCGAAAGCTACCACACCATCTCCGACGGCATCCACATCTTCCCCCGTCACGCCCACGTCCAAATCGTCCAATTTTTGGGCGTATTGATTATTGGCCAAGTAATAAACTTGCTGAGCTTTGTATATACTGCTTAAGACGGATATTGCATTACTCATTCGGGCTTTTTCCACCGCTTTTGTATATTGAGGCAACGCCACTGCAGATAAAATACCAATAATTAGTACCACTACCAACAACTCAATAAGAGTGAATCCTTTTTTCATTTAAGCTCCTTTTTTAAGAATCTTTTCCAAGACAATTTTAATCCGCTGCTAAACCGTTTTTTCAAATTTTTTATTTGGATAAAATTTTCTTATAGAGTTTATCGGCTTCTTTTATTTTGCCGCGGGCACGTTCCAAATAGGGGCGGGCTTCTTTTGTTTTCCCCTGGGCGCACAACACGGCCCCTATGTGATAAGAAATTTCCACGTCAGAGGCGACCGTTTCCGGCGCAATAGCAGCCAGCAAATCCGCCGCGGCCTGCAGTTTGCCCTGTTTAAAATAAATCCACGCCTGCGTGTCTATAAACGAATTGTCTTCCGGGGCCAGCGCCAACGCGCGGGCAATGTATTCTTGCGCGTCTTCCAGCCGGATGTTCCGGTTGGCCAGCGAATAGGCATACAAATTAAGCGCCGGGGCATTGTTGGGGTTTTTCTCTAAAATCCGCTCCAGCTGGGCGTCCATCTCCTTATATTTTTTAAGGCTTTCCAGCGTAAACGCGTATTGCAGGCGGGCGTCTTCGTATGCGGGGTTGGAATCCAACAGTTTTTTTAACACCCGGGCCGCTTTTTTGTACTCCTGCACTTCGTTTAACGCCAAGGCATAGAAATAGGCAATTTCTACGTTCCCGTCAAATTTTTTATAGGCCTGTTCCAAGGTGTTTAAACTTTCCTGCGGTTGGTTTAAGCGCTGTTGGTAAAAGCTGACTTGCAGCCATTTGGAGGCGGAACGGTCGTAATCGGCCGAATCTTTTAAGTAGCCGATCGCGCGGGAAAAATCGCCTTTCTGCTCGGCAATCAAGGCCAGAAAATAGGCCGAAGGCACGTCGCCGTTATCGTCGGCCTTGGCTTTTAAGAAATAAGCCTCGGCTTTCGGCACGTCGTTCGCCATCAAAAATACCGACGCCATGCGCGAGAGCGTGTCGGCGTTGGCATAGCCCATCTTTTCCAATTCTTCAAACTCGTGCAGCATCAAAAAATACTGCGAAGCTTTTTCGTACACTTCCCCGCGGCCCAGGCGCGCCTCGGGGTTGGAAGGGTCGGCCTCGACGGCTTTATTGTAATAAACCAAGGCTTGGTTTAAATCTTTTATCCGCAAATACAACGTGCCTATTTCCGTGTAGACATCCGATTTCAAAGCCGGATATTCTTCCGCCAACGGGAGCAATTTGGAAACGGCCTTGTCCACATTGGTAACGGTCAGGAGCAGCACGTATTGGTAAAGAATACGCGTATTGTCCGGCTCCAGCTTAAGGGCTTTTTCATAGGCGGTTTCTGCCTCGGAGAGATTCCCCTTTTTCCATTGGTAGGCGGCATACACCATCCAGTCTTCGGCTTCGTTTTCGCCTTCTTGAATAAAGGAAGCGTAAGCATCGGCTTTTGCCGCATTTCCCTGCGCAAGCGCCTCGGAAACCAGCAAACGCTTGAGGTATTTAGAAGAAGGATTCATCTCCAGCGCTTTTTCCAAATACGAAAAAGCCCGCGGGTCTTCTTCCCGCTGGGCATATACCGCTTTTAAAAATTGGTTAAACAGGCGGGCTTCCTGCTTGTTTTCTTTGCTAAGCGAAAGCCCCCACACCGGAGCCGCCGCCAACAAAACCGCCAGCACAAGATATTTTTTCATAACCGAATCCCCATAATTAACGCGTCATCGGTTCCGCCATAGAATTTTTCCCGGCGGCCCCATTCCGAAAATCCGGCTTTGGTGTAAAGCGAAATCGCCGGCAGGTTGGTTACGTTTACTTCCAGCGTAACCGTCCGTCCGCCGCGGGCGCGCACATCGCGCAAGGCGTGGGCAAGCAGCCGAAAGCCAATCCCCCTGCGGCACCGGGCCGGGCAAACTGCAAAATTTAAAATTTCCCCCATATCCGCCGCCAGCCGCAGAGCCAAAAAGCCTTGCACTTCACCGTTTTCTTCCCAGCACCAAATATGGGAAGCGGCATTGGCAATTTCACCCGCAAAGCCTTTTTCTCCCCAATGCGCGCTCATCGGCTGGGTGCTTTCAATCCAAGCCAAACGCGGCGCATCCAAGGTAACGGCCGGGCGCATTTTCATACGGGTTTTACAAGCTCAAAACGGGCCGGTTTTAAATACAGCGGCTCCAACGCGTCTTTCGTCCAGCGTTCTTCCGCCGCCATTTCCAGCAAGCGGGCCGGCTGCAATTTGCAGGCCTTCGGCTCCGCCAGCGCATAGCCCGAGCCGACCAGCCCCTCCAAGCCCGCGCCGTCTTTGTCGCTGCCGGCTATAAAAAGCGGCTGGGCATACGCGGCCAAACGCGCCAGCAGTTCTTCGCGCGAAAGCCACGCAGGGCCTTCGTTTTTAGCGTCAAAAATTTGTAAAAAGTATTCTTCCCGAAACGCGTGCAGCACTACCGCCAGCACCCCTTGGGGATGTTGCTTTTGCCAAGTTTGAAATTTGCGGGAAGCAAGCGTTTGAAAGCGCACGGCTTCAAACATCGTCGTGCCGCGCACCTCGGTATGGTTTAAATACTTCATCATGGAAGCAAACGTAAGCGAAATGCGAATCCCGGTAAAGCGCCCCGGCCCGCGGATTAAGAAAATGCGGCCGATGTCGTTTAGCGATGCGCCGGCTTTGGCCAGCAGCGTATGCAGCGCCGGGAAGAGCAGCTTCTCCTGTTTGACGCCTTTGCGGCGCACGGTATAGATTTTTCCGTCTTTTTCCAACGTCAACAGCAAGGGCGAGGCAGACGTGTCCATCGCGAGCGTTACTAGTTTGCCGCTTTGCATAAAGCCTCCAACAGCGCGTCCGAAACGCGCCCGAAGGATTTGAGCGCGATGACGCGGTCATCTCCTTCCTGTAAAATAAAATCCATTTCCAGCCGGTCTTCCGGCAGCATATGACGAATGGGATCCGGCCACTCCGCCAGGATAATGGCTTTATCGTCTTCCAGCATTTCTTCAAAGCCCAGGTTAAACACTTCGCCTTCTTCCAGGCGGAACAAATCGATATGAAACAAACGGCAATGTTTGTTTTTGTATTCTTTCATCAGGCTAAAGCTGGCGCTGGTGGGCGAGCTTTTAAGCCCCAACGCCGCCGCCACGCCTTTTACAAACACCGTTTTCCCCGCGCCAATCGGCCCGCGCAAAAATACAATTTCTCCGCCTTTTAAGGCGCGCGCAAACCGCCCGGCCAAGGCCAGCGTTTCTTCGCGGGAATGGGAAGCAATTTCAGCTGTTTTCATTATTTCACCGTTTTGATGCAAATTTCGTGTCCGTCCACTTCCCGGCGGTCTAAATTGGTGGGATCCAGCACTTCTTTCCCGTCCACCGAAAATACATATTTGTATTCGCCGCCCGTCAAAGCAACGGAAGTTTCAAAATATCCTTTGCGGTAAGGTTTCAGGACAATCGGGTCTTTCCCCCAGCGGTTAAAATCCGCCAGCAATTCCACCTTTTTGGCGCCGGGAGCGGTAATGTAGAATTTGCGGTATTTCACTTCCGTATCATAATTATGCCGCACCGGCTGCATGCGGGCCAGCAGGCTTTCTTTGTTAAGCGGCGCCACGGAGGCGGAGCTTTCAATCGTGTCGGCGGCGTAATCGTAATAATCTTCGCTGGCGGCGAAAAACCACGTCAGCACGATGGCAATCAGCAACACAAACAGCACAAACAAGGCGCCGGGTCTTTTAATTTTGGGCATCCAAAAAACTCCTTAGATAGAACTGGGCACCGTCGGCCTCGGCAATTTTTTGAACGGCTTTCGGGTCGGCTCCGGTTTGGTCTACACAGCTGGCGACCACCTTGTCAAACCCGGCCGCTACGCACGAGCGAATAAAAGCGCGCACGGCCTCGTAACCGTTTTCATACCCCTCTTCCGGCCGAACAATGCGGCGCCACACGGTTTCGTTTTCGGCGTTCAGGCTGACGTTTACCACATCCACCACGCGGCGCAATTCGGGCACGGTGTCTTTATGGTTAATCAAATTTCCCAACCCGTTGGTATTTAAGCGGATTTTAAAAGGCGGGTATTTGGCCTGGGCCATCCAGCCTTTTAACGTTTGAGCCACGAAAAGAAGCACATCCAGGCGCATGGTCGGCTCGCCGTATCCGCAAAAAACGACTTCTTTAAAGGGCGCTTTTTTAAGTTCCTCGTCCAAGGCGGCCACGACCTCGCTGGCGGAGGGCTCGCGGCCTTGCAAATTCAGATTATTGCCGTGAAAATCCATATGCCATTTGGTTTTAATGCAAAAAGCACACAAATTGGGGCAGCGGTTGGTAATGTTTAAATAAACGCCTTCCCCGAAACGGTATACGACTTTTGGCCTATTTTCAGTTTTCATAAATACCTCTTTTTGTATTATAGCAATTTGGACAGACGCGCACCGCCACCGGCCCGGCAGAAAAGCAGACAAGCCCGCCCCAAAATTAATAAAATAAAAACAAGGAGAGGTGGCCGAGTGGTTTAAGGCACTAGTCTTGAAAACTGGCATACCGCAAGGTATCGAGGGTTCGAATCCCTCCCTCTCCGCGGGTTTTGCGCACACACACTTTTTATTAAACCTTATGGCAACTTCTCTTATTTTTTTAGGTACGGGCAATGCCCTTGTAACCAAATGCTACAACACCTGTTTTGCCTTGCAGAACGGGGATGAATTTTTTCTGACCGACGCCGGCGGCGGCAACGGCATTTTGGCCCAGCTTGAAAAAGCCCGCATTCCCCTGCCGCAAATCCGCTCCCTGTTTGTTACCCACGGCCATACTGACCATATCTTAGGCGTGATTTGGGTGATTCGGCTGGCGGCCTCTCTTTTTACGCGGGGCAAACACCCGGGGCTGACGATCTATTGCCACGACGAATGCGAAAAGAAACTGCGCGCCTTCTGCCAAATGACGCTGACGGCCAAACTGCAGGCCGTGCTGGACAACGGCGTCCGATTTGTTTGTTTGCAAGACGGGGATTCTTTCCAAGCGGCCGGGTTTGCGTGCACCGCGTTTGACATCCACTCCACCAAAACCAAACAATTCGGCTACCGAGCTGTCTTGCCGGACGGGCAAACCCTGGTTTGCCTGGGGGACGAGCCGTATAACCCCGCCTGCCAACGCTATGCCCAACAAGCCGACTGGCTGCTAAGCGAAGCGTTTTGCCTCTTTAGCGAACGAGAGCAATTTAAACCCTACGAAAAGCACCACAGCACCGCCCGCGATGCGGCGTGCACCGCCGCGCAACTGGGCGCAAAAAACTTGGTGTTGTACCACACGCAGGATAATTGCCTGCCTGAGCGCAAGCGCTTATATACCGCCGAAGCCAGGCAATGCTTTTCCGGCCCGGTGTATGTGCCGGATGATTTGCAAACGATTGTTTTATAATTTTTTCATACACCAAAAACCCCGCCTTTCGGCGGGGTTTTAATCAGGGCAAGTTTTTTAACTGCGGTAGGGGTCTTCCTGAGGGGAATCTTCTTCGTCAAAATCTTCTTCTTCCGCGCGGATGGCCTGCGCAAAATCCGCCCAGTCTTTTCCCGCCGCTTCAAAGCTGATCGTCAGCCCGGTGTTGGAATAAGGGCCAAACACTTTATCTTCCCCGGCAAAGATATTTTGCTCCAAGGTCATTTGCAGCAAAAAATTATCCGGCTGGTTGTATGCCGAACAACACCCCGCAGGCGGCGGCACAGGCCGCATATACAGGGAAACTTTAGGCTCCAGCATCATCCAATTGTTTTCTTTCCGTTCGGCCAGCGTTTCGGCAATAAAATCGGACAAGTAAACATTTTCTTCGTCTTTCAACGCCACCAGTTTCGGCTCCAGCGCCGGATTGAAAACATTTTCTCCTTCGCAAAACAGTCCCAACTGGTATTCCATAAATTCCCCTTCGCTGCCCGGGTTAGACCATATGGTCAGCGGGGTAATTTCCAATTCCAAATGTCCTTTTTTGCCAAACTTAATTTTTGCCATACACGCTCCTTACCTTTCTTTCTGTTTGCGGCAGAACCATAAGCCCCGCCGCTATTTGCCGATATTATTTTTATTATATTTATTTTCAGTTCATTTTGATAGAATATAAAAAAGGATTTCTATGCGCTACATTCTTTATTTATTCACAATGGCCTTATTGTTTGTGGGCGGGATGATGGTGGGAAACATCTACCTGCCGCAGCGCGCCGCCACATTGGCCTCGGCCGTATCCGTGCCGCCCCTGTCGCAGGAAAACCCAGTGCTTCAACACACCAACCGGGAGGCGGCAGAGCGCAATTTAAACATTTTAGACCAGGCCATGCAGTCCTGCCCCGTGGTGGTAAATGAAGAAAAAGACCGTCTGGTAAACCAAATCCGTCTGCTGTTGGCGCTGGAAGATTTTGAACTGAAAAAGGCGCGGCTGGAATTGGAAATGGCCAAAAATACGGATACCAACCGCCCCACCGCCCAATTTACGCAAGCCGTTTCCGACTACAACGAAGCGCGGGAATTTGCCGAACAACTGGCGGACGAACTTTTCCCGGCGCCGGCCCCGCAGGCCGAACCCGCAGGCGAAACGGCCACCTCTTCGGAAGGAACGACCCCATCTGCCGAACAAGCCAAGCAGCCGGCCGATCAGGCAACCGATGCGGCCCCTGCCACTCAATCGGCCGCGCCCGCCGACAAAAAACCCTCCGCCGCTACCGCAGCCGAGGGCTCTTCCAAAAAATAAACATTTCTTAAAAATTATATTTATCCAATACGGTATGTTCTGCCGTTTTGTTCTGCAGTCGTGTCTGCGGGCCGACAATGGCATCTTTAAGCGCGCAATCCGTCAGTTGGGCCTCATACGCAATAGAAACATAAGGCCCCAGCGTGCAATTTTGGGCCTGCACCCCGTCGGCAATCCAACACGGAGGAATAATTTTATTGTTTCGTTCCAGCCCGGCGGGAATACGGTGGTGGCGGTCTAAAAGCAGGCGGTTAGTCTGCAGCAAGACTTCCACCGTTCCGCAGTCAAACCAATCGTTCATCTGCACCGGATGAATTTCCACCCCCCGCGCCAGCAACACCGAAAGAGCGTCCGTCAGCTGGATTTCGTTTTTGACGGTTTTCCCCGAGCGGATGACTTCTTCCAACGCGCTAAAAAGCTGTGCCGAGTCCAAAAACGAATACGCCCCGATAATGGCCAAATTGGATTTGGGACGGGCGGGTTTTTCTTCAAACGAAACGATTTTGCCGTTTTTTAATTCCACAATGCCAAAGCGGGACGGATCCTGCACCGCCCGAATGCCGATTGCGTTTTGCCCGCCAAAAACCAACGGTTTTAAATCGCCGTCTACAATCGTATCCCCCAGCAAAATAAAACACGGGCCGGATACTTTTTCTTTGGCCAGGTAAATGGCCTGGCCCAGCCCTTTGGGCTCCGGCTGTTCTACGAAGTTAGCCTCCAAATGCGGATACTGCGATTGGACAAATTCAATAATAGCTTCTTTTTTATAACCGACGATGAATACCACTTTTTTAATGCCCAAGCTTTCCACCTGATCCAAAATATGGCCCAAAATCGGCTTCCCTGCCACACAAATCATGGTTTTGGGCATATTGGCGGTATAGGGGAGCAGACGCACCCCTTTTCCCGCCGCCGGAATAATAGCGGTAAACTCGTTCATGGTTTAGACCCGTCCCGTTTCTTTTAACAGTTCGCGGTAGGTGGCTAGCTGAGGAGCATATACTTGTGCCGCTTGGGCAGGCGTATAGGCGCTGCGGTACGTCCAATTGTTCTCGCCTACGGTGCCGGGCGTGTTTACCCGATCCAGCGTACCGATAATATCCTGCCAGGAAAACAGCGTAATGGCCGAGTTGGAATCCAACACCCGGCGCAAAATCGCCCGTTGGGAATAGTCGTTAAATGGCACGTTGCCGTCCGTCTTTTGGGCGGAAATCATTTCCCAAATGTTGGCGCGTTCGTGCACGTCCATGGTTTCCCACCAGCCGCGCACGGTTTCGGTGTCGTGGGTGGAAGTGGTGGCTAAAGACACTTGCGGATAATTGCGCGGCTCGCGGTAATAGCCGTTGTCTTCCCGTTCCCAACGCAACACTTTATAGCCCGGGATGCGCAAATCCGCCAGCATCCGGCGCACATAATTGGGGATTACCCCCAAATCTTCGCCCACCGGCAATTTGCCTTTGGCTTCGTCCAACACCATACGCAAAAAGTTGTAACCGCGGTCAATTTGGTTTTGCTCGCCCTGGATATCAAAACTGCCCACCTGATCCCCCGGCGCGAACACATACGTGCGGAAAAAACCCACCAAATGGTCTAAGCGGAAAATGTCATACAGTTCCGTTACGCGGCGGATTTTGCGGCGCCACAAATCCAAGTTATGGGAATGCTGGTATACCCAGTCATAGGCGGGCAGGCCCCAGCGCTGGCCGCCCTTGGAAAATTGGTCTGCCGGCGCGCCGATTTCCCACCCCAGGCGGTAGTTGGCCCGTTCCGACCAGACTTCCGCACTGTCCAAATTGGTGCCGAACGGAATGTCGCCAAAAATAAGCACGCCTTTTTCTTGGGCAAACGTTTTGGCTTGGCGGAGCTGCTGGTCTAAAATCCACTGCATATAAGAAAAATAGTGGACGTATTCGCGGTACTGCGCTTCAAACGCGCGCACGGCCGACGGTTCAAAATTGCGCAGGCCTTCGGGCCATTGCGTCCACGTCTGCCATTTATAAAATTCTTTTAAAGCGCGGAAAAGCGCATAGCCCCGCAGCCAGCCCGCTTGGGCGGCGCAGTAGGCTTCAAACGCTTGGAAGCGCGGCGAATTGGCCGCGGCCTGCGTTTCCAAAAAATACTGATACCCGAACCAAAGCGCTTTTAACTTGGCTTGCTTGACCGCAAAGAAAGGCGCCCGGGGGGCGTCGTGCCATTCGCGGATTTTAAAGGAAATGGAGTCAATAAATTCCTGTGCGCGCGGGCTGGCCGCCACATCGGGCACATTGGAAATATCGGCGTATACCGGGTCGGTCGCGAAGGCGCTTAAGGCAGAATAAGGGCAATTCTCGCCGGGGGCGGTTTCCTGCAAGGGCAAAATTTGAATAATTTTAGCCCCCTGCGCGGCCAAAAACTCCGTCCATTCCCGCAGCGAAGAAAAATCCCCCACGCCCCAATCCCCCGCGGTTTTCATGGCGGAAAGCGGCAACAATATGCCGTTTAAACGGCTGGAAAGCACTTGGTCTTGAATCGTCATAACCGTCTATTTTTTGGCAATCGCTTCAATTTCTACCATACTGCCTTTGGGCAAGGCCACCACCTGAATGGTGCTGCGGGCGGGCGGATTGTCTTTAAAGAAAGAAGCATACACCGCGTTCATTTCGGCAAATTTGGTCAAATCCGTCATAAACACCGTGGTTTTAACCACATGTTTCAACGCGCAGCCGGCTTCTTTTAAGATGTTTTCCAAGTTTTTTAAAATCAGTTCGGTTTGCACCTGCACATCGCCGCTGTAAATCTCGCCTGTTACGGGGTCAATCGGCAGCACACCGGAAGTAAAAACGAAGCCGCCGTCGTCAATGGCTTGCGAATAAGGCCCGATGGCTTTGGGCGCATTGTTGGAATTAATGACTTTTTTCATAAAACCCTCTCTAAATAAGTTTGGGCGTCAAAGCCCATTTGTTATATGGTATCAAGCACGGCGGGGGATGTCAAACAATTTTACATACCCGGCAGTTCAAAAAGAGGTTTGACGCAAAAAGCGCAAAAGTGTTATAATAAAGTATCGAAAAAAAGCTGCAACAACAAATAAAAATAAATTTCTTGTGCGACAGCTTAATTTGTAGTATAATATTTATGTTGGGTTTAACCCGATGCAAGATTAAACCCGGATCGTTTTTTTGACTGCTTTTTTAGCGCTCGTAGCTCAGTGGTAGAGCATCCGCCTTTTAAGCGGGGGGCCGTGAGTTCAAGTCTCACCGGGCGCACTTTAAATGCCCTCTTCGTCTATCGGTTAGGACGTCGGATTTTCAATCCGAAAAGAGGAGTTCGATTCTCCTAGAGGGCGTTTTTTATTTCCCATTTAGCCGTTAGGCGTTTTACAGGAAGAGGCCGAGATCCCTCTTCCTTTTTTATTTTCCGCCCCTCTTTTTCCCTTTGCTATAATAGCGATATGAACAAAACCCGGCTTGCCGTCATTTATGCACTAACCGCGGCCCTGTGCTACGGCTTAAGCGCTCCTTTTTCCAAACTGCTTCTGCGGCAGATTTCCCCCGCGTTTTTGGCTTCTTTACTGTATTGGGGCGCTGGGCTGGGCATGCTGGCGGTGTATGTGTTTCCTGCAAAATCCGCCCCTTCTGCGCCCGCGCTGTCCGGCAAAGATTTCCCGTGGCTGGCCGCTATGGTGCTGCTGGATGCCGCCGCCCCGATGCTGTTGCTTTGGGGGCTGCAAACCACGACTCCGGCCACGGTAGCACTGCTGAACAATTTTGAAATTGCCGCTACGGCGTTAATTGCGTTTTGGTTATTTAAAGAAACGGTCAGTAAACGGCTGTGGGCGGCTGTTGTATTGATTACGGCCGCTTCGGTCTTATTAACGGTGGATGATTTTTCCGCGCTGTCTTTTTCCAAGGGGGCGCTGTTGGCGTTGGCGGCAAGTATTTGCTGGGGATTTGAAAACAACACCACCCGCCAGTTATCTGCCAAAAACCCCGTACAAACGGTCATGGTTAAGGGATTTGGCTCCGGTAGTTTGTCCTTATGCGTGGCCGCTTATACCGGGCAGATACATCTTGCCCCCGGCTATATATTAGGAGCATTGCTGCTGGGAGCGCTTGCGTACGGGTGCAGCGTGTATTTTTATATTTTAGCCCAACGCTACTTGGGCGCGGCCCGCACCGGCGTTTTTTATGCGGCGGCGCCTTTTATGGGAGTGCTCTTTTCTTTTATGTTAATTGGACAGCCGATCGGCTGGTCTTTTTGTACGGCACTGGCGCTTATGCTGGCGGGCACTTGGCTGGCCGCGGCCGACACGTCCTCCCGCCCCGAAGTACCTTAAAAGCGCTTTACCCGGCGGTGGCAATACGGCTGCGCACCGGTGCGTTCATAATAGCGGTGATGATAATCTTCGGCCGGCCAAAAAGAAGAAGCTTCTGTTACCTGCGTAACGACGGGATAGCCCTTGCTTCGCAATAACGCGATGACCGCCAACGCCGTTTGGCGCTGGGCCTGGGTCGTGTAAAAAATTTCCGAGCGGTACTGCGATCCCACATCCGGCCCTTGGCGGTTTTGCTGGGTCGGGTCGTGAATTTCCATAAATCCTTTCACCAACGTTTCATAACTTACCTGTTTGGGGTCAAACACAATCCGCACGGCTTCGGCATGGCCGGTGAGCTGGGAACAAACTTGTTCGTAGGTGGGGTGCGGCTCGTAGCCGCCCGTATAGCCGGGCTCTATTTGCAAAATACCCGGAAAATTTTTCATCAGATGCTCTACCCCCCAAAAACAGCCGCCCGCAAAAATAGCCACTTCTCCCCGCGGGCTGGTGGTTTCTTCCCCGGCCGGCTGAAACACCAAAGACAACGAATTAACGCAGTGGCGCACATTTTTGGCGGTTAAGTGTTCCCCTTCAAACACGTGTCCCAAATGCCCCCCGCAGCGCGCGCACACAATTTCCGTCCGCACGCCGTCGGCATCCGGCACGCGTCTGACCGCACCGGGGATTTCATCATCAAAGCTGGGCCAGCCGCAGGCGGAGTTAAATTTGTCCTCACTTCTATACAGCGGCGCACCGCATTGGCGGCACAGATAACGGCCGGCCGCTTTGTGGCGGTAGTATTTCCCGCTGAACGGGGGTTCCGTTCCTTTTTCAAGCAGGATGTGTTTTTCTTCCGGATTCAGGGGTTTCATAGTTACCTCTTTTTCATCCTATCCGTTTCCCGCTTGGCCGTCAAGCCTAAAAAGCGGGTTATGTTAATCCCGCCTTTCAGAAAAGCTATAATATAACCAGTTATATGAAAAAATTTTTAATTTTATTGTTTTGCGTCTTTTCCGCCGCCTGCAGTTCTATGATTCCTTATAAGGATCAGAATCTGGATTATCTGCAAGGCATTGAAAAAGATCCCTCCGCCTACCGCGGGCAGGTGGTGTCTTTCGGCGGCGAAGTAAAAGGCACGACCGAGGACACGCTGCGCCTAAGGCTGGTGCTTAAAATAGACGCGCCTTTATATTATTACGCCACCGGGAAAGGGAACGCCCTGTCGTATGAGCTGTTGCTGGTAACGTTTAACAAACGCTCCATGCCGGCCATGACGGGCATTAAAAAAGGACACGAAATTAAAGTATTGGCGAGGGTAAGCAGTTATGAAACGCGCAAAAATTTCACCGGCAAAGATATTGCCGTGCTGCATTTGCTGGCGTTTGCCATTTCCGACCGAACCATGCACAAAGATTTCTTCCGCCCGGAAACGCCGGATCGCCAGTTATACGAATCGTGGAAAGAAGGACGGCTGTTTTTTGAAGAATCCGCCCAAGAAGTGATTGCCCGCTACCCTGTGCCGGCCGGGCAGGATATGCCGGTGCCGGTGTATGTGCCCCCGGCCCAAGAGCCCGCGCCCGAGCCTGCACCCGCAGCATCCGAGCCGGAAAAAGGTATCGTGTTTGACGCCGAAGAACCCACTTTTATCGTAGCGCCGCAAGAGCCGCAGGCGCAGCACCAATCCACGCAAACCGCCTCGGCCCCGGAAAACGCGCCCGACGGCAAACAAGCTTCGTCTTCTGATAAAACGCTCCCTCCCGCCGCCGAAAAAGGCGAGGAGCCGACCGATAAACTGCCTTCGGCAACCGAGCCGACAACGCAAGAAGCTGCCGAAGAGGCCGCTCTTCCTTCCGATTCTTCCGCTCCGGCCCCCGTGCAAGCTGCCCCGGCAAACGAACCCGGGGAGACCTCACAAGACCTTGCTCCCCAGCAAGCTCCTATGCCCCCAGCCGAACAACCGCTTGCCACGCCGGCCCCACAGCCGCAAACAGACGCGCAAGCCGCGGCCGATTCCCAACCGCAAACAGACGCTTTGCCGCAGGATATTACAGCCCCGGCGGAAGTTTTGCCTTCATCAAGCGGCGCAGATTAAATTTTTCGCCGTCTGCCCGGAAGGTACCGTCGCCCACCGCGTGCACCATCCGCCCGTCCGCGCACGACGGGTTCTCCCACGCCTGCAAGGCCTTTAACACAAAAATTCCATACGCCTGCCAAAACCGCTCCACCCGGCACTCCACGCATGCCGCACAATCGGCCAACAGCGGCGCTTTGACTTGCGAAGCAGGCAACGTACGCAGGGAAAATTTTTTAAATTTATCCGTATCTTCCCCGCTTTCCATTCCCAACTTCACCGCCGTCTTCAGCAGGGCAGGGCCCGGCACACACAGCACGCATTCTTTCTGTTTGCGCAGTGCGCCAAACGAATAGTTCCAAGGGCCGGTGCATAAGGCAAAGCGGCCGTCAAAGTCCAGCGGCATCGCCCAGGAAAGAGGCATTACGTTATTTTTTTGCCCGTCAAAAGTAGTCAGCAGCAACAGCGGGCCGGGCTCAATAAACGTAAGCGCTTTTTCTATTTTCACTTTTTTCATAAAGGCTCCTTGTTTTTTATTGTAGGCTTATTTTCCGCAAACGGCAAGAAAAAATCCCGCTTGATAAGCGGGATTTAAAAAGAAAGAACGGACGGTTATACAGCGCCTTGCGGCTTATCTTCTTGCGCTTCGGCTGGTTTGCGCATCAGCAACGGCTCCACATACGCCGTAAATTTACGGCAAAACCAGCGGGAGATCCAGCCGCCGTCGGGCTCACAGCGAAAAGCCGGCTGCGGGAAAGAATCCTCTAACATATAATCAAACAATCCCGTATCCCGCACGGTGTAGATTTTACCGGAAGCCCGGTCTTGCGACAGTTCAATTCCAAACGAAAAACCGTCTTCCGCCGCTTCCAAATCCTGAGCTGAAAAGGCAAAAAAGCGTTCTTCTCCCACTTCCGGCGCGGGGGCAAAAGCCCCTTGCTCTTGTGCGATTTTAGAAAGGTACCGTTCCAACTGCCGCCAATCATCCGTATAAGTGTTGTGCTTTAAAAAATACAAATTTTCAGCCGACACCAAATTAATCAACACCGCTTCCGCTCCCCCCGCTTTGGCGCGTTCCACTGTCCACAGATAATGCGGCAACGCCGCACCCACCGCAACCGCCAGCAACACCAGCAAAACTAAAAATCTTTTCCACGAAAATTTCTTTTTCATTTTTTCCCCCTGCTGTCTAAAACGGCTTGCTTTAGGCAAGCCGTTTATAAATTAATTTCCTTCCACTTTGGGCACCATCGGATCCGGGCTTAACTGCGCCGCATCCGCCACCCCCATATAATCCACGCAAATCGCCAGATCTTTTTCATTCCCCCAGTCCGGCACGCAGGTGGATTTCGTGTCATCAAACGGGCGGACAATCCGGTACGTGTACGTATCGTCCCCCACTCTTCTGGCTACCGCAAACCAACGGCCCGTAGCGTCCGTTTCAAACGAAATGGCAAAGCCGGATTTCGGCTTGCCCGACAGCATACCGCCCCGCGTGTAATAAATGGTGTTTAATTTGCCGTTGGCAAAATCATTATTTTCTTTGGGCGTGCGCACCGCAAGCGGCCCCGCATCCAGCTGGTGCCAATACGGCGTGTAGCGCTGGAATTTGATAAAGACCCGCTCCTGCGATAAAATGGCCGACCCGATGGCGGTATCCGCCTCGGCAATGCGCATACGCTCAATAAACCGCCCGTAATACATAACCGCCACGCTGGACAAAATGGCTACGATAATTACGGTTACCAATAATTCCAACAGCGTGAAACCTTTTTTCATACACTCTCCTTATCAAGCGGAGTAAAAAAACAGATTACAAGCTCATGAACGATGAAATTCCGCCCATTACCATATCCACCGACATCAAAATCAGGATCATACCCGTCAGGCGTTCAATGGCGATTAAGCCGCGTTTTCCCAACAATTTGCTGAGCGGAAAAGAGGCCATCAAAATAACCGAATTGATTAACGAAGCCCCGATAACCGCCCCCAACGTGATGAGTTTATTGGATTGCTGGGCCGCCGTAATCATGACCATAGACAGCGCCGCCGGGCCCGCCACCAACGGAATGGCCAACGGCACCACAAACGGTTCGTCTTCTTTGGGGTCGTTTTTGGGTTCTTCTTCGCCGCCAAAAACCAATTTGACCGAAATAATAAACAAAATAATGCCGCCTGCAATGCTCAGCGAATACTCATGAATGCCAAAAGCATGCAAGAACCATTTGCCCAAAAACAGAAACGCAATCATAATAAGCAGGGCAATCCCCAATTCGCGCAGCAAGACGATTTTGCGCCGTTCCGGGGCTACTTTTTTAAGGGCGGTAATAAACAGCGGGATATTGCCGAACCCATCCATAACTAACGCCAGCGTGATAACAGAGGAAATAAAAGAATCCATACAATACAAGTCCTTTTTTATACACAAAGTAAGCTCCCTCATTTTTACGTGAGGGATTTTCTTCCTATATAGTATAGCAAAATTACTACCTTAGCGGTTTTGTAAGCCGCAAAAATCGTTTTTTTGTTCCCGGAATATATTTTTAGTAAGATATTAGAATATGCTTAATGAACACAAAAATAATGTAATTAGCATTATTAAATGGTTTTTGCTGGCGTCCGCCGTCGGGTGCGTCGTAGGCGTATTGGATGCGGCGTTTTTGAAAATTCTAGACCGCGCCATTTCGTTTCGAAACGGCATTCCGCTTTTTTACATTTTGCTTCCGTTTGTGTTATACGGCGTAGCGCTTCTGGGGCGAAAAGTAGCCAAGCGCCACACCGATTACTCAACCGATGCCGTAATCAACAAAATCAACTCCTACCGTTCCATTTCTTTTATTTCTATTTTCAAAGGATTTACCCTATCTATCGTAACGATGGTGATGGGCGGATCCGCCGGGAAGGAAGCCCCCTGTGCAGACGTGGGGGCCGGCGTTTCTTCCATTTTGGCCCGCTGGGTGCGCATGAGCCCGCAAGACCAGCGCAAAATGATGATTTGCGGCGTGAGCGCCGGGTTTGCAGGCGTATTTGGCGTGCCGATATCCGGGGCGCTGTTTGGGCTGGAAGTATTGTGGGCGGGGCATATTTTTTATGAAGTGATGTTCCCCGCATTGGTAGCCGGCATTACGGCCTTTCAGGTAACCTCTTTCTTGGGGGTGGATTATATTTACCACCCGCTTCATTTCGTGCCGGTGTTTTCGGAGCAGTTCTTTTTAAAAATGATTATCGCCGGAATGTTTTTCGGGTTAATTTCCATTTTATTTATTGAAATTACCAAATTTACGCGGGTTCTTTTTCGCTATATTGCCCTTAAAACCCGGTTGTTTTGGGCGTGCGTAACGGGCGGGCTTTTGCTGGTGGCGGTAGGTTATTTTATTTCGCCTCTTTATTTGGGCCTCGGAATGCCCGGCATTGAATCGGTGCTGGGCGGTGCGGCGCCGGAGTCCCCGTTTGGATTTCTGTACAAAATGATTACTACCTCCGTTACCTTTGCCGCCGGCGGCATTGGCGGCGTGGTAACGCCCATCTTTTTCGTAGGGGCACAGGCAGGCGCCATGCTGGCGGACTTTTTGCGCGTAGACAGCGCCACCTTGGCCGCCTTGGGGCTGGTGGCCGTTTTGGCGGGTACGGCCAACACACCGCTTTCGGCCAGCATTATGGCTATTGAACTTTTTGGGGCCGACATTGCCCCGTATGCCACGGTGGCCTGCGTCATCAGCTTTTTAGTAACCGGGCAGCAAAGCATTTATCCCAGCCAGCGCATTTCTCTGGAAGGAGGCAAAACCGGCGACGCACCGGACGCTTCTTCTTCCAATTACGATACGCCCCTGCGCCCGGCCAAAATTCCTTACCGCAAAACCATGTTTAAACAAGCCTTTAAAAAAATGGTTAAACACTTGATTCCAAACCCCAAAGGTTTTGATGACGAGAAATAAAAAACCCCGGCCGTTCAGGCCGGGGTTTTTAAATAACAGTTCACTAATACAGCGGAATGCCGTATTCTTTGGCCAGGGCGTTGTAACGGTCTATAACTTTGCGCACAAAGCGGCGCTTTTCAATATAACTGCCCGGGAAGAATCCGCTCTTAAACCCGGCAATGACGATGTTTTTTAAGTCTTTTGGCGTCAGGTTTACGTTGCGCACCAACAGTTCCATTTCTTTGGTAACCGTCGTATTGGAAACCAGGCGGTTGTCCGTATTGATGCTTACCGGCAGGCCGCGCTTAATCATCTCTTTAATGGGATGATCTTTGACGGATTTAATCTGCGGCAAGGTTTGCAAATTGCTCGTTAAGCATACTTCAATCCCGATGCGCTCGCTGGCAATATAGTCCGCCAACGAATTGACGTACTCTTCTTTGTTTTTTACTTTTTTATCTTTAATCATTTCCGCCGCAAACAAATGCGTGCCGTGCCCCAAGCGGTTGGCGTAGCAGTCGGTAATGGCCTGGAAAATGGATTCCGGGCCGTACGCCTCGCCGGAGTGGACGGTCTTGCGGATAAAATGTTTATGTACGTAGCGGTACGCGTCCAAATGGTCGGCCGCCGGATAGCCGGCTTCTTCGCCCGCAAGGTCAAACCCCACTACGGGCAGTTTTTCTTCTTTGGCCAACTTTACCACCATCTTTGCCAGTTCCAGCGAAGCAATGGAAAAAATTTCGCTCTTGCTGGACTGCGACAGCGCTTTAATCAGCCCCGCATAATAAGGGGACATAAACTGGTTAAAATTACGCATCGCACAGGCGATAATGCCAAAATAAAATTCCAAATCTTCTCCCTTTTTAACCGCGGCAGAAGAATTGTGTTCTTTTTGGGCCCGTCTTAAGCCGCACACCACGGCGCGCACGGCTTCCTGCGCGGTCAGCTTTTCGTTGGCGTGCAGCTGCGGCGCAAAGCGCACCTCCAGATAGCGTACCCCCTCGGCAATGGCGTCCTGCCCCAGTTCATAGGCAATGCGCTCAATGTTTTCGGCGTTTTGCATCACGGCGCCCGTATAGGAAAAGCCTTTTAAATACTCCACCAAAGAAGCATACTTGTCTTTAAATACTTTTTGGCGCAGGCCTTTTTCCGTATAATCGGGCAGTTCCACGCCTTCTTTTTTAGACAATTCGATTAAGGTAGAAAGGCGCAGAGAGCCGTCCAAATGGACGTGCAAATCCGCTTTGGGAATGCGTTTTAAAAACTCGGAGGGCACTTTTTTCATATTATTTTTTCTCCGTTTGCTGGCCCTTAGGCGTATCTTTTACCACATATCCTTTTTGGGCAATCGCGTCGCGAAGTTCATCGGATTTTTTCCAATCCTTTGCGGCGCGGGCGCGGGCGCGTTCTTCCAAAAGCCGGGTTACTTCTTCAGGAAGCGGCTCGGAAGAAACTTCCGGCTGGACAAACAAATCCAGCGCAAGAATCGTGTCGGCAAACTGCAAAAAATCCAGCTTTTCCCCGGGCGTCAATTCGGCGTTCCGTACGGCTTCCCACGCAAGAGCCAGCGCTTTGGGCGCGTTTAAATCGTCTTCCATGGCAGCCGTAAATTTTTCTTTCCACGCACGGGATTTGTCGGTTTGCTGCGCGCGGTTTTGCGCCGCCGTACGCACTTGGCTGCACAAAGCGCGCAAATTCTTTAAGCTCTTGGCGGCGCTGTCCATACTTTCATACGAAAATTCCAATTGCGTGCGGTAATGCGCACCCAAGCATAAATACCGGTAGGCCAGCGGCTCGTATCCTTTTTCTCTCAATACATCCAGCGTCACAAAAGTGCCACCGGACTTGGACATTTTGCCCGAACGCAAAATCAAAAATTCGCCGTGCACCCAATAATTGACGTATTTTTCGCCGGTGGCGGCTTCGCTCTGGGCGATTTCGTTGGTGTGGTGGATGGTGACGTGGTCAATCCCGCCGCAGTGAATATCCAGCGTATGTCCCAGGTACTTCATTGCCATGGCCGAGCATTCAATATGCCAGCCGGGGAAACCGACCCCCCACGGGCTGTCCCATTCCATTTGGCGTTTTTTATCCTTGGGGGAGAATTTCCACAAGGCAAAATCCGTCGGGTTGCGCTTTTCGTCACTCATTTCCACCCGCGCGCCGCCTTGCAGGCCGCTGATGCGCGCATGGCCCACCAGCGCGTCATAGCGCGGGAATTTGGACGTATCGTAATAAATACCGTCCGACGTGCGGTAGGTATAGCCTTTTTCTTCCAGGGTTTTTACCAGCGCAATCATTTCTTTGATATGCTCGGTAGCCCGGCTGATGACACTCGGGCGCGAGCAGTGCAGCGCGTCGTAATCCTGCCAGAATTTAGCTTCATAAAATTTGGCGATATCCCACGCGCTTTTTCCTTCGCGGGCGGTGGCCACTTCCATTTTATCTTCGCCGTCGTCCGCGTCGGACACCAAGTGCCCCACATCCGTTACGTTCATCACGTGTTTCAGCGGATAATGCAGGCGAATGGTGCGCGCCAGCAAATCTTCAAAAATATACGTGCGCAAATTGCCGATGTGGGCATAATTGTAAACGGTCGGCCCGCAGCAGTACATCGTTACCTGTTTTTCATTTTGCGGTTTAAATTCGTCTTTATGCCGGGTGGCCGTATTGTACAAATACATCATATTTATTGTGCCTCTTTCATCTGTTCAATATAGTTGGATGCAATGGTATTAAAAAACAGCGTGCAGGTGGACTGGCCCACATCGTTGGCGGAGCGTTCGCTGAGCATGCAGCGCACTTCAATATCCGAAAGCGGATTGACCGCCCCCACACTGCTCATGGCGTACGTAAAACCCACCGGGCGGTATTTTTTAAGCGCCACCGTGTAGGCTTGATCCAACGCTTTTTGGAAAACCGCCATTTCCTTGCGCGAGGCCGAAGGCCCTAATTTAAATTTATGCGCCGCTACATTTACCACCACATCGCCGTAATTTCCATAGGTGCTGGCGATATTTTCAGACGTAAAATCTTCATCTTCGCTCAGCGGCTGCCCCGGCTGGGCGTTTTCGTCCGCGCCGGCCAGCACGGAAGGATCCGTGGGAATATCGGAGGTAAATTCATAGTACACTTCATTTCCCGGGTAGCGGGAATAATCAATCCCCTGGGTTACTTTTTTGCGGGAGCGAAAGTCCGTGGTGCTGCAGGCACACACAAACACCGCCAACAATAAAGTGATCACGAAACGAGTCTTCATAAGCTGCTCCTTAATTTTAATGTAGCCACGGCCTGGCACATGGCCGCTTCGCCGCGGCCGATTTCGCCCACGTGTTCGTGGCTTTTTGATTTAAAACTCACGCGTTCCACCGGCATTTCAAACACCTTGGCCAGCGAGTGACGCACCGCGTCGTAATGCGGTTTCATTTTGGGTTCTTGGGTTATGATGGTGGCGTCTATATGGTCAATTTCCGCGTGGTGCGCGCGGACGATTTCCAACACTTTTTTGGCAATCGTCACGCTGGAAATGCCTTTAATGGAATCATCCGTTGGCGGGAACAAAATACCGATTTCGCCCGCACACAACGCGCCCAAAACAGCATCGCACAGAGCGTGCAGCACCAAATCCCCGTCGCTATGGCCCAAAAAGCCCTTCGTGTGCGGAATTTCCACCCCGCCCACATACAATTTCCGCCCCGGTTCCAGGCGGTGCAAATCAAAACCAAATCCGGTTCGGTACACCGTTTTTTCTTCTACAAGCGCCTCCGCAAACACCAAGTCTTCCGGCGTGGTAATTTTATTGTTTTTATAATCAGACGGCACCAAATGCACCGCAACGCCCGTTTTTTCCACCAGCTGCGATTCGTCGGTGGCGTCTTTTTTCTGGCCAAACTGCTCTAGGGCGCGGGCCAGCACTTCCCGGCGGTAGCATTGCGGCGTTTGGGCCGCCCATAACACGGAGCGGTCTAACGTCTTTTCCACAACGCCGTTTTGGCCCACTTTAATGGTATCTTTTACCGGTACGGCCAGCACCGCCGCGCCAAACTGCAGGGCCGCCTGCAAACATTGTTCAATATGCTGCGGGTTGACCAGCGGGCGGGCGCCGTCGTGCACGGCGATTGTTTGCGCCGCCGCAGACGTTTGGGCAAAGCCGTTTTTGACCGATTCCAACCGGGTATCCCCGGGGTCTGCATAGATTAAATCCGTAAAATACTTATTTAATTCCGCACGGTTTTCCGGCGGGGTAACCACTACAATTTCCCGAACGTCGGGGCATTTTTGAAAGGCTTCTATCGTACGAACCAAAACGGGTTTTCCTCCAAGCGGCAGCATTTGTTTGGGGCGGCCCATTCGTTTGCCGCTTCCCCCCGCTACCAACACCGCTGAAGAAAAACCCGTCCGATTCATGTACAAAGCCTTATTTAATTTTGGCAAAAATCATCCGGCCAGAAGACGTTTGCAAAATGGAATAAACGGATACTTCCGCCCGTTTGCCGATGTATTTGCGTCCGTCCTCCACCACGACCATTGTTCCGTCGTCCAAGTAGCCGATGCCCTGTTCTTTTTCTTTGCCGTCTTTCATAATAAACAGCGACATGCTTTCCCCCGGCAGCACTACCGGTTTTAAGGCGGTGGCCAAGTCGGCAATGTTCAAGGCAATTACGTCGTGCAAGGCGGCGATTTTGTTGACGTTAAAATCCAGGGTAACCACTTCCGCGTCCAGGCTTTTGGCCAGTTTTACCACGCGTTCTTCCATCGTGTCGGCTTTGGGCGTTTTGGAAGTAACCCGCACGGCAATTTCGCTCAGCTCCCGCAGGCGCGCCGCCACGTCCAGCCCGCGCCGTCCTTTGGCGCGTTCCAGCGGGTCTTTGGAGGCCGCCATTTTGTTCAGCTCGTCTAATACGAAAACCGGCAGCACGATAATGCCGGAGAGAAAATTAATTTCGCACAAATCTACGATGCGCCCGTCCATCAGCGCCGTTACGTCGGCTACTTTCAAATGGTGCCCGGTGTAGGAAAGCCCTTCCAAATCGCGCGATTTAATCAGGCTCGCAATGACGCCGAATATGATGAGGCCGATTTCAATGTCGCGCCCGTACGTCATCCAAAAGTTCATTACGTCCGCTTCGGCGAAATGAATCATGCCGTAGTCAAAAAACACATACAGCATATACCCCAGCAAAAAGCCGGAGCAGGCAATCATAATTTTAATCAGGCGCAGGCGTTTAAACAGCACTTCGCCCCCCACCACCAGCGCGCCGCACAGCAGGCCCGCCAACAGGCTCATCCATTCTTTATCGATAAAATTGTACGTCAGAAAAGGAAAAGCCACCAACGTGGAAATACGGAAAATCCAAATAGGCATATGCCCTCCAAAACGGGGAAAAACTCCCCAAATAGAACTAGCTATATTTTAGCACTTTACAGGCCTTTTTTGCAGAATTTCTTAGGCGTACGGTACGACGGGGAAACGCTTTTAGCGCAGTTTAAGGGCCAGCGCGTTTAAATCCGCCAGCTCGCACAGCGAAAGCGTTTGGAGTTTTTGCTTCTCCGTTTTAGACACGGGTGCGCAAAAAGCTTTTTTAAATCCCAGCCGCTGCGCTTCTTCCAGCCGTCTGTCTAAAAGCGGCACCTTGGCCACTTGCCCCAAAATGCCCACTTCCGCCATAAATACGCTGTCGGGCGCGATGGGAATATCCCTGCAGGAGCTGATTACCGCCGCGCACACGGCCAAATCCAGCGCCGGATCCTTTAGCTTCACGCCGCCCGTTAAGCTGACGAAAATGTCTTTATTGTCAAGCGGCAGGCCGATGTGTTTTTCCAGTGCTGCAAACAGCATCAGGCACCGGTTTAAATCCACCCCCGTGGCCACCCGCCGCGGAAACGGATAGCGCGTAGGCGATACGAGCGCCTGCACCTCGGTCAGCAGCGGGCGCGAGCCTTCCGCCGCCAACGAGTACGCCCGGCCTTTTAGGGCGCGGTCGCGCGAGGTTTGGGCAAAGTATTCGCTGGCATTTTCCACCGATTCCAAGCCGGCAGACGTCATTTTAAACAGGCCGATTTCGCTGGTGGAGCCAAAGCGGTTTTTGTGCGGGCGCAGCAGGCGAAGAACGTTGTCTTTCTCCGTGTCAAAATACAACACGCAGTCCACCATATGTTCCAAAATTTTCGGCCCGGCCAGCTCGCCGTCTTTGGTTACGTGCCCCAGCACGAACGTGATAATTCCTTTGGGTTTGCACAGGCGCACCAGCTCGCTGGTGCATTCGCGCACCTGCGCCACCGTGCCGGCAGAAGACGTAAATTCCGGGTGGTACACCGTTTGGATGGAATCCAAAATCAGCACTTCCGGGTTTACCTGTTCTACCGACTCCACAATTTTCTGGATGTCTGTCTCGCACAGCAAAAAGATATTTTCCCCCTGCACCTGCAGCCGGCGGGCGCGGCCGGAAATCTGGCCGATGCTTTCTTCGCCGGAAATGTACAGTACTTTTAAGGTTTTGGAAAGTTCCGCCGCCACCTGCAGCATCAGGGTGGACTTGCCGATGCCCGGCGCACCGGCCAAAAGCGTAAGCTGCCCTCTGACAAGGCCCCCGCCAAGCAGCCGGTCAAATTCGGGGATATGTGTTTGGATGCGGGGTTCCTGCACGGATTTGCTTTCGGAAAGTTTTACTACTTCGGATGAAAAATCCGTAAAGCTGCGTGTGCGCGCGGGCGCTTTTTTGCTTTCCTGCTGTTTTACCTCTTCCACCAACGTGTTCCATTCCCCGCAGTCCGGGCATTTTCCGGCCCATTTGGGGGATTCGTACCCGCATTTCTGGCAGACAAAAACCGTTTTAAACTTCATACCTTGCCTCACGAGCCGGCCATAGCGGCCAGGCCAAAGAAAGACGAAATATCTTGGTCGTTAAACGAGATGTTGGCCTTGACGGCAAAATCGTTGGTTTCCAGCACGTCGCGCGCCCAGGCACCCACCGAGAAGTAGCGGTTGAAGCGGAAGTCTACCCCGTAGGTTAAATTCGGTTTGTTAAACAGACGCCCGTTGATGACGCGGTCGCGCCCCCAGTCGGAAAACTCGCCCGTGAAGGTGAAGCGTTCCAAAAATTCTTTGTCATAGAACGGCTTGAGCTCCAGCGCCACGCCGCCAGCACCGCGGATTAAGCCCGCCGATATGGTGGCCCACTTGTTGTACAAGCCGAAGCGCACGTCAAACTGGTTCTTTTCCAAATAGTCTTTAGCGTCTAAGCGGTCGTCCTCGTTGCCGATATTGGCAATACCGGCGCGGTAGAAGGTATAACCGCTGGAAGGATAAATTTCAAGCGCCAGGTCGCTTGTAGCCAGGGCCGGGCCCGGCATATAGAAGAAATCATAATCCCAATACACGCGGAAGCGGCTCATTTTGCCTACAAACGTTTTAACTTCGCCCATGGTTTCTTTCAAATCTTTCACGCTGTCCTTCACGTCTTCCTTCATCTGCGGGTCTTTAATCAAACTGCCGATTACCCCTTCCCCCTGCTCCAAGCTGTTCATCAGCGAGTCGGCCTTGGCCATTAAATCATTTAATTTGGCGGAAGCGACGTCCAAGTTCTGTACCGAGCGCGAAAGATACGGCCGCATCTGCGCCACCAGCTGGTTTAAATTGGCCGACAGCTGCCGGACTTCGTGCATCGTCTGGTTTAATTTTTCGCCGAACTGGCCTTGATTGTTGACGCTGTCCACAAACTCTTTAATGCTGCTCATGGTTTTGGTAATCATCACGTCCATGGGCATTTCGTCCGCGCCGCGCACCAAGGCGCCGGGTTTTAATACGCCCGCCGCAGGCGTGCCTTGTTCCACCTTCAGGTATTTCGTGCCGATAATCCCCGTCATCACTACGCTGAACCGGGCATCACGGAAAATTTCCACCCCTTCGTGAATATCCGCCACCACAACGGCCTGGCCTTTTTCAATGCGGATGTGGCGCACGCGGCCCACTTCCACGCCGGAAAGTTTCACGGGCGCTTTGACGGGCAGGCCGGACACGTCTTCAAACGCCACGTTAATCTCATACGAACGCGTGACGGAAAGACCCCCTAAAAAATACAGGGAAAATCCAAAAATTACAATCCCCAATACGGTAAAAATGCCTAATTTGGTTTCTGGTTTCATACCTTCATCCTTTTGTTAAAATCTCCGCGCCCAGGCGCCTGTAAAATCAGTCTTTCATCAATTTCATTTGTATCGGCCCGTGGCTGCTGCCGGTTACAAATTGTTTGACATACGGATTATCGGTGTGTTTAAATTCTTCCGGCGTGCCGTACATCAAAATATCCCCTTCGTACAGAAAGGCAATATAGTCTGCTATCTTAAAAGCCGAGTGCATGTCGTGCGTAATGACGACCGACGTTACCCCCAGTTTGGCTTTCAAATCCATAATTAAATCGCTGATAATGTCCGACATAATCGGATCCAGCCCGGTGGTGGGCTCGTCGTACAAAATCACCTGCGGCTCCACCGCCAGCACGCGCGCCAGCGCCACGCGCTTTTTCATTCCGCCGGAAAGCTCGCTGGGGTTGAGTTTGGCCACGTCTTCCTGCAGGCCCACCAACGCCAGTTTTTCTTTGCTCACGGCCGGGTAATCTTTCTCCGGCGTGTCCGTCAAGTATTTCAGCCCGAACGTTACGTTTTCGCCCACGGTCATCGAGTCAAACAGCGCCCCTTCCTGAAACAAATACCCAAACCGCCGGCGCAGAGCCGCCAGTTTGATTTCGCTGCGGATTTTGGTAATGTCTTTTCCCCCTACCAAAATTTGCCCGCCCGTGGCCTGTTCCAAACCGATTAGGCATTTAATCAGCGTGCTTTTGCCCGAGCCGGAACCGCCCAAAATACAGGTCGTTTTGCCTTCCTCTATTTTCAGGTTGACGTTTTTTAACACTTCTTTCGTTCCGAAACTCTTTTTAAGCCCGATGATTTCAATCATATTAAATTCCAAACGCCGTCAGAATAGCGGTTAAGAAATAATCCAGCACCAAAATAAGCACAATGGTGGTTACCACCGCGCCGGTGGTGGACTTGCCCACCCCCTCGGCCCCGCCGCGGGTGCTGATGCCTTTGTAGCAGCACACCGTGGCCACCATAAACGCAAACACAAACGTTTTGATAAACCCGTGCATAAAATCCCGCACGCCCATAAACGACGTAATATCCGTGATATACACTTCGCCGGCAATGCCCAGCGCATACACCGCCACCAGATATCCGCCCAACACGCCGAACAAATTGGAAAAAAGCGTCAAAATAGGCATGGTCAGCATAAACCCGAACATCCGCGGAATAACCAAATAGCGGATGGGGTTGGTGCCTAAGGTATACAGGGCGTCAATCTGCTCGGTAACGGCCATGGTGCCAATCTGCGCCGTTACGGCGGCGCCCGCCCGGCCGGACACAACCACACTGGTCAGCACGGGGCCCAGCTCGCGGATTAACGAAAAGGTTACAATCGTTCCCACAAAAATCGGTTCGCCAAAAATGTTGCCAATGGTATTGCCCGCCTGCAGCGCAAGCACCATCCCGGTAAACAAGCTCGTCAGCGCCGTAACGCCCAAGGATTCCACCCCGATGGTTACGCTCTGGTCTACCGCCTGGCGAAACTCAAACCGCGAATGCGTCAGCCAAAACAGGCTGGAGCGCACCATTTGGGCGGCTCCGCCGATTTGGTCAAACATACGGGTCATATACGTTCCGATGGCGGTAAACATTATTCTTTGTAAATCCTCGGCACGCGCGGCATTAACAGCGTGCACAGTTCGTAATCAATGGTTCCGGCTTTTTGGGCCAGTTCGGCAAAGGTAACTTCTTCGTCTCCCTGGCGGCCGACGGCCACGGCTTCATCGCCCACGGTTACCGGGCCCGCTTGGGTAATGTCCACCATCAGCATATCCATGGTAACGTTTCCCAGCACCCGGCAGCGTTTGCCGCGGATTAAAATTTCGCCTTTATTGGACAGGGCGCGCAGGTAGCCGTCCCCATACCCTAAGGGGAGCGTGGCCACTTTCATCGGGCGCGGCGCAATAAAACTGCGGTTATAGCTGATGCTGCTGCCAGCCGGCACGTCTTTTACATACACTACCCGGGTTTTTAAAGACAAAATAGGCTCAAAGCCTTTTTCCAGCCCAAAAGCGCTGTGGCCGGTGCGCACCATATCGTAGCGCACATCGGGCCGGGCCACAATGGCGGCCGACGCTGCCACATGGCAATGATTAATATGAATATGGTGCAGCTGGACATTGGTCAGCGTGTCGCGGTAGTAGCCGATTTGCTCCTCGGTATAGGCCGGGTCGGTTTCTACGCTGGAGAGGTGGGTATACAGCCCGTCCAGCACCACATGCGGGTCGTGCGCCAAGAAATCAATCACGTTAAACACGCCGCCGCGGCGGGTGCCGATGCGGCCCATTCCCGTGTCTTGCTTCACGTGGCAGAACGCTTTTTGACCCAGTTTGGCAGCAATTTGGCTAACAGCTTTGGCCGCGTCCAAACTGGCAATGGTAACCGCCAAGTGGTTTTTAATAGCGTATTCAAATACTTCAAACGGATACAGACTGCCCAGCACCAAAATCGGCAGCGTTACGCCCGCCTGGCGCAGGGCAATGCCTTCCTCTACCGAGGCGGTTCCAAAAAAATCGCTCAGGTGGTTTTGCTGTAGAAAAAGGCCCAGCTTTTCGGCCCCGTGCCCATAGGCATTGGCTTTTAAAACCGTCAGCACTTTCACGCCGGCCCCCGCTTGGGCATGCACTTTGTGCATATTGCGGGCCAGCTTTTTTAAATCCACTTCCGCCACTGTTGGGCGTAAAATAGGCATAGACATTTGTTACTCCGGAAGCGACATCATCGTATTGCCGCTCATCTCTTGCGCATTTTCCATATGTTCAGGCGCAGGGTTGGTAAACAAGGCGTACTCGCCAAAGAACGCCAAATCAATATCCCCCACGGGGCCGTTGCGCTGTTTGGCAATAATCAGCGTGGCTTTGTTTTTAAGCGATTCATCGTCGCGCTTGTAATACGCCTCGCGGTGAATCAAGGCTACCACGTCGGCGTCCTGTTCAATAGAGCCGGACTCGCGCAAATCGGAAAGCTGGGGTTTGTTGTCGGTGCGGGATTTGTCTTCATTTTTACGGCTCAGCTGCGAAAGCGCCAGCACCGGCACGTTAAGCGTGCGGGCCAAGTCCTTAAGCATGCGGGAAATTTCGGACACTTCCTGCTGGCGGCTTTCCGCGCGGCGTTCTCCGCCGCGGATCAGCTGCAGGTAATCAATCACGATCAGCCCCAATTCCTTGCCCTGTTTTTTTAATTCCGTAGCCAACCGGCGCGAGCGCATGCGAAGTTCGGTAATGGAAATGCCGGACGTATCGTCAATATACATCGGCGCCGAGGCCAAGCGGCCCAGCTCCCGCGTTAAGTCCGACCATTTGCTCTGTTCGTAATACCCGGTGCGCAGTTTGTAAATTTCCACCATGGCCGCCGCACCCAGCATACGTTCAAAAATAATGTGCCGCCCCATTTCCAGCGAGAAAAACGCCACCGGAATGTTGCAATCCACGCACGCATGGTGGGCGATGTTGAGGGCCAAGGCCGTTTTCCCCTGGCTGGGGCGCGCCCCCAAAATAATTAAATCCGACTTGCGCAACCCGCCGGTTTTGCGGTCAAACTCATCCAGCCCCGTGGGCACCCCTTGGATGGCGCTTTTGTTGCGCACGGCTTTTTCCAAGATTTCTATTACTTCGGGCGCCAGTTCTTTGGAGGAAATAAAACCGGACAGTTTTTGCTTCTGGCTGAGGCGGTAAATTTGGTCGGCCGCTTCGTCAATTAAAATTTGCGGGTCGTCGTCTTCCTCTTTATAGCAGCGCTGCACCAGGCCCGTGGCGGTGCGGATTAAATCGCGCACGACAAACTTTTTATACACAATCTGGGCGTAATGCTTGACGTGCGCCGCCGTGGAAACTTTGTCCACCAGCTGGGTTAAATACACCTCGCCCCCCAGCTGCGTAAGCTGGTGGTGCTTCTTTAATTCTTCCGTCAGCGTGATAATATCCACGGCCTGGCTGCGGTCGGCCAAAGCTTTCATGGCGGCAAAAATCTTCTGGTGGGCTTCTTTATAAAAATGTTCCGGCTTTAAAATTTCCAAAGCTTCCGTCACGGCGTCGGCGTCCAACAGCATAGAGCCCAAGACGGCCATTTCCGCATCAATGGCTTGCGGCGGGATACGTTCTTCCAACAAATTACTGGCCATAATACCTCTTAAAAATGGGAAACTCAAACTCCGCGTTTTTGCTAGTGCAAAAACGCTATTTCTTTCATTGTAGCAATTTCTGGCAGAAAAGGGGGCCCTCCCTGTTGGCTTTCCGCAAGCAAAAGGGTGATATTTTTTCCCCGTCGCAAGGCAAAATTTAGTAAAGTGTATTATTCTTTGTTTTTTTAAGGAGGATTTCATGGAACAAACAGCCGTAAAAACGAAACAACCCACCGGGCTTTGGCTCCTGTTTATGACCGAGCTCTGGGAACGCTTCAGCTACTATGCCATGCGCAGTATCCTGATTTTGTATATGGTGTATCTGCTCGGGATGGACAAGAGCGGCGCTTCCAACGTATACGGAACGTTTACCAGTTTGGTTTATCTTTCCACTTTGCTGGGCGGTTTCTTAGCCGACCGATACCTGGGCCAAAAATGGGCCACCATTTGGGGCGGACTGATGATTGCGGGCGGGATGTTCATCATGAGCGTGCCCACCGTGGCTTTCCTCTATATCGCCATGGGGCTCATTATTTTGGGGAACGGTTTTTTCAAACCCAATGTGGTGGCCATTGTCGGGCAGTTATATGAAAAGAACGACGCCCGGCGCGACGGCGGATTTACGATTTTTTACATGAGCGTCAACATCGGCGCCTTCTTCGGGCCGCTGCTGGTGGGCCATTTGGCGGCAGGGGGCAACTATAAAGCGGCCTTCTGGATTGCCGGGGCCGGAATGGTGATTGGCCTGTTTACCTTTATTTTGGGATACAAAAAATTCCTCTTGGGCAAAGGGGCCGCTCCCAAAGACAAACCGACTTTCTACAAAGACCCCGCCCTCTGGGCCATCGTGCTGGCCATTCCGATGGTCGTTTTGTATATGCAGGGGCATCACACCGCTTCTTACATTTCCTTTGCGGTGCTGGCCGCTGCCTACTATATGTACAACAAAAAGGTCAACCGGGTAAAAACCGAAAACACCGCCCCGCTGACCCGGCAGGAAAAACAGCAGATCGCCGTAATCGGCATTTTGGCGTTTTTCAGCATTTTCTTCTGGGCCGCGTTTGAACAGGCGGGGGCGGCGCTGAACCTGTTTGCCTACGAATATACCGACCGCGTCATCTCCTTCTTTGGCCACAGCTGGGAAATTCCGGCCAACTGGTTTCAAAGCTTAAACCCGCTGTACGTGGTCATTTTTGCGCCGTTGTTTTCCAAATTATGGATTGAACTGGCCAAAAAAGGCATAGAACCCTCCACTCCGGCCAAGTTTATGGTGTCGCTGTGGCTGATTGCCTTGGCTTTTGGCGTAATGCTGCTGGGCGCGTTTGCACTGGTGGGAAATGCCAAAATCAGCTTGTTCTATTTGGCGTTTACGTACCTGTTCCAGACGTTTGCCGAACTGTGCATTTCGCCGGTGGGCAAATCCATGGTTACCAAACTGGCGCCGGCGCGGTTTGTATCGCTGCTGATTGGGGTGTGGTACTTGTCCAACGCGGTAGCCAACAAATTGGCGGGGGTGTACTCCGGCTATTTCCAGCGCATCAGCAACGAACAGTTCTTCCTGTGGCTGGTGATTGTGCCGCTGGCGGTATCCGGGCTTTTGCTGGTGTTTTTAAAACCCATCAAAAAATGGATGCACGGCGTACACTAAGATGTTTCCAACATAAAACCCCGGGTCAAAAACCCGGGGTTTTTATTTAGCGATACTAAATAAACGAGTGTGGATTTCTTAATTAATTGGGAATTTCCCAATACTGTATAGAGCTGGTTCCGCCCGTACTGGCCCCGCCAAAACTGGCACATACATCTCTCCAGCGACCGGCCGTAGCCCGCATAAGGTTTTCTTCTGGTCTAAATAGAATTGAAATTCCACCGTGGATCCTACTGGCCCGCCATCCGGAAGATAAATGTGAATCCTTTTTTGCCAAGCATTCAAATCTACTGTCCAGTCTCCATTGCACGTATAGCGCCCGCGCCCGCCTTGCGCTTCATAAGAAATGCTTTTAAACTCACAATCGGCCACTTGTGTGTCCAATTCTTCCATATACGGGCTGTATTTGCCGTTGGCCATATAATACAGTTTTTCGGCTTGGATAAGCGGGGCGGCCCACGTCATCACTTGGGTGAGGCGCGACTTGTCTACCACGCGCTGGTACTGCGGTACAGCAATGGCCGCCAAAATACCGATAATTAATACCACTACTAAGAGCTCTATAAGCGTAAATCCGGCGTTTTTACCGTCAGAGAAGGATTTTTGATAAATTTTTGCCATACGCAAAATTTATCAAAAAAAAAAAAAGAGTCAAGGGGCGAGCCGCCCCTCCCTGCTCTAGGCCCGTTCATCCGATTGGTTTAGGCCACACTGTTTCCGTACTGTTGCACTCTTTTCCACATTTCATTTATTCCAAATTCACACAAAAAGAAAACCCCCGCTTTCGCGGGGGTTACAAAACGCAATCGGGTCGGGATTTATTTGGCTTCGGCAACCGCTTCGGCTTTTTCTTCCGGCTTGGCATCGGCTACTTTTTCTTCCACCGTGGTCAAGGGGTTAATCTGCACTTTAATCGTGGCGGTAACAGTCGGCTTCAAATAAATGCCCACTTCGGTTTCACCCAAAGCTTTAATCGGCATATTGAGCTCGATGGCATCCTTGGAGATGTTGTGCCCCAAAGCATTCAAGGCTTTGTAGATATCGGCTTTGTTGACGGAACCGAATACCACGCCGTCGCTGTTGACGGTTTTGGTAAACGGAAGCACCACACCGGCCAATTTTTCGGCAATGGCGCGCGCTTCGGCCAGTTCCGCTTCAATGCGTTTGGCGCGTCTTTCGGCGCCCAACTGCCAGTTCTTAATCGCGCCTTCGGTGGCGAGTTCCGCCAAGCGGTGCGGGATCAAGAAGTTGCGGGCATAGCCGGGTTTCACATCTACGATGCTGCCCACCATACCCAGGTTTTTTACATTCTGTTTCAAAATAACTTTCATTTCCAAATCCTCCGGCTTATTTCTTGGGCAACGAGTACGGCAAAATCGCCAGGTTGCGGTCGCGTTTGATCGCTTTGGTGATTTGGCGCTGGTGTTTAGCGCAGGTGCCGGTGATTCTTCTGGAAAGGATTTTGCCGCTTTCCATGGTGAAAGACTTCACGAACTGAAAGTTCTTGTAATCGACGTTGTCGATTTTTTCCGCGCAGACTTTGCAGACTTTTCTTCTGCTTTCAAAGCGCTTTTTGCCCATAAACGGACGCGCCGGTCTTTCGAGGCGGGCGGCCGGAGCAGCGGCAGGGGCCGCGGCGGGGGCTTGGGTGTTTTTAATTTCTTCAGACATTTGTTATCTCTCTTTGGTTCCTGTTAAAAAGGCACGTCGTCTTCCATCACGTCCGTGGTGGGGACGTCGTCCTTGGCGGCCGGGGCAGCGTCTTGGTTATACGAAGCCGCGGCGCCGGATTCCAGTATTTGGATTCTCCGGGCGGTTACCTGCAAGGATTTGCGGGTCTGTCCGGTATTTTTGTCGGTGTATTCGCTGCTGGTGAGGCGGCCTTCCACTTGTACGGGAGTCCCTTTTTTCACCCGGTCTTTACACCGTTCGGCGGCAGCACCCCAAACCACTACGGGAACAAACACCGTGTCGTCCTTCCACTCGTTTGTGGTAGCATCCAAATATCTGCGGTTGACCGCAATATCACAACGGCACACTGCCTGACCTTTCTGTGTAAAAGACACGTTAGGGTCACGTGTTAACCGTCCGACTAGAAGTACAAGGTTCTGTTCCGGTAATTTGATTTGTGCTGACATAGCGACCTTATTTTGCAACGGCAGGAGCCGGTTTTACTTTCACTTCCACCGAGTTCATCGTCATGGAGCGAAGTACTTTTTCGTTAAGTTTCAAGGCGTCTTCAAATACTTTTACGAATTTGGGTTCGGCTTTGAACTTAAGGTAGAGGTAAAAACCGTCGCGAACGTGGTTTACTTCGTGGGTGAATTTTCTTCTGCCCAGTTTTTCTTCGCTGACGACTTCTCCACCGTTTTTCGTAATCAAGTCTTTGGCTTTGGTTACGAATTCACCCACTTCTCCGTCGGAGAGTTGGGGTTTAACAATAATTACGCTTTCGTAAGTTCTCATATACCAATTATTCTTTTTTATTGCGTTTTGCAGGGCCAAAAAGCCCCCGCGGGCCTCTAGACCCGGAGAGTTTCTGCGGATAGATTCGGCTTTGCTCACCTATAGCCGGGGCAATCCTGACCCTATGGATATTATAACAAAATTAGCGCCAAAACGGGAGTTTTATCGCGCGGCGCATTTTCCGAACACCCTAAAAATAGAAATTGGCACAAGGGCGGTCTTTTCTCTTAGGGTGCGTCTGCAGATAGAACACGCTAGCCGCCGGCGAACTGATGGCCACGAAGTGGCCGTCTTGCAAATACGCGGAAATTCCTGCTAACGCCTGCGGGGAAAACAACCGCTCAAACAACGCCGTATTTTTGGCAAAAAACTGCCGCCCGGATTCCAATTCTTCAGCGGATACGCTCATTTGTTCCCATCGGCTGACAGTACTTTCCGATGGAAATGCCCTTCTATTGGAAAAGAAATGTTGGGCCAACGCCCCGGGCGCGGGAACCCAATGCACGATATCAGGCATCCCGGTAATAAGCGGCACATGCGCCAACCGTTTGACAGACTGGTTTAACACGCTAAACCACACATCTTCCACAGAAGCCTTTTGGGCAAGGGTGGGCATGGTGAGCAACCCTTTAGCAACCAGCTCACTGATGGAGCCGCTCCCGATATTTTTCCCGGCCATACTCATCACACAAGAAGCGTTATCCCCTATTGCGGAAACCGAAAAGCCGGAATAACAAGACGCATCAATAACGGCCGTTTGAACCGAGTGTTCCTGTAATTGCTGTAAAATGGGATTTAAATCCCGAATATCGTGATAGTGCCCGCTTTGGTCACAAATGCCGTGTATTTCTTTTTTGTTGCTTCCATGCGTTGAAATCACAATTAGCACTTGTTTCACAGGTTCGTTACGGACTTGCTGGAGGGCAACCAAAAAATCTTTCCAAAAAAAGGGTTTTACATCAGCCACCTCTGTTTTTTTTGCTTCGTCTATAAAGCCGTGCACTTGCCACTTTTTAGAGGACAAAAAATTATTCCAAGCGTTAAATTCATCCGTAAAATTATTTCTATATTCATCACAAGAACCGCCCACCAAAAAGGCTTGTTTTGCCTCCGGGCCGTCTGGCAAGGCAAACGCATTTAGCGGATTGAACATAACACTTACAGCCAATGCGCTCGCCGCCGCAAAACACACACGCAATCGTTTTTTTATCTGCATAGGATGCTCCAATTGGGGGTACTGTCAACGTTTTAAAAAAATTTTGGCCGGGCTCGTGGCGCCTTTAATAAGGGAAAGTTTATTTTCCGCCACGCCCAAGTGCTGCGCTAAAAGGGTGCGCACGGCTTCGTTGGCGCGGCCTTGCTCGGCCGGCGCTTTGACCCAGATTTCGTACGAATCGGGCCCTTTTTGCTCCAGGCGGTTTTTCTTTTCGCCCGCGTGCACTTTTACCTTGAGGTAGCTTTCCATACGGACATTGTACTTTTTCCCGGCCGGCGGCGCAAAAAAACGGGGAAAGGATTTTCCTTTTCCCCGTTTTTTAAAAAGGCCCAACGGTTATTTTTCAACAATCAGGCTTTTGGCCGTCATATCGGCAGGCTTTTTAAGGCCCATCACGTCCAACACCGTTACCGCAATGTCGCCCAAGTTGCCCGTGGCGGCCATTTTGGCGTTTTTATGGTCTTTGCTGACGTACACAAAATCCACCAAGTTGGTCGTGTGCGCCGTTTTGGGCATATTGATTTTTTCGTCCCACATTTCTTCGGCGTTGCCATGGTCGGCCGTGATGAACACCGTGTATCCGGCCGCCAGCGCAGCTTCCGTTACGGCGCCGGTGCATTCGTCCACCACTTCTACGGCTTTAACCACGGAATCAAAGTTGCCCGTGTGTCCCACCATATCGCAGTTGGCAAAGTTGATGACAATGAAATCATACTTGTTGGTGGCGATTTGCTTGAGGGCTTCGTCTTTAACAAAGTATGCTTCCATTTCCGGATGTTCGGCAAAGGTAGCCGGATCAAAGCGGCCTTTGATTTCAATGCGGTCTTCCCCGGGGTACGGTTTAATCAATTTTCCGTTGAAGAACGACGTAACGTGTTTGAATTTTTGCGTTTCCGCCAGGCGCAGCTGTTTTAAGCCGGCCTTGGAAATCACTTCGCCCAGCAGGTTGTTCATTCCGCCGCCGTCTGTCATAGACGGAAGGGCGTTGTAAGGGAACGCGTCGTAGTACTTGGTCAGCCCGCAGTACACGCAGGGCACGCGCGGCCCGCGGTTTTTGCCGGGGTAGTTATCATCGATAAAGGCACGGGTAAGCTGGATGGCGCGGTCTTGGCGGAAGTTGAAGAAAATCACGCTGGAACCCGCTTCCATCCCTTTATAATCGCCCAGCACGGTAGGCGGAATATATTCATCCACCATCGGGCCGCCGTCGGGCGTTTTCATGGTTTTGTAATCGGTCAGCACCACTTCTTCGGCGGTGGTACCGTGCAAGCCTTCGGCGCGGACAATTAAATTATACGCTTTATCGGTCAGGCTCCAATCTTCGCCGCGGTCCATGGCGTAGTAGCGGCCCTGAATCGTGGCAATTTGGCCCACGCCGTATTCCTTCATTTTGTCTTCCAGCGTGCGGATAAAGCCCACTGCGCTCTGCGGCGGCGTGTCGCGCCCGTCCGAAAAGAAATGCACATACACATTTTTAATGCCTTTCTCGGCGGCGTATTTTAAAATGGCAAACAGATGGTCTTGGTGGGCGTGCACGCCTTCATCCTGCACCAGCCCCATCACATGCAGCGGTTTGTTGTTTTTGAGGCAGTTGTCAATGCAAGCCGAAAACGCGGCGGACTTAAACAAGGAGCCGTCTTCAATCGTGTCTTTTAAGCGTTTGAGTTCCTGGATGACGATTCTTCCCGCACCCATATTCAGGTGTCCTACTTCGGAAGATCCCATATACCCGGCCGGAAGCCCCACTTGCTCGCCGGACGCTTCAATCTGCGTGTGCGGATATTGCGCCAGGTATTTATCCATATTCGGCGTTTTAGCGGTGGTTACCGCATTGTGCGGGCCGGCCTTGGCATCCCCCCAGCCGTCTCTAATAATTAAAACCACTTTATTCATACTTAATTCTCCTTATTTACTGCTATCAAATCTTTCCAGCGTTTGTATTGGAACGGCTCCAGCTGTTCCAACGTTTGCACGCCGTGCTTACTTAATATTGTAAGAAAATAATAGAAAATCTGCTCAGCCATCTTCGTATCGGCCATGGCCCGGTGCCACCCTTGCGGATTAATTCCCAAATCCGCCGCAATACAGCCCAAGTTGTTTTTGGCAAACCGCCCGCTCTTGCGCGCGAGCTTAAGCGTATCCAACACCGGATAGGGCGGGAACTTCATGCCGCACTGGGCAAATTCGCTCTTTAAAAACCCCACATCAAAATCGGCGTTGTGCGCCACAATCACGCAATTATCCAACAGCGAAAGCAGCTTGGGCAACACCGCCGCAAACCGCGGGGCGGACGCCACCATTTCGTTTGTAATGCCGTGAATGGCCACCACATCCGGGTGCATGGGCATATCGGGGTTGATGAGGGTAGAAAATTCCTCTGTCACCCGCCCGCCCTGCGAAACGGAAACCGCTATCTCGCAGATTTTTCCTCCTTCTAAGGGAGAAAGGCCTGTGGTTTCGGTATCCAAACAAGCAAATTTAATTTCAGATAGCTGCATACGTTACCAATTCAAATAAAAGCGCAGGCGCACTAAAAATCCGATAAAGGCCGCCCCGAAAGCTCCCACGTAAAACGCCATATTGGAAATATCCATTAACCGTATTTTGCGGGCGTACAGGCAGGCCGCAAACCATACCAGCAACAATACCACCCACCGCCAGCCCGGCAGGAGCATAATCAAAAAGAAAATGGCGCACATCATCGTCAACAGCCAGCGTTCGTCAAAGGTGGGATAGTCGCGCCCGTAGCGGTCTTGCTCCACGGAAAAAATAAACCACCCCAACACGCGTGTAGCCGTTACCAACCCCACACAAAAAATAATCCACGGTTCGGCAAAAAAGTTGCCCGTTTCGTACAACACTTTAAACGGCACGCATAAGAACAAGAACAACAGGTTGACGATGGTTTTGGTAAAAAACGTCAGCACATGGCCGTGGCGCATTTTGCCGCCGAACTGGAAAAACCGGTCTGCAAACACCAAGAACACGCAAAACAGCAAAATGCACAGCCAGCCCGGAATATGCCAAAAGCCCAAAAAGGGCCACGGCATCGTCAGGTAGCCGTAGCACAGCAAAAAAGCCCACGCCAAAAATACGCCGGCATGCAGGGCAATGGCCCGGGGGCGGTTTTGCTCTTCCATCCGGTTAATCGTTTTGTGGAAGAAGACAAAATCCGTCAAAAAGAAAGCTAAAAACAAACGCCAAAAAACAATCATTTTCTCTCCTTGGGCAGGCAGACGGTAAACGTACTGCCTTTGCCCGGTTCCGAGGTTACGTCCAGCGACCCGCCGTGCGCCTGCACGATTTGCCGGCTGATAAATAACCCCAGCCCGTAGCCGGGCCGGTCGGAACGGATTTGGTGGTATTTTTGAAAAAGTCCTTTTATATCCTGCGCGGAAATGCCGATGCCGCTGTCCTGCACGGACAGGTAGTACGCCTTTTCATCCTGCACGGCGCGGATGCGCACGAAGCCTTTGTCCGTAAATTTAACGGCGTTGGAAACCAAGTTCATAATGACCCGCTGCAACAGCTTCGGGTCGGCGGGCAGCCGGTCCACTTCCGTTTCGGCCGTCAGCTCCAGGCCTTTTTCCCGGGCGGTAGGCTCCAGCGTATCGGTTACGTTTTTAAATAAGGCGGCCACCTCCACGCTTTCTTTTTTGGGGGTCATCATACCCGCCTGCACGCGCGATACGTCCAGCACGTCTTCCAAAAGCGAGGATAGATTGCGCGCGGCCTGGCTCATCATTTCCAAATAGTTTTTCTTTTCTTCCTCGCTTACTTTTCCGCTTTGCAAAATATACAAATATCCCTGCAGGCCCAGCAAGGGGGCTCTTAAATCGTGCGCCACGGAGCGGAACACCTGTTCTTTCATTTCGCTCACCTGCGCCTGCAGCTGCAGCACCTGATAATCTTTTAAATCGGCCGTCATTTGGTTGAACGCTTTAATTAATTGCTTAAACTCCCCCCACCCGATTTCTTCGTCCACTTTTTCGTCCAAATTGCCGTTGCTTACTTCCTGCGCCGCATGCGCCAGCGCTCCAATGGGCTCGCCCAAGCGCTCGGCAAACGTCAGCGCGCCAAAATACGCCAGTGTGGCAATGGAGAGCAAAAACAAGGCGATAATGATGTTGGTATAGTAAATACTGCGGTAGGCTTCGCTCTTGAGCTGCAATACCGTTACGTACGCGCCTAAGATGGGCGAAGCGGAAAAAGCCCCCACATACGTTTCCCGCGGGGTTTTTAAATTTTTAATCAGCTGATTTCCCGAAGCGAATGCATTTTTAAGCGTTTCCGCGTCAAAAGCGGGCTTATATTGGTAATCGTTGGCATAAACGGCGCCGTCCTGATCCACAATATAGATCCGCCCGGTAAGCCCGATGCGCTGTTCCTGCACGCGGGAGAGAAAGCCAAAAAAGCTCATAATTCCGTATAAGAAATCGCCGTTGGAGAGCGGATAAATAAACTCGCTGATGGGCCGCCCGGCCACCACGTCAAAACTGCTGACGGACAAGCGCGGCGTTTTTGCCAATTCGGGCAAGGACGGATCCTGCGATAAATCCAGCGCGGGAATTTGTTTTAAAATTTGTTTTTCCCCCGCCCGGTACAATTCTTTTCCCTTCGGGGAGATCACGGCAAGCATCAAAAAATCGGGGTTTGCGTTCAGGGCTTCCTGCAAAATGGGCTGAGGGTTTTGTTTTTTGCGCAAGGCTTGCGTAACTTGCGGCGCAAAGGCCAGGCGCCAGGTTAAATCTTCTATATGTTGGTTCATGGAAGAAGATACAATCTGGGCCAAGTTGGCGTGCGTTTCCAAGATATTGTTTTTTAAATGTACCTGGTAATAGGTCAGCAGCAAGATCATCGGGATCAGCGGCATCAGCACCACAGCCAGGAACAATTTAAAAAGTTTAGAAAATAAAGACATATTCCACCTTATTATAAATTATATCAATTCAAAACCCGGAAACGGATAAAATTCTGCTTTCGCT
This sequence comes from Elusimicrobium sp. An273, assembly GCF_002159705.1. Classification (NCBI taxonomy): domain Bacteria; kingdom Pseudomonadati; phylum Elusimicrobiota; class Elusimicrobia; order Elusimicrobiales; family Elusimicrobiaceae; genus Candidatus Avelusimicrobium; species Candidatus Avelusimicrobium gallicola. Next base: position 175,803 of record NZ_NFJD01000001.1, read on the forward strand.
GCACAGGCCCAAAAGGCCTAGGGGCGGCTGGGTCTGTCCTTCAAAAAGAGTTGGGCCTTTTTTAGGCCGTCATACGGGCCCTTTGACCCTGGCGAAAGCCCTTTGGAAAGCCTATAGTATAAGTATGACAAAACACCTGATTTTATTCGCTTCCCGTATGCGCCGGGCTTTCCGACAGGAAAGAGAAAAGACCCTGCGCCAGCAGGACATACGCACCGTATGCATACAGGAACAAATTATTTGCTTAAGCGAGCAAGAGGCCGCCTTTGTAGCGCTGGAAACCAGCCGGCTGCTGCGTGCCCAGCGCCAGGAAGCCAAACGCAAAAAACGTTTGGGCATTCCTCCCCCGCCCGCGCCCGGCAAAATTGCCTACGCGGTCTATATGTAATTTATAAATATAAAAACCAAAAATCCGCTTACAAAAGCGGATTTTTTTGTTTGCCCAAAATCTTTCTTACTCTCGTCTCTGGGCGACTTTTTGAATATGCAAATCACAGCCCCCTACCAGCGCACTGCGCTTGCTTTTCATCCAACGAATCAAAAATACCGGCTGAGAAGGATTGCTTTGCTGCAATTGGCGTCCTAACCCGCGGACAGATATCGGAATGGGGATATTGCGCTCCAGCAAGGTATTAAAATCTCCGATGCCGGAAGAAGAGTATTCCACCACAAACGGTTTAAATTCTTTTAACAATAAAGGTAACGAGAACGGCTGGTTATAGTCGGTATGCCCCATGCCGGCATGAATAAAAACCACCGCGTCCGGATCCTGCGCATAAATGCGGCGGATAATTTGCGCCCAATACTGGTTGCGCTCCTGCATGCCGCTGGGAGCGATGGTTTTCCAAGCCAAGGGGGTTTGTTGGAAAGAAGTATAGCGAGTGCGGAGCAATTCGCGTGATAAAGCCGGGTTTTCCAACCCCACCACCCATACTCCCGCCGCAAGCAGCCGCTTGGTCAGCGGGCGGTAGTAGGGGCGTTTTACCACCAATTGGTCTACCTCTTTTTCTTTCTTTAAAATATATAATTCCGGCACGGGCGGAGCATCCACAAACTCGGAAGCATAATAGATGTTTTTGTCGGGATGCGCCCTTTTAAACTGCATCAGTGCTTCTTCCACATTTTGGGCCATCCAATTAATCTCATGCACTTCGCCCAGCAACACCAACCGGGCATCATACGGAATATAGTTCAAATAGTCAATTTTGCCTTGCACCGGCTCCACTTGCACGTTTTTTTGCAGTTCTCCTTTTCGGCTATAGGCATAGGCATCGCGCTCCAGCCAGTGCGCCACCAAGGCGCGCTGCATTTCTTTGTTTTGCTGCAGCAGCTTCGACGTAGCCGCTTGGGGATTTAGCGTAAAATAATCTTCCAGCATCGTGTTTAAATCTTCAAATCCGTTCTCTTCCAAATTCTTAATATAATTTTTCCGCTGGGATAAAACGGCCGCAGCTGAAGGAGATACCCCCGCAATACGGCCGCCCGCCGCCGAGGCGGACGAACCAAGCAGTTCTTTGGCCACCACGGACGGCAATTTTTGCAACTGAGCCCACGAAGATAAAGGAAAAGCCCCCAACAAGAGGCAACAAAGTAAAAAAGTTCTCATATCTATACTATGTCTTTTTAAACGCATTCCGGCCAGGGCCTTTGGGCCCTCTTGGGCAAAGAAAGAGGGCCTAACTTAAGTTAGGCCCTCCGGTTATTTTGCAAAACCAGTTATTTGGTTTTTTTAACTTGTTCAATAATCCGCGGCAGGATTTGGCGGGCGTCGCCCACAAAGCCGTATTTGCAGACATTGAAGATAGGCGCGTTGGCGTCTTTATTGATGCCGATAATCACGTCGCTGTGCTCCATTCCTACAATATGCTGCACCGCGCCGGAAATACCGCACGCCACATACAGTTTGGACGCCACGGTCACCCCGCTCTGGCCAATCTGTTTTTCTTTGGGTTTCAAGCCCAAATCAATGGCAGCGCGGCTGGCACCTACGGCACCGCCCAAATCGGCCGCCAATTCTTCGAGCAAAGCAAAACCGCTTTTGTCTTTCATCCCGCGGCCGCCGGCGATGACCACTTCGGCTTCGTCCAGCTTGTCCATGGCGGACACTTCGTCAAAGTGCGTATTGATAATGCGCACTTTGGCCGCCTGGGGCGGAACGGCGATGGCTTCCGTTACCACTTGAGCCATTTTGCCGGGGGTGGTGACCACTTTTTTAAACACATTGGGGCGCACGGTGGACATTTGCGGCCGGTAGTCCGGGCATTTGATGTCCGCCATGATGTTGCCGCCAAAAGCGGGGCGGGTTTGAATCAGGTTGCCGTCTTTTACGGACAATCCCGTGCAGTCCGCCGTCAACCCTACAAACAGTTCCGACGAAATCCGCGGCGACAAGTCGCGCCCGATATACGTGGACGGATACAGCACCACACTGGGGTTGTATTTTTTAATCAGCGTTACCATCGCGTTGGCGTACGCCAGCGTGTTGTAGTGATGATATTCCGGGCCGTTTACGGCGTAAATTTTATCGGTGCCGTATTGGGAAAGTTCCGCATAATACTGGGATACGTTATCCCCAATCACAACCGCACACAATTCTTCGCCCAATTGGTTGGCCAGTTCCCGCCCTTTGGACAGCAGTTCAAAGCCCACCGGGCGCACTTTTTGGGTTTTCCCGTCGTCGGCGATTTCAATAAACACCCACACGCCTTTGTAGGCGGAAAGGTCTTTTTTCACCGCACCGGAAGCCGGCAAAGAAAGCGCTTTTACCGGGCAGACGGACACACACGCACCGCACATGGTGCAGTTGGCGTTGGGCACCGCTTTGCGGTTTACCAAAGAGAGCGCGCCAAACGGACAAGCGCCTACGCATTTGCCGCAACCTACGCAATTAGAAGCTACCTGAATCATTTGATTACACTCTCCTTTTTCAAAATTTCCACAAATTTATCCGCCAGTTCCACGGCAGAACCCGTGAACATTTCCCCTTTCGGGCGCGCCGGCGGCGGGAAGATGCGGTCTACCCGCGTGGGCGATCCTTCCAACCCGATTTTGTGCGGGTCGGCCGCGATATCCGCAGCAGACCACGTGAGCGTTACTTTATCCTGCGCTTTGTGCGCCGCCATAAAAGAAGGATATTTGGGCGCATAGTCGTGCGGCATGGTCATCGTAACGAGTACGGGCAAATCCGCTTCCAAAATTTGGTGGCCGCCGTCAATCAATTTTTTCACGACCACTTGATTGCCGTTGGCGTCAATGCTTTCGCAGAAGGTAATTTGGGGGATGCCCAAATGGTGGGCAATGCCGGGGCCGGTTTGGGCGGTATCGCCGTCAATGGCCATTTGTCCGCAGAGGATCAAATCGTACTGGCCGATTTTGCGAATGGCCATGGCCAACGCATAAGAAGTGGCCCACGTGTCCGAGCCGGCAAGCGCCCGGTCGGCCAACAACACACCTTCATCGGCGCCCAAGGCCAGCGCCAAGCGCAGCACGGCGTTTGCCTGGGCGGGGCCCATGGAAAGCACCGTTACTTTCGCGCCGGTTTTGGCTTTGATGTCCAACGCTTTTTCCAACGCGTAATGGTCATAGGGGTTCAAGATGCTGGGCACGCCCGCGCGGATGAGCGTACCGGTTTTCGGATCCACTTTTACTTGTGTGGAATCGGGAACTTGTTTAATACAAACAATGATATTCATGCGTTATATCCTATTTCTTGAAAACTTCTCTGAGTTTGGCGGAAACGACGTCCATATCGTCAATAATTCCGCGCATTTTTTCTTCAATGCCTACCAAGTTTACGCCTTGGCTCAAGTCGGCCGCGTTGCTGTTGGGGCAGGTGCCCAAAATAAGGCGCATGCCTTCCGTAGCGGTTTTGAAAGCGCTCTGGCGGGCGTTGACGCGGGCCATCGTGCTAAGGGTATTTAAGTCAAAGCGGCTGCCTTCGGTAATGACCTTGTTGGCGCACTGGCGGGAGAATACGGCCGCCACTTCCATTTCGCTGATGAGGTCGCCCAGCATAAAAGTTACGTACTGGTGGCGGGTCAGCTTATTGGCGCGGCAGTCTTCCAACACGCGGGCCAAGGCTCTAAAGCCCAAGGCCACGCTGTCGGCGCCCACATTGGGGTTCTGCGCGTGGATGGCGTCAAACTCGGCGGCTTGGTTCAAATAGTATTGACCGCGGCTCTTTAAATGTTCCTGCCAGCGCCCGCGGAAGATGGTCATTTCCAACACTTCGCTGGTGCCTTCGTAAATGCAGGTGATTTTGACGTCGCGTTTAATTTTTTCAACCGCAAATTCTTTCGTGTATCCGAAACCGCCCATCGCCTGGATGGAGTCTTCGGCGGCTTTGTTGCCGGTTTCCGTGGCGTACAGTTTGGCGATGGCGCCTTCGGTGGCGAGGCCGTGGTTGTTTACTTCCAATTGTTTGGCCGTCCAGTCAATATACGCGCGGGCCGCTTCAAAGCGCACATAATGCGGGGTGATGAGCTTTAACATAAAGCCCTGTTTTTCGGCCAGCGGGCCGCCGGCCTGAATGCGCTGCTGGGCGTACTGCAAGGCGGTTTCCACCGCTTCTTCGCCGCCGCCCAAGCCAAAGGCCGCTACCATTAAGCGCGTATAGCCGAATACGGCCTGCGCCTGCAGGAAGCCTTGGCCTTCTTTGAGCCCGATTAAATTTTCAGCCGGCACATACACTTCATCAAACGCCAATCCGGCGGTGTTGGACAAGCGGATACCGTGCTTGTCTTCGTGTACGTCCTGCGTAAAGCCGGGGGTGCCTCTTTCTACGATAAACCAGCTCGGGCCGCCGGGGGCCAGTGCGAGCACGGTGTAGATGTCGGCCACGCCGCCGTTGGAAATCCACATTTTGCTGCCGGTAATTTTGTAGCCCACCACTTTGCCGTCTTTCACTACGTGTTCGGCGCGGGTGCGCAGGGATACCAAGTCGGAACCGGCATCGGCTTCTGTGGCGCCATAGGCTACCAATTTGTTTTCTTGGGCAATTTTCTTAAACCATTTGGCTTTCTGTTCCGGGGTGCCGCCCACGTTAATCGGGTCGCTGCCCAGGAACGTGGCGAACACGCCGGTGGCGATGCCCAGGTCAATGCGGGCCAACTGTTCGCACACGCGGTAGATTTCGGTGGTCTGGCCGCCGAGTCCGCCGTATTCTTCGGGAATAAGCAAAAGATGCACGCCCAATACGTCATGGTCGTACATCTCTTTTAAAATGTCTAACGGAATTTCGTTTTTCGCGTCATGCTCCCGGATCAGGTTAAAAGAAATCCGGTTCTTCGCATATTGCTTTAAACTGTCCAACATCAGGTTTCTGGTTGTCAGGTCATTTTTAGCCATATTTGGGAGTCTCCAAAATACAATATAGATATATGATACCAATTTTTAAGCCCCGGCGCACTGTATCAGGCCGGGTAACGAGGGCTTTTTCCGCTCGCCGGGGTTCGGAAAATCCAAAAAAATGGCCGCCCGATGCCGGCGGGCGATGTCCAATTCCTTTGAAATATGTATAATACCCATATGAACTGTATTTTTTGCGGCATTGCCGACGGCTCCATTAAAAGCCAGTTAGTATACGAAGACGAGGACGTGGTGGCTTTCAAAGATTTAAATCCGCAAGCCCCCACGCACCTGCTCATCATCCCGCGCAAGCACATTGCGCGCCTGTCCGAAGCGGACGAAAAAGACGCCCTGCTGCTGGGCAAAATTTTGCTGGTTGCCAAAAAGCTGGCCCAGCAGTTTGACTTAAAAGACTTCCGCCTGGTTACCAACAACGGCAAAGGCGCGGGCCAAAGCGTAGATCACCTGCACTTCCATTTAATGGCGGGGCGGCGCTTTTTGTGGCCGGCGGGCTAAAAGCCGTACCAAAACGGAAAAAATAAGTTATAATATATATAAGGTAGAAAATACCGTTTTATTTTTGTCTATTGACCGTAGAAGGTGGTGAGAAAGGAATGGTTTTTGTAAAAGTCAGAGACGCCGAGCACTTGGAAGAAGCTCTCAAACGCTTCAAAAGAGAATGTGAGAAGAACGGCATTTTGAAAGAAATCAAAAGACGCGAAACTTACATGCCTCCGAGCGTAAAGAGAAAAATCAAATCTCAGGAAGCTCAACGCCGCGCTCGCCGCACCAAACGCAGACGTTTTTAATTAAAGAAGAAACCCAGGCAATAGTCCTTTACGCAAGTATCGGGCTATTGCCTTCTTTGCCTTTAATCTAAAACAGGCGGCGCAGACGTGAACAATAACATCGTAGAACAAATTAAGGACAGATTGGACATTGTAGAATTTATCCGGCAGTATGTACCGGATTTAAAACGCGCGGGTAAAACTTACAAGGCCTGCTGTCCTTTTCATAAAGAAAAGACCCCTTCCTTCACTTGCAGCAGCGAAAAGGGGTTGTTCTATTGTTTCGGCTGCCAGGAAGGGGGTGACATTTTCGCGTTCTTGATGAAAATGGAGAACCTTTCCTTTAACGAAGCGTTAGAGAAATTGGCCGGGCTGGCGGGCGTGGAATACAAACCCGCCAAACCGCTCACGGGCGAGGAAATCCGCCGCGCGAACGCGCGCAAACTGTTGGATTTTGCCAAGGCGTTCTATCACAAAAATTTAATGTCCGCCGGCGGCGAATACGCGCGCGCGTACGTAAAAGAGCGCAATTTAACCAAGGAAACGTGCCAAAAATTTGAATTGGGCCTGGCTAAAAACGAGCCCACCGCCCTGGCCCGCGAAGCCAAGGCCGCCGGTTATACCGATAAAGATTTAAAAGACGCCGGTTTGTGCGTGCTTACTTCGTACGGCCCGCGGGATTACTACCGCAACCGCCTGATGTTCCCCATCATTAACCAACGGGGCGACACGGTCGGCTTCGGCGGGCGGATTTTAGGGGAAGGCGAGCCCAAGTATTTAAACTCGCCGGAAACGGTTCTTTTTACAAAAAGCCACATTTTGTACGGATTAAACTTTGCCGGGCCGGCTATCCGCAAGGCCGGGCGGGCGGTGCTGTTGGAAGGGTATATGGACGTGATTGCCTGCCACCAGGCCGGCGTGGAATATACCGTGGCGCCGCTGGGCACCAGCCTGACGGAAGATCACGCCCGCTTGTTAAAACGCTATACGGACAATGTGGTCGTTTTGTTTGATCCGGACGCCGCCGGCATTAAAGCGGCGCTGCGCGGGGCCTTAATTTTAATTGAGCGGGGGCTGTTTGTAAAAGTAGCCTCACTGCCCGAAGGCTTAGACCCCGACGAATACATCGCCAAATACGGCAAAGAAAGTTTTGAAACGGTTTTAAACCAGGCGGAAGATTTAATCGCGTTTCATACCCGCCTGCAGCTGGGGCTCTACCCCCAGCCGATGGACGCGCAAAACAAAACGCGCGTGATTTCGGAACTGGCGGAAACCATCGCCAAACAACCGGATGAAATCGTCCGGCGGGAATGGGCCAAATACGTGGCCGAACATGTAGGCGTGGATGAACAGCTGGTGCTGGAGCGATTGCGCAAACCGGCCTTGCAGCCGGCTTATGCACGCAGGCAGCCGGCTCCGTCCGCGGGGGCGGCCGTGGCCAGCGCCGCGGAAGAGGACTTGCTGTCCTGGTTATTAAAAAGCCCGCAGCACACGGTGCTGTGCTGTGAACTGTCGCAGGAAGATTTTTCCACCGCGGCGGCGTGGAAGATTTTTCAAGCCGTCGTACAAGCACACGGGGAAGACCCGCAGGCCGCCAACTTGGCGGAACGGGCGGCCCAAAAAGTGCCCGAATACAAGACGGAGCTGGTTAAATTGGCTATGTTACAGGCTCCGGCGGATTTTGATCCCGCGCGCGATATAGCGGCTTGCGCCGCTAAGCTGGAACAGGCCGGCTTGCACAAGCGGCTGGAAGCCGTCAGACGGCAAATGAAACAACTCGGTGCGGGAAACGTGCCGCAGGAAGTTTTTCAAAAATATATGCAGTTGCAGAACAAATTAAAAAAATACCGCAGTTGAGGGAAATATGGCATCTGGAAACAAAGCGCTGAAAGATTTAGTTGAAGAAGGAAAAGAAAGCGGTTTTCTATCGTTGGAAGACTTGAACCGCTCTATTGCCGCGTCCGACATGAGCGCGGAAGACATTGACGGCGTGATGGGCACGCTGGACGACTTGGGCATCCAAGTGGTAGACCAGAAAAAATTCAAATCGGTTTCCGCTCCGGAAAAAGAAGCCCTGAGCGAAGACTGGTCGTCCAGCCCGGATATTTCCAACTCCATTCGGATGTATCTGTCCGAAATGGGCAAGGTGCCGCTGCTGTCGCGCGATGAAGAAATTACCCTGGCGCGCAATATCCGCGAACGCGAAAAAGAACTGCGCAAGCTGGTGTTGGAATCCCCCATTACCATGCGCGAAATCTGCAACTGGGAAGAACTGGTAGATCAGGAAGAAATGACCACCAAAGAGCTGATGCCCCGCGGCAAACGCACCACGCGCGAGCTGAACAATATGCGCAAAAAACTGAAAGATGCCGCCCAGTTCATCGGCAAACGCGAGCAGGAAATTACCAAACTGATGAAAGAACTGCGCGAAGGCGATTTAAGCGACAAAAAGCGCAACAACGCCATTGAAAAACTGGAAGCCAAACAAAAAGAAGTGGTGGCCTGCATTACCAAACTGAATTTAAACCAAAACAAAATCAAACGTTTGACCAACAAAATCAAAAACTTGGCCGACCGCTTAACCGAAGCCCGCAACGATATGAAGCGCTTTGACGATTACTTCGGCCCGTATGCGGAAGTAAAAAAACTGGTCAACCGGTTTAAAGCGGGCAAAATAACCGAAAAAGAATTCAAAAAAGCCACCAAATTTACTTTGCCCGAATTGGAACGGGCGCTTGCCAACATTGAAGACGTGCAAAGACGCCACGCCCAAATGGTGGAAACCCTGCCCATGACGGAAAAAGAGTTTTTGGCGTTCAACGACCGCATCGTCTTCTTTGAAGATATGATTTTGCAGGATAAATTGAAACTCATCAAGGCCAACCTGCGCTTGGTGGTTTCCATCGCCAAGAAACACGTCAATTCCAATTTGGAACTGTCCGACCTTATTCAGGAAGGCGGCTTAGGATTGATGAAAGCCGTAGAAAAATTTGAATACAAACGCGGGTTTAAATTTTCCACCTATGCCACTTGGTGGATCCGCCAGAGCATCAACCGCGCCATTGCCGACCAGGCCAACACCATCCGCATCCCGGTGCATATGAAAGAATTGGTGTCCAAGCTTACCAAAGTAACCAACAAATTCCGCCAGGAACACGGCCGCGAACCCACGCTGGAAGAGTATTCCAAGACGCTGCGCCTGTCGGTGGAAAAAGTAAAAAGCGTGCTTAAAATCATGCAGGATCCCATTTCGCTTTCTACGCCGATCGGGGAAGACGAGGACTCCAACCTGGAAGACTTTATTGAGGATAAGAACGGGCCAAATCCCACCAGCGCCGCGGTGGATTTCCTGCGCAAGCAGGAAGTGGCCGATGTGTTGGCCACGCTGTCGGAACGGGAGGCCAAAATCATCAGCCTGCGCTTTGGGATTGACTCGGGCTACCCCCGCACGTTGGAAGAAGTGGGAAAAATGTTCAACGTTACGCGTGAGCGCGTGCGCCAGATAGAGGCCAAGGCCATCCGCAAACTGCGCCACCCCAGCCGCACGAAACTGCTGAAAGATTATCAGGACAATTAATTTCAACCGGGCCCCTTTCAAGGCGGCCCGGTTCTTTATAAAAAAGCCCCGGAGCATTTACTGCTCCGGGTTTTTTGGAAAACGAAACGTTAACGCCCTTTTTTAAACCACTTAATCAGCTGGTTTTGTATTTGTTCCAGCCGGCTCTCATCCACGCTTTTTTCTACCGAAGAACGGATTTTGTTGCCCCCCAGCGCGGCGGGAAGCGCCGCGGCCGCGGCCTTCTGTCGGGAGGCCCGACGGACATATTTTTGGCTGATATTCCCCTTTTCATCCAAATTAAACGATAAATAGAGCAAGGATTTTGCTTGGGGGGTGGCTTCCTGATATTCCACGCTGCCTGCTTTGTTGCGGCCATAGGCAGCGGTCGCTTTTACCAAGCGGTCGTTCTGGTTAAATAAAACGGTTTTGTATCTGATTTTCCTGCGTCCTTTGCCCGCGGCACCGTTAAATTCCGCCAATACAGCCTCTTTTCCTTGCACCACCAAGCGAAGGTATTGCTCATACTGATACGAATAATAAATGTCTTCTCCGTTGGGGCCCGTACTCTTCACCGGGCGGCCCAGCGCGTCCCGCTTCAACACGGTCTCTTCAGAGAAAACCGTAGGGAAAAAAGCCCCTTGCTTTTGGAACGTATAGGTTTGAGAAGCAACTCTTTTTCCCTGTTTATAGGTATGAAGCACGAAAACGTTGTGATCCTTCTGTTCAATCAGAAACGGCCCTTTGGAGGCGGATTGCCCGCGCACATAAAATTCATCCGACCGGGGACATAAACTTTTCCACCCGCTCTCGGCACCGCGAACGGTATGCCGCGTCAAATCAATTAAATTAATGATTCCGTCCGCCTCGTCGCAGGAAATGGACGAATTGTCCTTCATCGTGCCTTTCCCCGAGCGCATAGAAGAATAGCGGTCGTGGGTATTAGCGTCGCGGGCTTCTTCGTATTGGTCGCTAAGTCCCAGCGAGTGCCCGATTTCGTGCAAACCAATCGACGAGGTGGATACTTTCCCCGCGGAGAACAGCTTAAGCCAAAAATGATCTTCCGGTAGGTAAATACGGGGTTTTCCCCCGGGAGACTCTACCCGAAAATAACACCCGCCCGCCCCGGCGCCGCAATGCTCTTGCATGGTCTTAAAAGGAACGATAAAGAAAACAATATCTGCTTCTTCCTCCCTATTTACAAAATTCACTTGAATGCCTTTTTGCAAAAGGGGCAGGATATCGCCAAATTCCTGCTGGCGTTTGTTTGCTTGAATAATGCTTGCGGTTTCGGTAAACCATTTATTATAGTTTTCTGCAATAATGGTTTGATATTTGTCCAGTCGGTTTTCTTTTTCTTGGGACACGGAAACATAAATACGAATCGGCTGGCCCGCCAGAATTTTGGGCATCAGGTAGCGCGCCCCCATCGCGGGGGCGGCAATCGCGGGAGAATTGTTTTTTAACGGTTGGTCAAAATCCCGCATCGCCCCCCACGGCGCACTCCACAGGCCGGGAGCCAACCCCAAAAGAAAACATAAAGATATAATCTTACGCATACCGTTTCCCGTTCGTTTTCTCCAAATTCACTGTTACTAATAGTATAGGGTTTTTTCAAAAAAACCACCCCCCTTTTGCAAGGGGGGTGCCGTGCACAAGCGGTCTATTTTTCTTCTTTTTTAAAGAGTTCTCTTAAAAAATCCGCCACCAGCTCTTTAGAACCAAGCCCGACTCCAATGCCAAAGGCAAGCCCCAAAGAAGCCAGCACAATAATGACCACATTATTTACCAACTGGTTGGCAAAGCCCAAATTTTCCACCGCAATCAACGCACAGAAAAACACAATAAAGATGTTTACCGCTTTGGAAATAAAGAACCCGCCTTTTAAATTGTTGGCTTGAGCGGAGTTTTCAATAATGTTGCCCATCAACTTGCCAAACAACAGCCCCGCAAACAAAATCAACACCGACACAAACAGCGTGGGGATAAATTCCAAAAATTGCGTAAACAAATTGCGGATAATATCCAAATGCAGCACTTCGGCCGCCAATACCACGGCATAAAAGATCACCGCCCACGCCAGCACGAAGGAAATAATATAGGTAGGCGATTTGCCCAGCCCAAAACGCACGCACAGCTCGTTAATGCCGAGTTTTGAGGTTTTGTCGTCAAACGAAATTTTATTTAAAATTTTCTTAACGTAAGATCCCACAAACCGGGAAATATACAAACCGATTACCAAAATCAATACCGCCACAACGAGTGCCGCCAGCACCTTCAAACTGCTCTGGCCCACCTGCAGCAGGTGCGCGCTGACTTGTGTGGAAATGGCTTCTAAATCCATAAGAGTACCCTCCTTTTTTTTAATTGTAGCATATATTATTTGTAAAATAAGTATATACGTATGACGGCAACCACCCAAATCCAATTTTTAAAAGGCATCGGCCCGGCCAAAGCCAAACTCTTTGAGCGTTTGGAAATCCACACCGTGGAAGATTTGCTGCACTACTATCCGCGCACCTACCAAGACCGCCGGCTGGATACGCCCCCCAACGAATATAATTCCGATGCGCTGGTCGTATTCAAAGGCCGCGTACTGCGCACGCAGGAAATACCGGCCCGCAGCGTGCTTATTTTTAAAGCGTTTTTGGAAAACGAAAAGGGCGAACACGTGGAATGTACCTGGTTTAAACGGCGGATGTACCGCGGATTTCGGTTTGACCCGTTCGGCACGCTTAAAAAAGATTTTAAAATGAATCAGGAAGTATGGGTGATTGGCAAGCGGGACGATAAAAACAATTTTTTCGGCAATAAAATTACGGTGGACGAGCATTACCCGGCGGCCGACGCTCTAACCAAACTGCACGCCGGACGGCTGACCCCCATTTACGGCCTTACCGAAGGACTGACCAACAAACAGTTTCGCCAGTTTGTTTACGAAGCGCTGCAAACCAGCTCGCTGGAGCGGGAGCCGGAAGTTCTGCCGCCGGACTTGCTGTCCAAACGCAAGTTGCTAAGCGCGCCGCAGGCGCTGAAAGCGGTGCATTTTCCCAATTCGCTGGCCGAGCTGCAAAACGCCCGCACCCGCCTGGCGTATGAAGAATTTTTGCTGTTGGCCACGGCCTGGGGCATTAAACGCACGCAAACCAAAATTCTGGCCAAAGACTATTCTTACCAAATTAAAAAAACGCTTCTTACCCCTTTCCGCCAGCAGCTGGGATTTGAATTTACCAACAGCCAGAAAAAAGTAATCAACGAAATTTTTAAAGACTTATGCTCCCCCCGCCCCATGAACCGCCTGCTGCAAGGGGATGTGGGTTCCGGCAAAACGGTGGTGGCCCTGTGCGCCATGCTGTTGGCGGCCGAGAACGGCTACCAAGCGGCCCTGATGGCGCCCACCGAAATCTTGGCGGAGCAGCACTTTTTAACATTTAAACGCCTGCTAAGCGGCCTTAACGTAAATATAGCGGTGCTGACCTCCAGCACCAAAACGGCCGCCCGCAAAAAAATTTTAAAAGAACTGGCAGAAGGGGAAATTGACATTTTGGTGGGCACCCACGCCGTCATTCAGGACGAAGTACAATTTCATAACCTGCGCCTGGCCGTTATTGACGAGCAACACCGCTTTGGCGTCAAACAGCGCAGCCGCCTAAAAGAAAAAACGGCCAAGCTGGATTTGCTGACCATGACGGCCACCCCCATTCCCCGCACCTTGGCCTTGGCTTTTTACGGCGATTTGGAAGTATCCACCTTAAACGAACTTCCCCCCGGCCGCCAGCCCATTCGCACCGAGTCGGCCACCTCCAAGCTGGCCTACGACCGCGTGCGGGAAGAAGTTCAAAAAGGACGGCAGGCCTATATCGTTTTCCCTTTAATTGAAGAAAGCGAAAAAATTTCCGCCAAAGCCGTTACGGAAGAATTTGAAAAACTCAAAAAAGTGTTTCCGCAGTTCCGGCTGGCTATTTTGCACGGGCAGATGAGCCAAGCCGAAAAAGAAAATGTCATGGCGGATTTTGCCGCCCATAAAACCGATATTTTGGTAGCCACCCCCGTGATTGAAGTGGGGATAGACGTCAAAAACGCAACCGTTATGGTGATTGAAAATGCGGAGCGGTTTGGCCTGGCCAGCCTGCACCAGCTGCGCGGGCGGGTGGGCCGCGGCGAGCACGAAAGTTATTGTATTTTGGTGCCCCAGCACCCCGGCAGCGTGGCCAAGGAACGGGTGGATATCATTTGCGCGACGCGGGACGGATTTAAAATCGGCGAGCGGGATATGCAGCTAAGAGGCCCGGGCGAAATTTTGGGAACGCGCCAAAGCGGGGAACTGGAATTTAAAGCCGGGGATATTTTTAAAGACAAAGACATCCTCTACTGGGCCATAGAAGACCGCGACGCACTCCTCTCCCAAGACCCTTCCCTCACAGCGCCCGAGCATGCACGTTTTCGGCAAAAACTGGTGGAGTTATATCAGAAAGACTGGCACTTAATTGATTTAAGCTAATAAAAAACCTGCTTTTAAAAGCAGGTTTTTTATTAGGGGATCGGAAAAATAAGCGGTTCCTCAACCGGTTTTGGCTTAGATGCGGGAACAGAAGAAGCGGGCTTCGCCGCTTGTTTCTTTGCGGGCTTCGGTTTGGGGCAAGCGCTGATAATTTGTTTCGGCGTCTTTCCCTTGGAATTTGGCAAAGTGGGGTTAGCACCGTGTTCCAGCAAATAATTATACACACGGAAGTTACATTTTAAAGCTGCCAGATGAAGCGGCGTATTGCGGTCATTTATTTCTTCTTTATCTCCCCGCCGCCTCATATTCAACAGGCGTTTGGTCAAAGCGGGGTCTTCTTCCGAAGTAAGGCGCACTAACAAACGTACCATTGGTTCATCGTCATTGGACACCGCGATATGCAGTGCATTGCCGGGTTGGGCGATATTGCCTAAACGGGAAAAAGAATCCGCCAGCAAACTCACCATTTTAAGGTTTCGCGTTTCCACCGCCACCAAAAAAGGCGTCATACCGCGTTTGTCTGCCGTAAAAACCAAGATTTTGTTCTTGGACAGCATTTCTTCTACCCGCTGGCTGTTGCCGTTGCGCACCGCCGCAAAAAATTCATCCACTTCTTTTGCCTGACCGGACGAAACGCTCAACAATAAAAATAAACCAATTAATAAAAATGTTTTCATTTTTTTAGTTTAATCTATTTTCTTTCCTTTTACAAGCCATAAATAAAGCGGCCGGGGAAAACCGGCCGCTTTTATACATCAGATTTTCTCTATTTTTTATCGGCTTCCAACCGCGGAAACAGCGGCGGATATTTTTCAATTTTTCCCGGCAGCAGGCGTTTTTGCATTTCCTTGGCTACCGTAGGCATAAACGGCTCCAGCCACACGGCCACCTTGCGCAGGCACGCCACCAGCTCCAGCAAAACGGCTTTGGCCGCTTCGGGGTCGGTTTTGGCAAGTTCCCAGGGCTTTTTGGTATCCACCAATTTGTTTAAATCGCTGGCAAAGCCGTAGATGTTTTCAAGCACCTTGTCAAAAGCCAGCTGGTCGTAAGCGGCATCAATGGCTTTTTCCACTTCGGCCGACTTGGCAAGGAGCGGATAGTCGCCTTCAATTTTTTCCGGCAGCTCGCCGATGTTTTTGGCCGCCATATTAAGCGTGCGGGAAAGCAGGTTGCCGATGTTGTTGGCCAAGTCGGAATTGTAGCGGTTTTTAAAGCTTTCCATAGAAAAATCGCCGTCTTGCCCGAAAGGCACCTCGCGGAATAAAAACGCCCGCAGCGGATCCACACCGTACTGCGCGGCCACTTTGGCGGGGTCAATGATGTTGCCCAGCGATTTGGACATTTTTTCCCCTTCCACCGTCCACCAGCCGTGGGCAAACACTTTTTTCGGAAGAGGCAGCCCCAGCGCCATTAACACTGCCGGCCAAATGACTGTGTGGAAACGGAAAATTTCTTTGCCCACCATATGCAAGTCCGCCGGCCACAAATCTTCAAATTTGTCCGCGCGGATTTGTTTCAGCTGCGCTTCGTGCAAGGTTTTGTCTTCGCACAAGACGGTGCCGTATCCTGCGGCGGAAATATAGTTGATCAGCGCGTCAAACCACACGTAAATGGTGTGGTGCGGGTTGCTGGGCACGGGGATGCCCCACGCCACTTTGGTGCGCGTGACGGACAAGTCCTGCAATCCGCCTTTTACAAAGTTGATAATTTCGTGCGCGCGGGTTTTGGGGCTTAAAAATTCGGGGTGTTCCTCATAGTATTTCAGCAGCGGTTTTTCATAGCGGGACAGTTTAAAAAAGTACGTTTCCTCGTGCACTTCGGTCAGCGGGCGTTTGTGCACGGGGCAGAGGTTGCCTTCCAAAATTTCGCTTTCGTTGTAGTATTGCTCGCAGGAGAGGCAGTATTTGCCGGAGTAGGAACCCAAATAAATATCGCCGCTTTTTAACAGTTTTTCAAAAATGGCCTGTACCACCTGTTCGTGTTTTTTATCGGTGGTGCGGATGAAATCGTCGTAGGAAATGTTAAGCGTTTTCCACAGGGCTTTGTATTTGTCCGAAACTTCATCTGCCCATTGTTTGGGCGTTACACCGGCGGCGGTGGCGGATTTTTCAATGTTGGCGCCGTGTTCGTCGGTACCGGTCAAAAAGCGTACGTCAAAGCCTTTTTGGCGTTTATAGCGCGCCAGCACATCTTGGGCGATGGTGGTGTAGGCATGGCCGATGTGCGGCACCGAATTGACGTAGTAAATAGGGGTGGTGATATAGAATTTCTTGGTCATATGTTCTCCGTATTAAAAAATCTGCACGTTTAAGCCGTCTAAACTCATCAGTGCGGTTTCCAGCACCAACGCGGGCGATACGTTGCGCCCGATACTGCGCTTGTAGGTTTCAAATTGGTTGAGCACCTGCTGCAGCCGGCGTTGTTCGCGCGGGTCTTGCGTTTGCGTCCACCGGCGGTGAAGCGCGCAAATCAGCACGTCCAGCACCGCCTGCGCTTCCTGCCGGGCCGCCACTAATGTGCGCGAGAGCCCCGCCGCCACGCTGCACGGCCCCTGCGGCGTGCCGAACTGGCCATTTTGCAACAGTTCCAACGCTTCCGCCGCTTTGAGCGCCCCCGACACGGAACCGCCGCTGTAGCGGGCGCATAAATCGGGATCCGGTACGTCCGCCCCTGTGTTTTTTAAAATTTGCGTTACGTTTTCCTGCGAAAGCGGCGCAAACGCCAGCGGCTGACAGCGCGACAAAATGGTTTTAAGCATGGTGGCGCGCTTGTTGGTAATTAAAATCCAAACGGTTTTATAGGGCGGCTCTTCAATAAATTTAAGTAGCGCATTGGCGGCCGCGCCCTGCATGGTCTGCGCCTGATCTATAATCAGCACCTTCCACCCGCCGCCCACGGCTTTTTGCTGGGATTTGGCGGTTACGTCGCGGATGGTATCCACATTGATGTGCTGCTGTTTGGCGATTTCTTTTTCCAGTTCGTCTTCGTAACCCTTGCTGGAAAAATCTTTCTTCACTTCCAGCCGCGCCTGGTACGTAAAATCCACAAATGTAACATCCGGATGTGTTCCCTTGGCAATGGCCTGGCAGCTGGCGCACACGCCGCAGGCGTCCCCCGTTTGGCGGGCCTGCGGATCCAGACAGTTGAGCGCCTGCGCAAATAAAACCGCCGCGCGGGCTTTGCCCACGCCGTCCGGCCCGTAAAACAAAAGAGCTCCCGGAACTTTTTGCGCTCCGGCCAGCTTTTTTAAATACGAGGAGGCTTTTTCCTGCCCCAGGATATCGGCAAACGGCATTAATCTATAATATGGTGCTCTTCCAACAATTTTAACACGCGGGCCTGAATATCGCGGATGTTTTTATCGGCGTCAATCAAATACGCATGGGGCGTGCGGTCAATCATTTCCAAATACCCTTTGCGCATTTTTTGGCGGAAGGCCAGGTCTTCCTGTTCCAAACGGTCGGAAAACAAATACTCGCCGCGTTCGGTAAAATACTTGTCGGACATTAAAAAAACAAGCGTTAAATCGGGCTGCGTATCTTGGGTAGCGATTTTATTGAGAATATCAATCGTCTCCAGCGCAATGCCGCGCCCATACCCCTGATAGGCGCAAGTAGACATGGTGTAGCGCTCGCAGATGACGGTTTTTCCTTCCGCCAACGCCGGAAGAATTTTTTCCTGCGTATGTTGGGCCCGGGAAGCTTCATATAGCAAAAGCTCCGCCAGCGGGCGTACATCCAGCCCCGGCTCCAATACGATTTGGCGGATCCGCTCCGCCGTGGGCGTTCCCCCCGGTTCGCGCGTTAAAATAACGTCTTTCCCGCGCGCCACCAGCTGGTTATAAAGCATTTTGGCTTGGGTGGATTTGCCGCAGCGGTCGGGGCCTTCCAATACAATAAATTTTCCTCTCATAGTTGTCCCCAAATGCTTACGCCAAGCCTTCCTGCGAGGTAATGACTTCCATTTCCGGGCGTTTGCCCGACGTCCAGGCCGAAGCTTCCACCTGCTCCAAAATAGGGGCCAGTTTCCCTTGGGCGTTTAGGATAAAATCAATAATTTCGCGGTAGGCGCCGTCTCCTCCCACGCGTTTTGTAATATAATGGGCATGTTTTTTGACGCAGTCCAACGCGTTTGGCACCGTGGCGGCAAAGCCGACTTCGGCCAACAGCGGGATATCGGTGATATCGTCTCCGATATAGGCTACTTCTTCCGCGGTCAGGTTTTCTTTTTCCAGAATATCGTTCAGCGGGCCGATTTTGGTCAAAAACCCTTGGTACATGTATTTAAACCCCAGATTTTTGGCTCGTGCCACCGTAGTGGGGTGGCGCCGGCCGGTGATGATGCCGCACACAATGTGGGCGCTGTGGCAGAGCAGTACGGCAATGCCGTCCTGCGTGTGAAAAGATTTAAATTCGTCTATTTTACCGTCGTCCCGCACGAAAAAGTTTACTTTTCCGTCCGTTAAAATACCGTCCACGTCGGTTAAAATGGCTTTGATTTTTTGAGCCCGTTTAATTGCTTCTTCCATATATAAGGTATTATACCAAATATCGTTTCCGGCAAGATAAGCTCCCGCCCTATGCTTCTTTCGGTCTGTGCAGCCGCACGGCGCCGGTTTCAGCGGCTTTTATGCCCCTCTACAAAAAACGAGCCTTCCGGCCCGTTTTCAATTTTCCTTTTTTAATTCAGCCAATAGCGTTTGCACGAAGGGCAGTAGCTGCCACCCGCCGTACCGTCCGGCGTACCGGGCTGGTCTTCACACAGTTTTTGCATTCGGCTGCTGGACGCGCCCGCCCGGCATTCGCGCCGCCCGGCCTGATTGGCGGCATAGTCCAGCCACATCACATACGCCACATAATTGCCGGAAGGCGTAAACGTATTGGTGTCAAAATTCATCATCCCTACGATGTTTTCATCGTCTCCGTCCAGATAATCAATATAAAATTTCCCGCATTGCGCAACGGTTTTATCCGTCTGCAGGGTGCACCCGGCCGGCAGCTCGATATCCAAATCTTCCAGTGAATCCGGATAACTTCCCGTCATCATCCGGGCCAGTTCCACCCCGTCTTTTACCGATTTAACCACCACCTGCAGCTGGGTATAGCGGCTGGCATCCACCGCCGTCTGGTACCACGGCACGGCGATTGCCGCCAAAATACCAATAATGACCACCACGACCAGCAACTCCGTAAGCGTAAACCCGTGTTTATTCATCTTGCAGTGCCTCGTTTGGTTTACTGTAGCAAAAAAAGCCCTGTCGCTCAAGTTGTCAAACCCGCTCCGCGCCGCGGTGTTATTTTTATATAATGGAAGTAATCGCTGTAAAGGGGTATTAGGAAGATGGCAAAACGATTTACCGAAAATGCGCAAAAAATCATTCTCATCGCGCAAGAAGAGGCCAAGCGTCTCAATCATGACTATGTAGGAACCGAACATATTTTACTGGGGCTAAGCGCCATAGAAGGCACCGTGTCCAATAAGATTTTAACGGGGCTTGGCGTTACGTTTCGCAAAGTACGTTTGGAAATAGAAAAAATGGTGGGCATTGGCGACACCATTATGCTGCTGGGCGAAATTCCGTTCACGCCGCGCGCCAAAAAAGTGTTGGAATTTTCGGTGGAAGAATCCCAAATGCTGGGAAGCGACCACATCGGCACGGAACACATTTTGCTGGGCCTGATCCGCGAAGAAGAAGGAATGGCCGGACGGATTTTGGAAAATTTAGGCTTAAACTTAGACGCCGTGCGCGACGCCGTGCTTAACTTTATCGGCGATGCGGCACCCGGAGACCTCAATGAAGACGTGCCGGATATGCCGCAGGAAATCAACCTCAATTCCGCCCCCAGACGGGAACGCGAACCTTTAGAAAAGAAAAAAACCAAAACCCCCACGCTGGATGAATACACCCGCGATTTAACCAAACTGGCGGCCAAAAACCAGCTGGATCCGGTCATCGGCCGAGAAGAAGAAATAGAACGCCTGGTGCAAATTTTGGCGCGGCGCACCAAGAACAACCCCGTTCTTATCGGAGAGCCGGGCGTAGGCAAAACGGCTATTGTGGAAGGGCTGGCGCAAAAAATGGCCCGCGGCGAAATTTCGGACGTGCTTTGCAACAAACGCCTGCTGGCGCTGGACTTGGCGTCCGTCATTGCCGGTACCAAGTACCGCGGCGAGTTTGAACAGCGTTTAAAAAACATTATTGACGAACTGGCCTCCGCCAAAGACGCCATTATTTTTATTGACGAGCTGCACACCATTATCGGCGCCGGCGCGGCGGAAGGCTCCATAGACGCTTCCAATATGTTAAAACCCGCCCTGGCCCGCGGCGAAGTGCAGTGCATCGGCGCCACTACGTTTGACGAATACCGCAAATATATTGAAGCCGACACCGCCTTGGAACGCCGCTTTCAGCCCGTCGTGGCCGACCCGCCGGACGTAGACGAAACCATCACCATTTTAAAAGGCATCCGCTCCAAATACGAGCAGCACCACAAGGTCAAATATACCGACGGCGCCATCCGCGCCGCGGCCGCCATTGCCGACCGCTATATTACCGACCGTGCCATGCCGGATAAAGCCATCGACCTGTTTGACGAAGCCGGTGCCCGCGCCCGCCTTAAAAACGCGGTATTCCCGCCGGAAATCAAACAAAAACAAATGGAATACAACCAGGCCGTACAGGAAAAAGACGAAGCCCTTTCCAAAAAAGAATTTGAGAAAGCCGCCGCCGCCAAAGACACCGAAGACCGCTTAAAAGCGTATGTGGAACACCTTAAACAGCAGTGGCACGAAAAACACGACAAAGAAGTGCCTCAAGTAACGGAAGAAGACATTGCGCTGGTGGCCTCCAAATGGACGGGCATCCCCGTTACGCGCCTGACGCAAAGCGAAACCGAAAAGATTTTACATATGGAAGAGCACCTGCACGAACGCATCATCGGGCAGGACGACGCGGTAAAAGCCGTTTCGCTGGCCATCCGCAGAAACCGCACGGGCCTAGGCAACCCGCACCGGCCGATTGGCGGCTTTTTGTTCTTGGGCCCCACCGGGGTAGGCAAGACGGAACTGGCCAAAAGTTTGGCCACCTTCCTGTTTGGAGACGAGGACGCCATGATCCGGCTGGATATGTCGGAATACATGGAAAAGTTTGCCGTCTCGCGCCTGATCGGGGCGCCGCCCGGCTACGTGGGATATGAAGAAGGCGGCCAGCTGACCGAAGCCGTGCGCCGCCGCCCCTACAGCGTGGTAGTGCTGGACGAGCTGGAAAAAGCCCACCCGGATATTTATAATATCCTGCTGCAAGTGCTTGATGAAGGCTCTTTGTCGGACAATTTAGGGCACAAAGTCAGCTTTAAAAACTGCGTGATTATCATGACGTCCAACGTCGGCGCGCGGGAAATTACCAACAAGGGCAACACCTTGGGGTTTGCCGCTCACCAATCCGAAGAACAGCAATACCAGGATATGCGCAAAAACGTAATGGACGAAGTGAAAAAAACGTTTAATCCGGAGTTTATCAACCGTATTGACGAAATTGTGGTGTTCCACTCGCTTTCCAAAGAAAACATCGGCCAAATTCTGGACTTGGCGTTAAAAGATGTGGACGCCAAACTGGCGGACAAGGAATTGAGCTTAAAATTAACGCCCAAAGCCAAGGATTTTCTGGTGGAGAAAGGCTTTGACGTCAAATTCGGCGCGCGCCCGCTTTTGCGCACGCTGCAGCGCGAGCTGGAAGACCCGCTGGCGGAGAATATCCTCGTCAGCCGCTATCCGGCACATACCGAAATTTTGGTAGACTTAGATAAAGATGCCGGCAAATTGACCTTTTCCGGCGCGGCGGTAAAAGAGAAAAACGCCGTAACGATTTAACCTGATTGGGAGGAACTGTTGAATGGACGCAAACAAACAAAAAGCGCTTGATTTGGCGTTGGGCCAAATTGAAAAAGCGTTCGGCAAAGAAGCAATTTGCAGACTGGGCGGCGGAAGCGTGAAAAACGTGGAAGCCATCCCCACGGGGGCGCTGTCCTTGGATTTGGCGCTGGGCGTGGGCGGCTTGCCGCGCGGGCGCGTAATTGAAATTTACGGGCCGGAAGCCGGCGGCAAAACAACCCTTTCGCTGCATGTGGCGGCTCAAACGCAAAAAATGGGCGGCACGGTGGCCTTTATTGATGCGGAACACGCCTTGGATCCCGTCTACGCGGCCAACCTGGGCGTAAATGTGGACGAACTGCTGGTTTCCCAGCCGGACTCCGGCGAACAAGCCTTGGAAATTGCGGAGAAGCTCGTCCGCTCCGGCGCGATTGATTTGATTATTGTGGACTCGGTGGCCGCCTTGGTGCCGAAAGCCGAAATTGAAGGCGAAATGGGAGACGCCCACGTCGGCCTGCAGGCGCGCCTGATGAGCCAGGCCCTGCGCAAGCTGACCAGCATCCTCAACAAAACCAAAACCAGCATCATTTTCATCAACCAGCTGCGCCAAAAAATCGGCGTGATGTTTGGCAACCCCGAAACCACCCCCGGCGGCTTGGCGCTTAAGTTTTACGCTTCCGTCCGCATTGACGTGCGCCGCATTGAAAACCTCAAAAAAGGCGACGAAATCATCGGCACCCGCGTGCGCGCCAAAGTAACCAAAAACAAAGTGGCGCCGCCGTATCGCCAGGCCGAATTTACCATGATTTTGGGCCACGGTATTTCGCGCGAAGCGTGCATTATTGACAAAGGCGTGGAAGCCGGATTTATTGAAAAAAGCGGCAGCTGGTTTATCTATGGCGACGAGAAACTGGGCCAAGGGGCCGAAAACGCCCGCCAGTACTTAAAAGACAACCCGGAACTGGCCGCCGAAATTGAAGACAAGCTCTACGTCAAATACCTCGGCCACCACTACAACGGCAAAAAGGCCGACGCGGCGGAAACCAAACCTGCGGAAGACGCCAAGAAGCCCGTTAAAAAGTAAATCTTCTGCAAGCAAAACGCCTCCCCTGCGGGAGGCGTTTTTTATTCCTGCGCCGGCCATGCAAAAAGTGCGGCGGCTTATTTATGTGAAAACGCCCATTCCTTTTCCGTTACACGATTCCGCGCTGTTTACAGCGCCTTTCCAGAAAGCCTGTTTTTCGGCAAACCCGTTGCTTTATGATTTTCCCGAATGTCTGACACCTGCTGAAGCCCCGCTTTTTTTCGTTTTTTACCGAGGTTTGCGTCCTTCAGTTTCCGCACGCCTGTTTAAAAAACTTATAATAAAGTATGGAAAACTTTTTGCTGGAAGACTTTAGAAACCACCTTACCTTTGAACGCCAACTCTCCAAAAACACGGTAGCGTCCTACGGTTCTGACGTGGAAAGTTTTCTGGAGTACTGCCAAGCTAACGAAAAAGATCCCCTGCAAATCACGCCGGATTTTTTAGACCAATACACCTACCAGCTGCGCGAAGTAGAAAAACTGGCCCCTTCCAGCGTGTTTCGCAAGCTGGAAGCGGTGAAATGTTTTTACAAATTTTTGCTGATTGAAGAAAAAATAAAAGACGACCCCACCCGTTTTTTAAAATCTCCCAAGCTGGCGCAAAAAATCCCCACCCAGCTCACGCGCGAAGAAATGGATCGGCTGCTGTCTTATCCTGCCGAAACGCTGGCGGAAATTCGAACGGTAACGATTATAGAACTGCTCTACGCCGCCGGCCTGCGCGTAAGCGAACTGATTAATTTGCGGCTGGAAAACGTCAACACGCAGGAAGGGTGGGTTTTGGCGTTTGGCAAGGGCGGCAAACAGCGTTTTGTGCCCATTCATCCGCGTGCCTGCGAACGCATCAAACAATACCTGGCGGTGCGCGAAGCGCACTTTGCCGACAAAAACGTAGGCTCGGAAGTATTTTTAAACAAAAACGGCAAAAAAATCAGCCGCATATCCGTCTGGAAAGACTTGTCCGCCCTCGGCCGCAAAGCCAACATTTCCCAGCCTCTTCACCCGCACCTTTTCCGCCACACGTTTGCAAGCCATATGCTCCAAGGCGGGGCCGACCTAAGAAGCCTGCAGGAAATGCTGGGGCACGCCAATTTAACCACCACCCAAATCTACACGCACTTGGACGTGAGCGATTTAAAAGAAAAACACAAAAAATTCCACCCGCGCGGCTAAACCTAGCAACCGGCCGTTTGGCACTTGGTTTGCCCAATACACCGGGGCTGATTTTAAAACTAAAAATTGTTAAAATAAAAGTAGTATGAGTATTGATAACTTTCCGCAAATTGACAAGAAACAACAAGACCGCTGGGAAAAAGCCAACCTTTTCGCCAGCCCCAGAATGCCCAAAGGCAAAAAGTTTTACTGCTTGGATATGTTCCCATATCCGTCGGGCGCCGGCTTGCACGTCGGCCATCCGGAAGGGTATACCGCTTCGGACATTTTGGTACGCTATAAACTGATGAACGGCTACGACGTGCTGCACCCCATGGGGTGGGACGCCTTCGGCCTACCTGCGGAAAATTACGCCATTGCCACCGGGGTTCACCCGCGCATTACTACTCATAAAAACATCGCCAATTTTAAACGCCAAATCAAATCCATCGGCCTCGCCTACGACTGGAGCCGCGAAATCGACACCACCGACCCGAAGTATTATAAATGGACGCAGTGGATTTTTCTGCAGCTTTTCAAAAAAGGCCTCGCGTATGAATCCACCGTGCCGATCAACTGGTGCCCATCGTGCAAAACGGGGCTTGCCAACGAAGAAGTGTTTAACGGCAAGTGCGAACGCTGCGGCCACGAAATCGAACGCAAGGCCCTGCGCCAGTGGATTTTGCGCATTACCAACTACGCCGAAAAACTGCTGGAAGGGTTGGACAAGCTGGACTGGCCCGAAAGCACGCTGACCATGCAGCGCAACTGGATTGGCAAGTCCAACGGGGCGGAAGTCAAATTCAAGCTGGACGGGCACGACGATATTTTAACCGTATTTACCACCCGCCCGGACACGCTTTTCGGCGCCACGTATATGGTGGTTTCGCCGGAACACCCGATTTTGAAAAAAATTGTTACGCCCGAGCAAAAAGCCGCGGTGGAACATTACCAGGCCGAAGCCGCCAAAAAAAGCGACTTGGAACGCGGCGACTTAAATAAAGACAAAACCGGCGTATTTACCGGCGCCTACGCCATCAACCCGGTAAACGGCAAAAAAATCCCGGTGTGGACGTCCGACTATGTGCTGATGGGCTACGGCACCGGCGCGATTATGGCCGTGCCGGCGCACGACGAGAGGGACTACGCTTTTGCCAAAAAATTCGGGTTGGATATCATCGAAGTTATCAAAAGCGAACAAGGCGTGGAAAAAGAAGCCTTTACGGGAGACGGAGAACTCGTCAACTCCGGCTTTTTAAACGGCATGCACGTGCAAGAGTCCAAAGCCGCCATGATTGACTGGCTGACGCAGCGCGGCTTGGGCAACGCCAAAACCAGCTATAAACTGCGCGACTGGGTGTTTGCCCGCCAACGCTACTGGGGCGAACCGATCCCCATTGTGCACTGCCCCAAATGCGGCGTGGTGCCGCTGCCGGAAGACCAGCTGCCGCTGACGCTGCCGGAAGTAGAAAAATTTGAACCCTCGGGCACGGGCGAATCGCCGCTTTCCACGGTGGAAAGTTGGGTAAACACCACCTGCCCGCACTGCGGCGGCCCGGCCAAACGCGAAACCAACACCATGCCCCAATGGGCCGGCTCCTGCTGGTATTATCTGCGCTATATGGATCCGCACAACGACAAAGCGCTGGTAGACCCGGAAATTGAAAAAGCCTACGGCCCCGTGGACTGCTACATCGGCGGTGCGGAACACGCCGTGCTGCATTTATTGTACGCGCGCTTCTGGCACCATGTGCTGTTTGACTTGGGCGTCGTAAGCCACCCGGAACCGTTCCAAAAATTGCGCCACCAAGGCATGATTTTGGCGTTCTCGTACCGGGATAAAATGGGCGCCTACCACGGCTACGACGAAATTGATTTTAAAGACGGAAAAGCCTTCTTAAAAACCACCGGGGAGGAACTTTCCCCCATGGTGGAAAAAATGTCCAAATCCAAAAAGAACGTCATCAACCCCGATGAAATTCTTTCCCAGTACGGGGCGGATGCTTTCCGCATGTACGAAATGTTTATGGGCCCGTTTGAGGCCAGCAAACCTTGGGACATGAAAGGCATTGAAGGCATTTCCCGCTTTTTAAAGCGCACAGCCGCCTGGAGCGAAAGCGTAAAGCTTTTTGAAGGGCCGGATCCGAAAAAGAGCGAAATCCTGAAGAACAAAACCATCGCCAAAGTAAGCGAAGATATTGAAAATTTCCGTTTCAATACCGCCATTTCGGCACTGATGGTGTTGTTTAACGATATCAGCAAACTGCCGCAAGTAAGCCAAGACACGTTCCAAACGTTCTTAAAACTCTTACACCCGTTTGCCCCGCACTTAACCGAAGAAATCTGGCAGCAAAAAGGCTACGAAGGATTTGTGGTTAAATCCGCCTGGCCGAAGGTCAACCCGGATCTGCTGCAGGACGATTCCGTAGAAATCGGCGTGCAGGTAAACGGCAAAGTGCGCGACCGAATTTCCGTGCCGGCAAACGCTTCGCGCGAAGAAATGGAAAAGCTGGCCCGCGCCAGCGCCAAAGTACAGCGCAGCTTGGAAGGATTGGAAATTAAAAAAGTAATTGTCGTCCCCGGCCGCATGGTCAGCTTTGTGGCCGCCCCCCAAAAATAAAAAGCCCGCCCAAAGGCCGGCAAAAGGGAGTCTGTATGAAAAAATTCTTGTCTGTTTTATGTGCGGCCGCCGCGCTTGCGGCGTGCGCCAGCGAAGGGGCCGTGTACAAACCGCAGGCCCAAATTATGCCGCAGCACATCAAAAAAATCGCGGTGCGCCAAATCCTCAACAAGACGGAAGTCTTCGCCTTGGAAGACAAGTTCTATAACGAGCTTTACGACGAATTTTTGCGCGACGGTTCCTATCAAATCGTCTCCGAAAACAACGGCGCCGAAGGCGTGGTGGTAACCACCATTTCCCGCTATTTAAATGTGCCCATCCAGTACGACAGCCAACTCATTCCCACCGTGTACCGCATGGACATTTGGCTGGATGTGGTGTTTATGGACAAAACCACCAACGCGCCCGTCTGGCGCGAGCCGGCGTTTTTGGGCACGCAAATTTATGCGGCTTCCACCCTGCCCGGCGGCATGACCGAGGTACAGGCGCGGGACGTGGTGTTTGAAAAACTCTCCAAAGACATCGTCAAACGCACGGTGGAAGGGTTTGGCTCGGTGATGAGCGAAAACAAAAAGAAAGTGATGAACAACCCGGAATATACCACCATTACCCAATAACATATGTCCAAAATCTCCGCGGAAAAATTAAACACCGAACTTGCCAAAAATACCGTTTCCCCCGTCTATTTGCTGACGGGGGAAGACGTCTATCGCAAGAATTTGGCCATTCAAAAAATCCGCGAAGTGCTCCACCCGGACGATTTCAATTCCTACCAAAGCGAGGCCGACAAGGCAGACCTGGGTGAAGTATTGGCCCTGGCCAACACGGCGCCCGTATTTTCGGAAAACCGCCTGGTGGTGCTGACCGGCATTGAAAAACTGCGCAAAGACCCCAAAGAAGCGCTGATCCGCTACTTGGATAATCCGCTGCCCACCACCACCTTGGTGCTGACGCACAACGACGCCAAAAAAATGAAAACGGAAAAGGTACTGGCGGAAGTTTGCTCGGACGCGGGACGCGTCGTAAGCTTTGACGAGCTGAAAAAGGATGAACTCAACGCTTGGGTGCGCCAAAAAATGCAGGAAAAAGGACTGCAGCCCGATTTTGATTCGGTGGATTTATTGTGCGAAAGCATCGGCGGCGAATTAAACGCGCTGGAAAACGAAATTGAAAAACTCTCCCTCTACACCGCCGACCGGGCCGACAAACACATCACCAAGCCCGACGTACTGGCCTGCATCGGATTTAGCAAAGAAGAAAACCCGTTTGAACTGTCCAACGCCATTACCGCCTGCAACAAAAACCGGGCGGTGCAGTTGGTGGACAAATTGGTGGACGACGGGGAAGAGCCCGTATCTATTTTAAGCAAGATGACTTTCCCCATTTTAAAAATGGCGCGCATCAAACGCTTGAGCCAAGCCGGTATGGCGCCGGCCGAAATTTTACGCGCGGCAGGGCTGATGTATTGGGAAAGCCGCCTGGTCAACCAAGCCCGGCTGTTCCCTTCGCAAAGCCATTTTTTAAGTGCGTTAAACCGCATTATAGAGGCCGATGCGGCGTTTAAATCCTCCACCTCATCCGACCCCAAAATTTTGCTAAAAGGCATTCTCTTGACGCTGTTTAGCAAATAGTATTCCAATTTCTTCCCAAATAAAAAGAGCTCTTCAACAGAAGAGCTCTTTTATTTACCCCCCGATACGTGAAATTTATATGTTTTACTTACCGGTAAGTAAATAATAACATAATCGCTGCCAAAATGCAATTTTTTCTTTCCGGAAGACGCTCCCCGCTATTTAGTACAATTTAAATATGGAATTATTATCGCAAGTTCTTGATATTTTTTTGCACCTGGATGTGCATCTCAACGCCTGGGCGGCCTGGATGGGCGTCTGGTTATACGTAGTGATTTTTGCAGTGGTTTTCTGCGAAACGGGCTTGGTGGTTACGCCTTTTTTGCCGGGAGATTCGCTGTTGTTTGCCTGCGGCGCACTGGCCGCCGCCGAAGGAAGCAGCATCAACCTGTATTGGCTGATTCCCGTTATTTTTGCAGCCGCCGTGCTGGGAGATTTTTGCAATTATGAAATCGGCAAATGGCTGGGGCCAAAGGTATTTACCAAAGAAGACAGTATCTTTTTAAATAAAGACCACCTCAACAAAGCCCACGCTTTCTACGAAAAATACGGCGGCAAAACCATCATTTTGGCGCGCTTTATACCCATTATCCGCACGTTTGCGCCGTTTGTGGCGGGCATTGGGAAAATGACGTACTTTCACTTTGCCTCTTACAATCTAATCGGCGCCGCACTGTGGGTGCTGGCTTTTACGCTGGGCGGCTATTTCTTTGCCGATTTGCCCGTGGTGCAAAACCATTTCCACTATGTCGTGGTGGCTATTATCGTGATTTCGTTGCTGCCTGCGGTGTACGAGTTTTGGAACGCACATCGGCAGCCGAAGAAGTAGTTTCGGGCGGCAGCTGCAAATCCACCGGCAGTACGCCCTGCGGGGCCAAGTTGCCCAAGATGATATTCGCCGCTGTTTGCAAAGCGTATTTATTTAACCCATAGGTAGCCAGAATAACGTCCGCCTCCGGGTAATTTTTGATATCGTACGGGCTCATGGTGGAGATAAACACCACATTTTTATTTTCCTCAATCAGCCCGTGAATGGCGTTTTTTTGGTTGATGTTGGTTTTATCGGCCCATTGCAGGCTGGTTAAAATCAGCAAATCCGCCCCTTTGGCGCAGGCGGCGGCGCGCTGGCTGTCTTTTTTGCGCGGGGTAAGCGCCGCGTTGTAACTGCGCACGTTCCACCCTTTCTCCAAAAACGGTTTGGAAAAACCCATCAGCTGGTCTGCAAAGCGCGAAGGCGCAAAAAACACCGCGCACACGGTGGGCTTTTTCCCCTCCGGCACCGTAAAAGGAATCATTCCGTTTCGGTCTCGCACCAAAGTAACGGACTCGTCGCTTATTTTCTCAAGTTCCGCTTTGTACGCCTGCTCAATGGGGGCGGGGATTTCGGCCGTTCCGTCCAAAAGGCCCAATTCTTCTTTTAGGGCAAACATCCGCCGGGCGGCATCTTCCACCCGCGGCTGCATGTTTTTTTGCCGGGTTTCCGTTAAAATTTGTTTAAACACCGTCAGCGGTTTAATGTAGCGGCCCAGCAAAATCATATCGGCCCCGCTGTCCAGCGCGCGCACCGCGCAGCCGGCAATGGTACAGAAAGAAGTGGCGCTTTTCATATCCAAACTGTCGGTAACCACAAAGCCTTTAAATCCCAGTTTTTCGCGCAGCAGGTCGTGCAGAATCGGCTTGGAAAAGGTGGCGATGTTTTTGCTGTCCAGCGCCGGGTACAAAATATGCCCCGTCATCACGCCGGGCACGCCTTGGCGCACGGCCTCGGCAAACGGCGCCAGGTGGATTTTTTGCAGTTCTTCGTAACCGGCTTTTACCACCGGCACTTTGTAGTGGGAATCGGCCGACGTATCCCCATGACCGGGAAAATGCTTGACGACGCTGATAATCCCCGCCGCTTTAAATCCGTTCATCAGCGAGATGCCCATTTTGGTAACGTTCTGCGGGTCTGAGCCAAAAGAACGCACGCCGATAATCGGGTTATTGGGGTTACTGTTAACGTCCAGCACGGGCGAAAAATTGATGTGAATGCCGGCCCGGCGCAGCTCCAGCCCGGCCAAATAAGCAATGGCGGCGGCGCCTTCTTCATCCTGCGAGGCCGAAAGCATCATGTTGGTAGGCAGGTAGTCAAACCCCAGCGTAATGGGTGTGTAGACGGTGCCCCCCTCGTAGTCAATGGCGATTAACAGCGGGATTTGATGCGGGCTTTTGGCGGCCCAGCTTTGCAATTTTTCAATCAGCTCCTGGGTTTGCTTCAGGGAATAGTTGCCCCATTGAATCAGCACCCCGCCCACTTTGCCCTGCTCTATGGCCGGGCGCACCAGCGAAGCGCTGTCTATATCCACAAACACCACCAGCGTCTGCCCCAGTTTTTCTTCGTAGGACAAATCCTCAAACCGCGTAGCCGCCGCCAGCGGCAGCGCCGCACACAAGAGCAGAACGCTTAGCCAATGCTTCATGCGTTTACCTCAATAATCGGGATTTCCGCCGGCGCCAAAAACCGCAGCGGAATACCCCAGTAAAACAGACCGGACGTAATGTAAAATTTCATTTGCCCTACGGCAAACAGCCCATACACCCGCGGAAACTGCAGCCGCACCAAAAAATTGAACGGAAAAATCTGCCCATTATGCGTATGCCCGCTGACCATCAGATCGGCACCCTGTCGGGCGGCCTCTTCGGCGTAAAGCGGCGTATGGCTTAAATAGAGAAGCGTACGGGCCGGATCGGCCTGGCGGAGCAGCTGTTCCACATCCCGCGCGCGGACATGTGCCGTGCGCACGTCTTTCACCCCGGCCACTTGCACGCCGTTAGGCAGTTGGGCCAGTTCGTTTTCCAGCAGTTTTATTCCCGCTTCTTTATAAAATTCCTTGGACGCGTCATACCCCACATAATACTCGTGATTTCCAAACACGCCGTACGCCCCCAGCGGCGTTTGTACCTGCGCCAGTCGTTTGGCATACGCCAAGCGGTTGGGCCCGTATTCAAAAATATCCCCCAACACCAGCAGCGCGTCGGGCTTTTGTTCTTCCACGCGTTTTAGCGCCTTGTCCAACCGGTTTAGCGAAACGCCCATTCCCAAATGCGCGTCCGACAACAGCGCCAACTTCATTTTAGGCGCCCCGGGAAGGGTAACCGAAATGT
Source organism: Elusimicrobium sp. An273 (assembly GCF_002159705.1). NCBI lineage: Bacteria > Pseudomonadati > Elusimicrobiota > Elusimicrobia > Elusimicrobiales > Elusimicrobiaceae > Candidatus Avelusimicrobium > Candidatus Avelusimicrobium gallicola. The sequence goes on from NZ_NFJD01000001.1 coordinate 207,496, forward strand.
GCTTTACGCGCGGCGAAGCAACTCCCCCGTAAACAGCCAGCGCCGCGGTAACCGCCATCAGCCCTACGCTAAGCGGCCCCAGCCACGCCCGCGCCTGCACATGAAAAAAGAACAACCCCCACTGGACAAACGCGCATACCGCACAAATGCAAAAAGCCAAAAACGCAAGCCCCGCCCACGCATAGGCAAAATAATACGCCCAGCTTTCCCATACGCCCCAATGCGTGCGGGTGTAGGACATAAATACCTGAAACAAAACCGTCATCAGCAGCGGCACTGCCGCCACAGGCACTTTCCAGCCTATTTGCGGGAAAGCAAAATACAGCCACGCCCCTACCGTTACCTGCATCAGCCACAGCACGATAGACGCCACTACAAAAAACGCACTCACGTACAACGCTCCTTCTTCAAAAAGTTATCAAAACTTACTTTTATATATTTTAAAAAATTTCCCATAATAAGTATAATATATTTATAACGTATACTATATAACAACAGAGGACACCATACCTTATGACCGTAAGAGTTAGATTTGCCCCGTCTCCGACTGGATTTTTACACATCGGAGGGGTTCGTACTGCGCTTTTTAACTACCTTTTTGCCAAAAAAAATAAAGGCACGTTTTTACTCCGCATTGAAGATACCGACGAAGAACGCTCCACCCAAGCTTCCACCGATGCCATTTTTGAAGGCATGCAATGGATGAATTTAAACTGGGACGAAGGCCCCATGCCAGACGGCACCAACAAAGGGCCCGACGCCCCCTATTACCAGGCACAGCGCGCCGATATGGGCATTTATAAAAAATACATTGACCAGCTCCTTGCCGAAGGCAAAGCCTACAAATGCTACTGCACCGAAGAAGAACTGGAAGAAAACCGCCAAAAATGCCTGGCCGAACACCGCCCGCCCAAGTACAGCGGCAAATGCAGCCACTTAACGGAAGAACAGCAAAAAGAGCTGGAAGCCCAAGGCCGCAAATACGTCATCCGTTTCCGCATGCCGCAGGAAGGCGACGTGGAATGGGACGATATGATCCGCGGGCACGTAAAATTTGCCAGCAAAGATTTGTATGACCTGGTCATCCAAAAAACCAGCGGCTACCCCACCTATAACTTTGCCGTCGTGGTGGACGACCATTTGATGCGCATGACGCACGTCATCCGCGGCGATGACCACATTTCCAATACGCCGGCCCAAATCCAGATTTACCGCGCCCTCGGCTGGAAAGAACCCATTTTTGCCCACCTGTCCATGATTCACGGGCCGGACGGCAAAAAACTTTCCAAGCGCCACGGCGCCACGAATGTGGTGGAATTTCGCAATATGGGCTACCTGCCCGAAGCGCTTAAAAACTATTTGGCGCTTTTGGGGTGGGCCACGCCCGATTCCCAGCAGTTGTTTGCCCCGGGCGAACTGGAAGAAAAATTTGACATCTCCGGCTGCCAGCCCAGCCCGGCCGTAATGGATCCGGAAAAGCTGAACTGGATGAACGGGGAATACATTCGCGCCACGCCCCTTTCCCGCCTGACGGATCTGGCCCTGCCGTTTATTGAAAAAGCCGGCATCAACGTTTCGGGCGTAGACCGCGCCCGGCTGGAAGGAATCATCGGGCTGGAACAGGAAAAATACAAATTGTTGACCGAAATTCCCGATTTGATCCGCTTCTTCTTTGAAGACCCGGTATTTGAACAGGAAGCGATTGACAAAGTTTTCTCCAAACCCGAAGCCAAAAAAGTGCTGGAAGGGATGATTCAAGTATACGGGAATTTAACCGACTTCACGGAAACCAACCTGGAAACCGCCGCCCGCGCTTACGCCAAAGAAAACGGCATGAAAGCGGGGCAGATTTTCCACCCGGTGCGCGTGGCCGTTTCCGGCCGCACCCACGGGCCCACGTTGTTTAAAATGTTGGAATATATGGGGAAGGACACCGTACTCGCGCGGCTTAAAAACGCGCTGCAGTATTGCAAATAACTCCGCCCGATAGGGGCAAGGAGCCGCCATGAAGTACTGGTTTTTTGACGGAAATGACGTCGTCGGCCCGTTTGAGCCCAAAGAGCTTGCGGCCCGGCGCGGTTTTGCGGCGACCAGCTTGGTCTGTCCCGAAAATTTCAGTGAAGACCAAGACAGCTGGAAAATGGCGGTTTCCTTTCCAGATTTCCATTTTGATCCTTCGGAAGTAATTTCCATTCCTGCGCCGGAACCGGCGCAGGAAACGGATTCTTTTGACCAGGAAATGGACACCTTGCTAAAAGAACGTTCCCCGCTGGGCGATTTGGAAGAAACGCCTTCGGTGGAATCACCTTCCTTGGAAATTCCTAAAAAACCGGCCAAACCCGGCCCGATTGAAGACTATTTCAATAACATCAAAGGCGAAGATTTGGGCAACATTCTGGGCATTCCCGATCCGAATGAAAATTCGGATATGAACTTGGCGCGCGCCCTGCAAACCCAATTTGAAAAAACAAATCCGCCTACGGATAAGGAAGTCCAGCCGATAGAAGACGACCCTTTTGACGAGTTTACTCCCAAAGAGGAACCCGAAGAACTGCCCGAGGAAACGGCGCCTGTTTCCGCCCCGGCTAACGAAAAAGCGGCCGCCGCGGAACCGCTCAAAAAGGCGGAGCCTGCTCCCGCCGCGGAACCGACACCGGCCTCTATCCCCATGTCCAAAACGGCCGAGGAAGATTTGGTTTTAACCGTTCACGGGCAACCGCCTGCGTCTAAGGAACAACCGCTGCAGCAAACGCCTGCAAAACAAGAAACCTCGACGGCCAAACCGGAACAGGAAACGCTGCAAACGACCTCCCAACTGCCGGTGCTGGGCCAGCCGGAAACACAGCTGCCGCCTTTACCCGAGCAAAAAATTTCCTCTTTTGCTTCTTCTCCCCAGTTTAACCAGACGCCCGAACCGGCCCCTGCGCCGGACGCCGAGCAAAAAACGATTTCCGAAGTGAAATCTCCCCAAAAGGAGGCTCCCGCAAAAGAAGACGCACAACCGGAAGAATTGGTGCCGGCTTCCAAACAACCGGAACCGGTGGACGTTGCCCCTTTGCAAGCAGAAGTTCCTGCCGACACTCCGCCTGCCGAAGATCCCAAGGAAGCGACCGTGCGGCATATTTTGGAAGGGAAATTGGACGTAACGCCCACGCCGGAAGTGCTGGAGCCGATTAAAAACGTTACGGTGGAACCGCAGGTAAACCATGTGCGTCCGCGCCTGAAACAAACGCCGGAAATTCAAGAATTTTTAAACCAAACCCGCAACGAACGTATCGAACGGGAACGGAAAAACAAAAAAGCCATGGCGGCTCTTTCGGTGCTTATTGCGTTGTTGGCGGTAGGTGCGGCGGCTTATATCAATAAAACCGTTATGGGGGCTTCGGATCCGACGCCCCAGGCTGCGGCTCCGCAAGCACAGTCGGTTCAGCCGCAGGAGAAAAGCCCGGCCGATTCCAGCGAACTGCTGCCGGATATTCCCGTCCCACCTCCGCCGCAAACCATCACGGAGCCTTCGCAAGAAAACAAGGCCCTTTCGCTGGTGCAAAATTACCGCCTGCCCGGAAACAAGGGGACGATTGCCGCTTATCTTAATCAGCTTTATCGGCCGCAGCTTACGCAAGGGTATACCGCCAGCTGGTCTGTGGAGCCTTTGCACAAGAGCACATATATTGTAAAATACAGGCTAACCAAAACCCGCATGGAACCGGTTGTCTATATCTTCCAGGCGGACGTGGAGGCCGGCAAACTGACCGGTGCTTTGAACAACATCACACTGGACTTGGTAGGAAAAATTCAATAACAAAGAGGGTTACTTATGATTTTAATGGACGATCTGTTCAAGTTGATGAAAGCCAAAAACGCTTCCGATATTCACCTGACGGTCGGCGTGCCGCCGGTCTTGCGTATCCAGGGCCGCTTGTATGCCACCCAGTTTGAGCCGCTTACCAAAGAAACGGCGCAAACCCTCATCTACTCCATTATGACCGACGAACAGCGCCAACAATTTGAAGAAGATTTGGAATTGGACTTTTCGTTCGGGTTAAAATCTTTGGGCCGTCTTCGTGTTAATATTTATAAACAAAAAGGCTGCGTGGCCGCGGCCCTGCGCTCCATTCCGAACGATTTCAAATCGTTTGAGGAATTAAACCTGCCGCCCGTGGTATACAACATTATGAAGCTCAACAAAGGGCTGGTGTTGGTAACGGGGTGCACGGGGTCTGGTAAATCTACGTCTTTAGCCAGCATGATCAACTACCTGAATATGAACGAAAGCAACCATATTATGACGGTAGAAGACCCCATCGAATTCGTCCACCCGCACAAACGCAGTATCGTCAACCAGCGCGAAGTGGGCGCGGACACCCATTCCTTTGCCGCGGCGCTCAAGCACTTTCTGCGCCAAGACCCGGATATCATTCTGGTCGGCGAGTTGCGCGACCGGGAAACCATGGAAGCCTGCCTGACGCTGGCCGAAACGGGGCACTTGGTGTTTGCCACCTTGCACACCAACGACGCGGTGCAGTCCATCAACCGTATTATTGACGTCTTCCCCGCCGAACAACAGCCGCAGATCCGCACGCAGCTTTCTTTCGTGCTGGAAGCAATTTTGTCCCAGCAGTTAATTCCCACCTTAACCGGCGGGCGCGCCATGGCGTGCGAAGTGTTGTTGGCCAACTCCGCCGTGCGCAGCTTAATCCGCGACGGCAAGGCCGAGCAGATTATCTCTACCATGCAAACCAGCGTGGGCATGGGGATGATTACCATGAACCAAGCCTTGGGCGATTTGTATATTCAAAAGAAAATCAGCTATCAAGAAGCGCTCTCGCACACCAGCGATCCTTCCGGCTTGAAGACTTATCTCCAGCAAAAACTGGGAACGTCCAGCTTTAAATAAAAGCGTTCTGCGCAAAAAACGCCTTGGAAAAATTCCAAGGCGTTTTTTTATGGCGTAAAATCGGCTTACAAATCCCGGCCGGCGGGATCTTTGCCGTCTATCAGGCCTTCCTGACTTTGGTGGCCGGTCAGCTCGGCCTTGCCGCGCAGTTTGCGGTGGTAGGTAATGGCAAAGCGGTGCACCTCATCGCGGATTTCCATCAGCAGGTTAAGCGCCGGATCGCCAATGGGCAGCTTAATGCTTTCCGCCGCGCCGGGCAGATAAATGCCTTCGTGCGTTTCGGCCAACGCAATAAACGGAATATAGAGGCCCGCGCGGTCAAACGCGTTCATGGCGGCTGAAATTTGGCTTTTGCCGCCGTCTAGCAAAATTAAATCCGGCGTTTGGGACGGATCGCGCTTTAATTGGCGCAGACGGCGGTAGACGCTTTCTTCCATCATGGCAAAATCACTGCCGCCCCGTTCGGGCAGTTTGGAGCGGATTTTAAAGCGGCGGTAATGTTCGTGGTTCTTTTCGCCGTTGATATAGCACACCATACAGCCCACGGCTTCCCGTCCAAAAAGGTGCGAGTTATCAAACGCCTCTATATGCGCCGGCAGTTTATGCATGCCAATTACCTGAGCCAAGCGTTTTAGTTTGTCGGTATTTTCCATGGCTGTCGTAATCTGATCGTCCTTAAACCGCCCCACGATAACCCGCTCCTGCATGTGGGCCAGCGCCTGCAAAAAATTGCGGTACACAGCGGCTTGCTCGTACTCTAGCTTTTGGGCGTGTTGGTGCATCAGCGAGGTAATGGTTTCGGTAATGTTGCCAAAGTGCCCGTCTAAAAATTCGGCCATGCGTTGGGCGATGGCGCGGTAATCCTCGTAAGAAATTTTTCCGGCGCAGGGGGCCGGGCATTGGCCGGTGTGGTAATAAATGCAGGTGTTGATTTTGCGCTCGTCCAACGGCTTCTGGCGCGAAAAATTCCATTTACACGGCCGAAGCGGCGCGTATTTGCTTTTCCACAAAAAGCGCATCAGACTTTTGACGATGCTGGACTTGGGGTAAGGCCCGAAATACAAATCTTTCCCGCGCACCACGCGGCGCGTGAGCTGCAGGCGGGGGTAGTCCTCCCCCATCGTCAGCTTTAAATACGGGTAGCTTTTGCCGTCTTTCCCCAGCGAGTTGAAAAACGGCTGGTACTGCTTAATCAGCTTTTCTTCCAGCACCAAAGCGTCGCGTTCGCTGGCGGTGGTTACATAGTCTATCTTGGCGATCAGCGGCAGCAGGCAGGGCAGCTTCCAGCCGCGGGAATAGAGGTTGGATTCCTGAAAGTACTGTTTTACCCGGTCGGACAGGTTTTTGGCTTTTCCGACGTAAATAATCGTGCCCTCTTTGGAGCGCATGATGTAAACGCCGGGTTTATTTGGTAAAATATCTAAACGGGGATCCATATTTTTATTTTAACATTTCCCGCGCCGGCAGGGCGGATTGTTAAAAAGAAGTTGACCCGGAAAAAATAAAAGGATAAAATATAAATAACCGATTTTTGTATAGAGGAATTATTAAATGGCAAAATTAAAAACTGGTAGACACACTAGCGCCATCAAAGCGCAGCGCCAAGCTGAAAAAAGAACTTCCGCAAACAAAGGACTGACCAAAAAAGTCCGCTTGGCCACCAAAGCCGTAGTAGCCGCCGCCAAGACGAAAGCCGCTACGCTTAAAGAAGACTTGAAAAAAGCAGAATCTTGCATCGACAAGGCCGCCAAAAAGAGCGTGATGCACTGGAAAACGGCCGCCCGCAAGAAATCCCGCTTGGCCAAAGCCGCTAACAAAGCTGCTAAATAAGCCGGAATCCTTTTAAAAACCGCCCTTAACAAGGGCGGTTTTTTTATGCTTTTTAAGCACACAACAAAAAAGGCGTTTCCAAACGGAAACGCCTTTTTAAAATAAACGGTCAATTATGCTTCCGGCACGTGTTTGTATTTAAACACAAAGGCAAACAGAATTGCCACGACAAGCGAGAACCCCGCAAACACAAACCAGGATTCGCTCCAGCCGTTCATAATCGCCTTAGACACATCCGCCGGATACACCGACCCCGCCGGCAAAAAGCCGTTGGCCGCCGTATAGGCGTTGATGTGCACGTTTACCAATTTGTTAATTACCCACTGCGCGCCCAGCGTGCCGATCATGGCGCCAAAGCCGTTGGTCATCAGCATAAATACGCCCTGTGCGCTGGAGCGGATGGCCGGGTCGGTTTCCTTGTCCACATACAAGGAGCCGGACACGTTAAAGAAGTCAAACGCTACCCCGTACACAATCATGGAAAGCACCAACAGCACAATGCCGGAGGCCGTGGACGGATTGCCGATGCCGAAGAATCCGAAGCGTAGCACCCAGGCAAACATACTGATTAACATCACTTTCTTGATGCCGAAGCGTTTTAAGAAGAACGGAATCAGCAAAATACAAAGCGTTTCGGACATTTGGGAAAGCGAAATTAACGCGTTGGCGTTATTGGCGCCCCAAGAGCCGGCAAACCCTTCCAAGGAGTTAAACCCGTTGATAAAGGGGTTGGCATAGGCGTTGGTTACCTGCAAAGACATCCCAAGCAGCATGGAGAAAATAAAGAAAATCGCCATTTTCTTTTCTTTAAACAACGCAAACGCCTTGAGGCCCAGCGCTTCGGCCAAGGTTTTGGCTTTGGTTTCGCAGGTAGGGCAGTTGGGCAGCGTAAAGCAGTACAGCCCCAGCACCAAGCCTAAAATACCGGAGAAATACCATTGCATATAGGTGTTCTGGAAGCCGGTAAAGTTGGACGTCAGCATCGCGCAAATGAAACCCACCGTACCGAACACGCGGATGGGCGGGAAAGACGTGACCGTATTAAAATTGTGCTGGCGCAGCACGGTATAGGCCACCGAGTTGGAAAGGGCAATGGTAGGCATATAGAAAGCCACGCTGAACAAATACATGCCAAATACCGCCGCAAAGCTGACTTGCGGCAGCGAGCCGAAATAGGCCGCCGCGGCCATACCGGCCGCCGCCAAGAAATGGCAAATGCCCAATAATTTTTGGGCAGGAACCCAGCGGTCTGCCACGATGCCGATGATTGCCGGCATAAAAAGCGACACAAAACCTTGTGCCGCATAGAACCAACCAATCTTCTCCGCCAAGCCCGCTCCGGCCAGGAACGTACCCATAGACGTCAAATACGCCCCCCAGACGGCAAACTGGAGAAAATTCATTACGGTCAAACGAATTTTAATGTTCATAAGCAAAATACCGCCGGAAAGCCCGGCGCCACGTTACACGTCAACCTCCGTAGAATAGGCGGGAAAAACGTCAAACAGCGGTTGCCTCGCCGATAAAATCATTGTACAAAAAAAGATATAATATAGGAAATAAATCGGCTCCCGCCGATGACGGAGGTATACCAAATGGCAGATTACAGCTTTGATATCGTTTCCAAAGTGGATTTGAACGTAATTTCGGAGGCCGTCTCCGCCGCGAATAAAGAAATTACCAACCGCTACGATTTTAAAGGAACCAATTCCAGCATTGAACTGAACCAAAAAGACAACGAGCTCAAACTCGCTTCCAGCGATGAATACAAGGTAAACACCCTGCGCGACATTATTTTTACCCGCATCGCCAAGCGCGGCATTCCGCTTAAAAACATGCTCCCGCAAAAAATTGAAGCCGCTCTTGGCGGAAACGCCAAACAGACGGTCAAAATTCAGCAGGGCATCCCGGCCGACAAAGCCAAGGAAATTTCCAAAGCCATCAAGGACGCCAAACTGAAAGTTTCGGCTTCCATCCAGGGTGATCAGCTACGGGTATCGTCCAAATCCAAAGACGAACTGCAAAACACCATGGCCCTCTTAAGAGGCAAAGATTTTGGAGTGGAACTCCAGTTTACCAACTACAGATAACTATGAATAAACTGTTTATTACCGCTGTGGCGGTTCTTTTTGCCGCCCCCTGCGTCTGCGCGGCAGACGCCGCCGCTTCGCTTGAGTTTTATAAGAAGCAGGCACTTACCCTTTCCGCCGAGCCTACCCGCGAGGAACGTGCTTTTTCCAAAACGCTGGCAGATAACCTCGGCACGTGGATTAAACAAAATCCTACCCAGCCCGCAGTAGCCGACGCCCTGCTGTTGCAGGCCCGCCTGTACCTGCGCGCCGAAGAAGACGACCGCGCCTTGGTAACGCTGTTTACCCTGCGCCAGCAGTTTCCGCAGGTGGATATGGCGCTTCTCACGCCGCTGATGGCCGATGCCGTGCTGGCCGTAAACCCCAAAGAGCGCGACAGCGCCACCGCGTTGTTTATGGCGGTTCCGGACGTAAAAACGACCACCCCGGCCCAGCGCCAAGCCCAGGCGTTGTATGCGCTTTCCAAACTGTCGGGCCGCTCCCTCTACGAGCCGGCCGCCCAAGCCTTTGAAGCGTTTTTTGTGGCCAACCCCAACTACGAAGCTACCGATATGGTAGAACTGTGGTACGGCGACCTGCACCGCGTAAACGGGAACTATTTGGCGGCCATTTCGCAGTACAAAAAAGCCGGTGAACTGTACCCCAAAACGCCCTACCGGGCGGCCAGCCTGCGCTTAATTGGCGATATCTACGCCGATAACTTAAAAGACACCGCCAACGCCATGGCTACTTATACCCAAGTCCTGCGCGAATTTCCGGGTTCGTCCGAAACGGGCATTGTGTACAAACACATGGCCATTTTGGACGAAAACAACAAACAATACGACAGCGCCCTGATTAATTACGACAAAGCCATCGAGCTCCTGGGCACTACCCCGGCCGCCTACGAGGCGTATCAGGGAAAGGCCGACGTGTATACCAAAACCAAAAATTACACCGAGGCTTATAACACCCTGCACCAAACGGCAGCCGTTTTCCAACAGGATGAAGAAAAATCCACCGCGGCCTTGTTAAAAGCGGCGGATTTGGCCCGCAAAAAAATGCGCGATGACAACAAATATATCCAATCTATGGAAAAAGCGCTCTTGGCCCATCCGAAAGGCCCCAACGCGCCCCAACTGATGTACGATTTAGGCCGGGCGTATGAACAGCAAAGCCGCAATGCCCAAGCGGTGGAAATTTACAAGAAACTCATCATCAACCACCCGACGGACAAGCTGGCCACCCGGGCCCAAGGGCGTCTTTCCCGGCTGGAAAAATAACTTTTAGGGCCAAACAAAAAACCCGCGTGTTTACACGCGGGTTTTTTAATGCAACGGCCTGAATTTATTCCCAAAAATAAAAAATCCGTTTTTGCGGTTTCAAAATTTCAAAGAAAAGGCGGGCAAGTAAATTTGCCCGCCTGATTTAATTTGTAGCAAACGCCCTATTTGCCTGCGCCGCAGCATTTTTTGTATTTCTTGCCGCTGCCGCACGGGCACGGATCGTTGCGCCCGATTTTGGGCCCTTCGTGCACCACGGTTTCCACCTTGGTCACCGTGCCGCCGCCGGCTTCGGCCCGCAGTTCGGCTTCGTGGGCTTTCATCCATTTTTTCATTTGGCGGATGCTCTTAAAGTCCACGCCGTCTTTTTCCATGCGTTTGGCAATATCGATAAAACGTTTTTTGATGGCCGGATCTTTGAGTTTGCCTTTAATCATATCCGGCAGGGAGTCAATCTCCCGCTCCAAACGTTCTTCTATTGATTCCTTTTTGGAAGGCTCCGCCGCAGCCTGCTGCGGGGCGGCTTCCCCTTCCTGTTTTTTCTTAAACGGATTCCACATACGTAATTACTGCTCCTTTATTATTCGGAAATAAGTTTTTCTACGAAATTTTTGATAATTTCCGCTTTTTCAAAATAATGTTTTTCCCGCGGGACGACCAGGCGGTTGGGGTGTTTTTCCCAAATTTTTAAAATTTTGTCGTCAATTTCAAACGCCTGCTGCAAGCTTTCGGTGCGGACGTTGGTGGCCTGATAAAAATCTTTTTCCGGCGGCGGCGAAAGGTGAATGACCGCATCGTAGCGGGCCAGTTCGGCCTCCAGGGAGCTGTGCATGGAGGTGAAGAAATTCTCCGGGCCGTACGGCCAGTAAACGGCGCCGTCGATAGACCCGCGGTCGCACACCATTACTTTGGCGTTGGAAGTAACTTCCGCCAAGTGCTCCAGCTGGTGCACCGTATAGAAAATGATGTTTTGCGCGTGTTCAATATGAACGGGGCTGTTGTCCTTGCGGGGGAAACCGCCGCTGTAAATCAGCGTGGCCGCTTCCTGCACAAGCGCGATTTTGTTGCCAAACGTTTCTTTCAAAATGGAAAGAGCCGTGGTTTTGCCGCCGCTGGGGCCGCCGGTTAAAACGATTTTTTTCATAAGTTATCCTTTGATGATTTTTTCTACAAAATTTTTGATGACTTCCGCTTTTTCAAAAAAGTGTTCCGTCCCGCCCACGACCAAACGGTTGGGGTGTTTTTCCCAAATTTTAAGGATTTTTCTGTCAATCTCAAACGCCTGCTGCAGGCTTTCGGTGCGCACGTGCGTGGATTGATAAAAAGCCGGGTTGGAAGGCGGCGACAAATGCAGCACCGCATCGTAGCGGGCCAGTTCGGCCTCCAGCGTGGTGCCCATGCGGGCAAAAAAGTCTTCCACCCCGCCGGGCCAATAGACGGCGGCGTCCACCGTGCCGCGGTCGCACACGATTAAAGGCGCGTCGGAAGATTCTTCGGCCAAGCTTTCCATTTCCCGCGTTGCGTAGAAAATAATCTGCTGGGCGGCTTCAATATGGGGGCGGCTGTTGTCCTGCCGCGGAAACCCGCCGCTGAAAATCATCGTGGCGGCTTCGCGCACCAATTCTACTTTGGGGCCGAACGTTTCCTTTAAAATAGAAAGGGCCGTGGTTTTGCCGCTGTTGGGGCCTCCGGTAAGCGCAATCTTTTTATGCTTCATCCTGTTCCTCCGACGCGGACGGCTTTTTAAAAGCCTCTTTTTTTGCCGCGTCCAATTCCTTTAAGTATAACACTTTTAGCTCTTCAAATTCTTTCCGCTTGTTTTTGGGTACGTCCCGCACGGCGGAGTTGCGGTTTTTCATCTTTAAGAAATCCACAAATTTGTTTTTCTCTTTGATGCGGAAATCCAAATGCGGCCCCGTGGAAAGCCCCGTACTGCCCACATAGCCCACCGTTTGGCCTTGCTTGACTTTGGCGCCGGACTTGATGCCTTTGCCGTAGCCTTTTAAGTGACCGTACATGGTGGTATAGCCGTTGGCGTGGCGGATTTCCACAAAGTTGCCGTATCCCCCGTTGCGCCCGGCAAAGCGCACGGTACCGTCCGCCACCGCCTGCACGGGCGTACCCGCCGGGGCGGCATAGTCAATCCCCAAGTGGGGGCGGCGCACCTTCAGAATGGGGTGCATCCGTCCGTACGAGAAGCGGGACGAAATGCGGTAATTGCGGAAGCTGATGGGCGATTTTAAGAACATTTTGCGGCTCATTTTGCCGGTTTCGTCGTAAAAATCTCCCTCAAAATAGAAGGCGTTGGTCGTGGTGCCGCGTTCAATTTCTTTGTAAGAGGCCGCCAGCAAGTCCTGCCCGGTGATCTCGCCCGAAGCGGTGTAGTGTTCTTCCCACAAGGCGGAGTATTCGTCGCCGTTGCGGGTATCGGTGTTAAAGTCTATCGTCCAGGAAAAAGCGTCCGTAAAATCTAAAATAAGCGGCACTTCAAGCCCTTTGGAAAGCATGGAATTAAACAAAGAGCCTTCCACCTTCCCCGCGGCCGTTTTCACGCGGGTTTTAATTTCCACATCGCTCACGCCGGCAACTAACGCGCCTTCTACGTTGGCCACATAATAGCGCTTAAATCCTTGCGTCAGCAACAGCAAAATAAAATTTCCGTCCGAATCCACCGACACGGAATATACATTCTGTTTCTGCAGTTTGCGCGTATCCACCACGGAAGAAAGCTTGCTTACAATTTGCGCCACCAGCTGATTGTCCAGCCCCGCTTCCTGCAGGGCCACATAAATCGGTTTTTCTTTGACGGTATATTCCGCCACCGGGATTTCCCGCTCGTGCAGGTTTTCGCGTTCCTGGGCGTTTTTGGCACGGGAAATTTCCACCGCCGCAAAAGTAGATACGGCTATCACGCACAGGGTAAGTACGTAAAAAAGGATATCGTGGTAGCGCCGGTAATGACGCTGCAATAAAGCTAAAATCTTTTTTCTCATAGACACAGGCAAGGGCGGCCGCTGAGGGCCGCCCTTTGCATGAAGCAATTATTTTTGATCTTTCAGATACGAGCAAAGCGCAATGGCGTTGAGCTTGACCTTCGGATCGTCGGCGCGGGAAGGCAGAATGACCGGGATTTTCGGCCCCACCAATACGGCCGCGGCTTCCATCTGGTCGCCAAAGAACGTAAGCGCTTTGTAAAGCGGGTTGGCCGCGTCCAGATCCGGCAGCATCAAAATGTCGGCGTCGCCGGCCACGGTTTTGCCCGTAATGCCTTTTTCGGCCGCTTTCTCGGCAGACAACGAAATGTACAAATCATACGGCCCTTCCACCGTGCAGCCGGTAATTTTGCCTTCTGCATTCAGCTGCGCCAAGGCCGCGGCTTCCACCGTAGACGGGATTTTTTCGTTTACTTTTTCCACCGGGCACACGCAGGCCACTTTGGGGTGTTCCAACCCCAGCTTGTGCATGGTGTTGACGGCGTTTTGAATGATTTTTACTTTTTGTTCCAAGGTCGGTGCAATCACGACGGCGGAATCCGTTACGGCAAACGGTTTTTTGTATTTGGGCGTGCTAAACAACACAAAGTGCGACAACAGCGCCCCTTCCGGCACCAGGTGGGCTTCCTTGTTCAGGATGGCTTTCATATAATACTTCGTATCCACCAGCCCTTTAATCAAGAAATCGCCTTTCCCGGCCAAAATTTGGTCTACCGCCAGTTTGCACATGGTGGGGACGTCTTCGCAGTCAATAAACTCAAACTTGCTTTCGTCCAGCCCCACTTTGGCCACCGTTTCTTTTACGGCCGCCAGCGGCCCGATTAAAATACCATGGGAAATAAGACCGTTCTCATCGGCCATTTTAATGGCTTGCAGGGCTTCTTTGTTATTGGCCCCCGGAACGACGACTCTGTTTGATTTTCCTTTTACTTGGTTAATCAAATCAGCAAAGCTTTTGAATTTCATACGTTTTGTTTCTCCTTCAAGTAATAATACAGATCAGCTATACTGTTTTACAATTTTCGGATTGTCCAGCGCCCGGCGGGCCGCGTCGCGAAGGGCGTCTTTTTCCTCACTGCCGGGGAACACGTACATCGGGGCAATCCAGCCCACATAACGGCTGATTTCCTGCGGAATAATTTTGCTGTGCATCAGCCCGCCCGTAAGCGCGATAAAATCCACTTTCCCTTCCAGCACCACGGCCATGGAACCGATGTATTTGGAAATTTGGTAAATCATGGCGTCTTCGGCCAGTTTGGCCTCTTCGCGGGTGCAGTGAATCAGCGAGCCGGGGCGTTTTTCCCCGGTGCGGATAAATTCTTCCAAATCTTTTACGTCCGACGTGCCGGTATACGCCACCAGCCCGCCTTTGCCGCGCAGTTTCAGGCGGATGTCGCGCAGGGTGTATTTGCCGGAAAAGCACATCTGCACCAGCCCCGCGTTGGGCGTGCCGCCGCTTCGCTGGGGGGTCATCGGGCCGTCGCCTTCGTAGCCGTTGTTGACGTCCACCACCTTCCCCTGCCGGTGTGCGCCCACGGTAATCCCGCCGCCGCCGTGGCAGACGATGCAGTTTACTTTTTCGTAATGGGTACCCATTTTTTCGGCAATTAAGCGCGCCACCCGTTTTTGACTGAGGGCGTGAAAAATGGAAATGCGGGGATTTTCGGGCATGCCCGAATAGCGGGCGACGGGCTGGAGTTCATCAATGACCACCGGGTTTGCAATAAAGCTGGGACAGCCGGCGTATTGGGCGATTTCTTTGGCTAAAATCCCCCCTAAATTGCTGGGGTGGATGCCGCCGTAGCGGCCCGTTTCCAAATCGCTTACCATTTGATCGTTGACGGCGTACACGCCGCCTTCCATGGCGCGGATAAAACCGCCGCGGCCGATGACGGCGTCAATCTCTTTAAGCGGCACTTTATGATCCAGCAAATAATCCAAGATCAGTTTGCGCCGCAAGGGCAATTGTTCGGTAACGTTTTTGCCTTCGTAGGGTTCCAAATCGGTCAGCGAGTAGCGTACGGTAACTTCAAAAACGGGTTTATCCCCTCTGTAATAGCCGATATCATCCGAGGTGGATCCCGGATTGATGACTAGGATATTATAAGCCATAGCGCTCCCCCTTTTGCATATACCTATATTCTAACAAAATATCCGGCTTTTGACCGTTAAATTACGGCAGTTTTTCGGCTAATTTTTCGGCCCATTTTTTAAGAAAAAACAACTGCTCGCGCGAAAGCCCCTGTTTGGCTAACATGTGCCGCAAAAGCGCTTTGCGCTGGGCGGAGGAAAAATCGGTTTTAAATTGGGCCTTTTCAAACAAACGATCCGCCGCCGAGATAAAAATTTCTTTTTGCGCGTCCGTCGGCAGCTGCGGGCCGGCGCCGGGCGTGCGCAGGGCGGCAAAATCCGGCCGGCGGGAAAGCTCGTAACAGGTTAAAATGACTGCTTGGGCCAAATTAATGGAGGGCTGTTTGGCGGCCGTCGGGATATTCAGCACGGCGTCGCACCGTTCAATGTCTTCGTTGGAAAGGCCGCTTTTTTCGTTTCCAAACACCAACGCCACCCGCTGGGCTTGCTGACGGGCCAGCCGTTCGTTTAACTGCGGCAGGGTAATAATTTCCTGGCGGATATCCCGGTTTTTTAGCGCCGTAGATGCCAGCGAAAACTGCGTGTCCGCCAGTGCCTCGTCCAACGTTTCGCACCGGGCGGCGTGCTGCAAAATGTCGCCCACGCCCACCGCACTGACGGCCTCGCGCCAGACGGGCGGATACGGATCCACTACCCGCAAATCCGACAGTCCGAAATTGCCCATCGCCCGCGCACACGCCCCGATATTGTTCGGGTCGCGCGGGCGGACGAGGACAATGCAAAAAGCGCTCATTTGGCGGCCGCCTCTCCCAAGGATTCGGCAAACGTCGGGTGGGCAAAAATTACTTCTTTAAATTGCTCCACCGTCATCTGTGCGGCCAGTGCTACGCTGAGGGTGTGCACCAGCTCCGTAGCGTTGGCTCCCGCCAGCACGCCGCCAAGCAACCGGCCGGTGTTGGCGTCGCTGATGAGTTCGTAGTAGCCTTCCGTTTGATCTTGCGCCACGGCGCGCCCGTTGGCCAATAAGAAAGCCTTGTGGGTTTTGACGGAAAATCCTTGTGCTTCGGCTTGCGCGCGCGTGAGCCCGGCCGAGGCAATTTCGGGCGTGGTATAGATGGCACGCGGCACGGCCTGATTGTGATACACGGCCGGCACCCCGCACAAGTTGCTGGCGGCCACCTCGCCCTGGCGGCTGGCGGCGTGCGCCAGCTGGAAGAGGCCGTTTACGTCTCCCACGGCATAAATATCGTCTTTTAGCTGCAGCGTCTGCGGATTTACCTGCACGCCTTTGCGCGTCCATTCCACGCCGATATTTTCCATATGAAGCGCACTTAAATCCACCGTCCGGCCGATAGCGGCCAGCACCGCCGCGCACGAAAGCGTCTGCCCGTTGGAAAGTGTCAGCGTAAACCGTTCGCCTTCGCGGCGGACGGCCGCCGCGCTCGTGCCCGTGTAGAAATGAACCCCGCGCTTGGAAAGTGCCTGAGCAAGCACGCGCGCGGCGTTTTCATCTTCCAGCGGCAGGATGCGCGGCTGCATTTCAATAACGCTTACCTCCACCCCCAGCGAGTTCATCAAATCCGCCATTTCGCACCCAATCACGCCGCCGCCCACAATGGCAAGAGTTTCGGGCAGGGCGGGAATATCAAAAATAGTGGAATTGTCGTAAATCTGGTCTTTTATTTGGTCAAACGGCGGCGGAAAAAACGCTTCCGACCCCGCGGCCAAAATAACGCCGTCGCACGAGAGGGTTTTTTCGCTTCCGTCCGGCAATGTTACCGCCACCGTATGCGCGTCCCGAAAAGAAGCCACCCCCTGCAGTACTTCCACCCCCGCTTTTTTAAGAAGGAATGCAATCCCCTGCGTCAGCTTGCGGGTAGCCGCTTTCTGGCGGGCTTGGATTTTGGGCCAGTCCCGCAGGGCAAACAGCGCTTGCGCCGCTTCGTCCGCCCCGGCGGCACACAATGAAGAAATGGTTTTTACCGTGTGGAAACGGTGCGCCGCATCCAACAAGGATTTAGAAGGAATGCACCCGCAATTTAGGCACACGCCCCCCAGCTGGCCTTTTTCCACCAGCGTTACTTTTGCCCCCAATGCGGCGGCTTTCAAAGCGGCCGGGTATCCCCCCGGGCCCCCGCCGATTACCACGATATTTTTCATATTTTCCACCTGTTTTGTATGTGTTGGTTATACCTATTGTAGCATTAAAAACAGTATAATAAAAAAACAGGAAACACTATGGCAAAAAACAGTAAGCCTTCTTATATCGGACACCGTGAACGCATCCGTGAAAAATTTGCTTCGGCCGGGTTAGACGCTTTTTTAGACCACGAAACACTGGAACTGCTGCTTACCTACGCCGTTGCCCGCAAAGACACTAAACCGATTGCCTGGGCTTTACTTAAAAAATTCGGTTCTTTATCCGCCGTGTTGGACGCCGATCCCGAACAACTGATGACGGTACCGGGCGTAGGGCCGAATACGGCCCAGTTTCTAAAATTAATCCGGGCCGTATTTAAAAAATACTCGTTTGAAGAAGTAAAAGAACGCATCACCATCCGCACCCCGCAGCAGGTGTTGGAGTATTGCAAGGCCTCGTTGGCCGGGAAAACAGAAGAATGTTTGGAAGTCATTTATCTCTCGGTGCGCAATACGGTGATGAGTACGCAGGTGGTGGCCTCGGGGCTGATTGACCGGGTGGCCGTGTCGCCGCGCAAAATTGTGGAATGCGCCCTAGCGGCAAAAGCCTCCGCCATTATTTTGGTGCACAACCACCCTTCGGGGGACGCCACCCCGTCGAAGGAAGACATCGCCCTTACGCAGGACGTCATCCGGGCGGCGGAACTGTTCGGCATTTCGGTGCACGACCATATTATCGTGGGCAAAGGCTCCCACTACAGTTTAAAAGCAAACGGAAAAATAGCATGAACATTTTAAAAGAAGTATTAAAATATCAGGTCTATCCGGCCATGGGATGTACGGAGCCGGTGTCGGTCGCGCTGTGCGCGGCCTATGCCGCCAAAGAATTGGGCGAGCCGATCGCCCGGGCGGATTTTAAGCTGGATGCCGGCACCTATAAAAACGGCATGGGGGTGCGCATCCCCAATACCGACGGGGAAAAAGGAAATCTGCTGGCGGGAGCCATGGGGATTGTGTTGGCTCAGCCGGAGCTGAACATGCAGATTTTGGGCGGAGCCGACAAACAAACCGTTGCCAAAGCCAAAGAATTGCTCCAGGCCCACCGGGTACATATGGAGGTAGCGCCCGACGTACACGGCTTTTACATTGAAGCCGAGCTGACGGGCCTTAGCGGCAAAACGGCCAAATGCATTATTGCCGGCAGCCATACGGAAGTGGTGTTTTTGGCGCAGGGGCAAAACGTAAAGATCAACCAGCTGCCGCTGGAAAACAATACCCAGCAGGCCAACGAGTTTAAAGCCTCCCTTAAAAAAGCCACCCTGAAGGAACTGCTGGACGCGGCGGACAACGCAGACGAAGAAGATTTGGCCTATATTAAAAAGGGTGTAGAAATGAATTTAAAAGCCGCCGAACTGGGGCAGGCACTGCAAAAAGTAGGGTTCTACATTAAAGAACTAGTGCGCAAAAAACTGCTTCAGATGGATTTAATTTCCTCCACCAAAATTTTAACCGCCTGCGCGGCCGACGCCCGCATGGACGGCCAAGCTGTGGCGGTTATGTCCAGCGGGGAATCGGGCAACCAGGGCGTGGTAACCATTTTGGTGCCTTGGAAAGTGGGCAAAGAAATGGAAGTGGACGAAAAAACCATTTTAAAAAGCATCGCACTTTCCCATTTGCTCAACGGATACGTAAAAGTGTTTACCGGCGAGCTGGCCCCCATTTGCGGCTGCGCCATTGCGGCCGGGGTGGGCGCTTCCGCCGCGATAGTGTATCAACAGCGCGGCAAATGCGTGCCGGCCGTTACCTTGTCCATCAACAACATCATCAGCGATATTGGCGGCATGCTCTGCGACGGGGCCAAAAGCGGCTGCGCCTTAAAAGTGGTCAGCTCCACCGACGCCGCCATCCGCGCCGCCTATATGGCCATTCACGACTACGGCATTACGGAAGTGGAAGGATTCGTCGGAAAAACGGCCGAAGAAACCATCCGCAATTTGGGCTCCATTTCCAGCATTGGCATGCGGCAGGTAGACCCGATGATTGTGGATATTATGCAGGAAAAATGCAGGCAATAAGCGCACGCCTGCCACCTTTTTATCCGGCCGCCCGGCCGGATTTTTTATTCCCGCGCAAACGTATACGCCAGCACACGGCGGGCCCCGGCCGCTTTTAAAGCGGCGGCACAGCCTTCCAGCGTGGCGCCGGTGGTGGCCACGTCGTCTATCAGCAAAACGGTTTTCCCTTTTACCCATTCGGGCCGACGGCAGGCAAAGGCGCCCGCCATATTTTGCAGTCTTCCCGCGCGGCCCAGCTTGGTTTGGCTGACGGTGTTGCGCACCCGCACAAGCGCCTTGGTTTGCACGGGCAGGCCCACCTGCGGCGCAAAAAAACGTGCCAGCAATTCGCTTTGGTTATATCCGCGCTTGCGCCCGCGGCGCGGGAAAAGCGGCACCGGCATCACCACTTCGGCCGCGGCCAGCTCGGGATACCGGGCAAAGCGTTTGGCCATCAGCCCGCCCATATACCGGGCCAAATAGTCGGCCCCGGCATATTTAAGCGCGTGCACCAACGCCCGCGAAGAGGTGTTAAACACAAAAGCCGAACGGATCACCCGGCACTTATACGCGCGTTCCTTGCTGCCGCGGCAGGCATAGCAATGCGCCCCGCCCTCTGTAAGCACCGCCCCGCAGCGGCGGCAAATATGCGGCCCGGGCGTTTTAAGCCCTTGGGCGCACGCGGCGCACAGCGGCTCCTCTCGCCTCCACGGCAGGTCGCAGCCGCAGGCAAAACAAGTGCGCGGAAAGAAAAAATGCAACAGCAGCCGCCACAGTGTCTTTAAAGTTTTTTTCATACCGTCAGAATTGCACCGTTACGTTGGCCGCCACATTGTAGGCCGTATAATCTTCGGTTTCCACATACGCGTGGTTGAGCAGTGTAAATCCGCCGCCTACGGTAAAGCGCAGGTTTTGCGAAAGTTCATAATCCAGCGAGGTGCTGAAATCAAATTTTTTGTAGTTTTCCGTTACTTCCACCGGAGAGCGTTTGTCCGTATACGAAAAAGTGGTGTTCCAAATCACGCGGTTGGTGGCGTTGTACATTTTATTGATAAACGGCAGTTTAAAACCGCGCGGGAGGTTGAAGTCCCAGCGGAGGTTCAGGCTGGGGGTAGTTTCGGTACTGCTTTCGCTGATTTGGCCCGCCACCAGCCATTTTTCGTGCGACGTGTGAAGCAGTTTGGGCGTAACGCGCATGGAGCCGATGTAAAAAGAAGTCTGGGCCGAAATATCGTTATCCTCAATGCGCTCCAAACTGGTGCCGGCGCGCAAGTCCGTCTTGTCGGAGGTTTTGCGCGTATAGTTAAGCACCGTGTCAAAATAATTAAACAGCATAAACCGCAAGTCCCCCCCGTACTGGGTGGTGTATTGTTCGTCCGTTCCCGGGGTGTTTTGCTCCACCCAGCTGTAGCGCAGTTTTAAGTTGGACGAGCTGAACCAGCGGCCGCCGTAAAAGAATTTTTCCAAGTCGGAAATGGAAAACGTCATATCCGGCAAGGTTAAGCTGGTGGAATCATACAGCGTGCCGGTTTGGTCGTTGGTTTGCAGGGTGCGGGTAAAGTTGTTAATCAGCGAAATCGTCTTTAACGGGGCGGCGGCGCCTTCCAGGTTGTACTGCGAAAGCGGACTCCAGCGCTGGGTAGAGGTGAACGTGTCGCGCAAGGTTAAGCTCTTGCGATAGCCGTATTCCCCCACGTCTTTTAAGGAACTGCGGATCCACAAATCTTTGCGGGAGTCGTAGTCGCTGTCCACGTCGTACCAGGAGTCCGCGTCCTGGATGCGGTAGCTGGAGGAAATGACAAACGTGTTAAAGAGCTTGCTGTTGGGCAGGATTTCATTTCCGTTTAGCGTCAGCGAGATACCGCCGTCTGCGTTGCGGTTGATGGTTTTTACTTCTCCCACCCCCACGGTTACCTGCTGCCCGGCGGCGTTAAGCGTTTTGGCCGTCAGGTTGTTGCTTTCCACGGTACTGATGTTGTAGCTGACGGACGGCGCCAGCCATTTGGTGATTTTCCACGTGCTGTTAAAACCGGTGTTCTGGCTCATGGCTTTGGGATAGCTGATGTTTTGGGCGGACGTTTCCTGATAGGTAGTGCGGTCTTCCTTGCTTTTGCTTAAACTGTAACTGGGGGTAAAGTTAAAATTATTCGTCGGCTGGTACGTTACCTTCATGTTCATTTTTTGGGTGTTTTCGTCGGTATTGTAGTAATTGTCGGACTCCAAATGCCGCGTCCGGTCATAATTAATGGACGAGTCGGTAATGTGGTACCCGGCCGTAATGTTTTTAAACGTGCCGGCCGAATGCGTCAGCGTGGCGCCGTAGGTGCGGGCGTCGTCCTTGCGTTTCATCGCGTCGTATTCCACCTGATCGGTGGTGTATTCCAAGCCGATTTGAGGGAAGTTATCTTTCTTAAAGTCGCCGCGCACGACCGCGCTTTGCCGGTCTACCTTGCCTTTATCCAACAGGCTGATGGTGTTGTAATCCGTCGTGTCCGTTACCAAGGGGGTTACGGTGCTGGAACGGGTTAAATTGGCCTGCATGGGAAATTCTTTAATTTTATCCACTTTCAAAAAGTATTCTTCCTGCGTGACTTCCTGATTTTTGGACACGGCAAGCGGCGTTTCAAAATTGCTGTCCTGATACTTATACTTGGCCCCCGCACTGCCCCAGCCGTCCAGGTTTACCACCACATCTCCCTTATAGGCCGTGCCTTCCAGCGTAATGGATTCGGCCAAGTGAATTACATTCAGCCACACTTCGCCCTGGCTGCCCAGTGCGCTTACCTGATCCAGCACCGCCGTGTACGATTTGCCGTTTTCCAGCGTAACGGCATAAGAGCCGTCCGCCTGCGTGGAAACGGTTTGCACCGTCCCCGCGGAAACCGTAAAATTGGCATCGCCGTACAGCGCCAGCCCCGGCTGCAAAATGCCGCGGGCAAAAAGGGTTTGCGTGTTATCCTGCTGCGTAAACGTGTACGTATAGCGGCTTTCGGGCTGCACGCCCGTAAACATCAAGCTGACTTCTCTAAAGTTAAGCAATCCGCCCGGCCCCCGGTGGTGCACGACACGCACATTGTAGGAGGGATCCGATATATTTTCAAACGAGTCGGGCACGCCGTCCATATCCGTATCCACCATCCGCAGGGAAATAAGACGCCAGCCGCGGAAATCGGTCGGCACGATGATTTTGTCAAAATTGTTTTCCGTACCCACTTTTAAAAAGAACTCCGTGCCGGGCTGGTTTAACGGGCGGGCGCCGCCCTGCTCCATGGCGCCGTGCAGCAAAAAGCGGAATTCCCGGTGCTGGGTAAAATCCATACTGGAGAAGTTGCGGTTGGCGTAGCGTTCGCCCGCCGGATTGTTTTCCGTGCTGTCGTCCCGCACGGGGGAAAGGCCGATGGTATTAAATTTAATGTTCAGGGCCTGATCCAAGGCGTTGGCAGAGCCGGTGGCCTGTTTATAGTTATTAACCGAGCCGTACAAATAATTAAATACCGTCAGCCCGTCGCCAGTGGTATCGGCAAAGATCGGCTCGTAGTTGGTGTCGTCCACATTGTTGATGCCCGCCACGGAGAAAACATCCGGATCGGTTTCGTTTTGGGCGTTCCACGCCGTGCCGGACAAAGACACGTTGGCAATTTTAATTTGCCCTTTTAATTTGCCGGCGCGTTTCATTTCGTCGGTTAATTTAAGCGTAATACGCAGGTGGCGCACGGCCGTCCATTGTTCCTTTTCTTCCGTAGACAATAAAAGCGGCATCGTGTAGGTCGTCCACGCGGTGTTGGATGCCGTATTGTTCACCATTCCGTCAATAGACGCCCCCGCAAAACCGAAGTTGCCCTGGGCGGGCATACTTTCGGCGTCATAGGCGCCGTTGCCGTTTAAATCCTGCGTATCAATGCGCCCGTTGGGCTGGGATTCGGGGTTGTAGACGTTGTTTACAAACGGATTATAGCGTTCTTCCGTCCCGTCCGGGTTGGTAAACAGCCAGCCGATATCTTCATTCGGCGCCAGGGTGTTGCGGCAGTAAATGTCTTCGGTCTTGGGAACGTTAGTGCCGCATTGGGTATCCATTCCGTTGGAAGAATCGGAGTATTCGGAAATATTACCGAAAGCAAAGTTGACCTGCGGGCCGTTTTCTTCGCCCAGCATCGTCAGTTCAAAAGAGGTTTTGCTGGACAAATCCATCCCGCTTTGGCTCAGCGGATAGACGATGGAAACCTCGTCGCGCCCTTCCTCGTTTAAAAACGGCTGCCCGGTTGTTTGGTCAATGGTGGTGGCCGGAAGGGTGAAATCGTAATTTAACACCAGCACTTGCTGTTTGTCGTTATAATTGGCGATGGAGTGCGGGTTGATTTCCAGCGAAGGCAAATCCTGCGTGTCCCAATGGATAGAGTTTAAGAAAGCGGGTTTGCCGCTGGGGTTGGAAGCAAAAATCCAGTCCCTGAAAATGCGCGAACCGGCCACTTGTTCGGTGGCTTCGTTCATGCTGTCCACCATGGCGTAGCCAAACAGGTTTTGATTTTTTTTGCTTTTGGCCACTTCCGCGCTGAAATCCACCGACAGCGGCTCTGCCAGCCGAATGTCTTTGCCGTTAATATCCGCCCCGTAAACGAGCAAATCCTTGGAATAATTGCCCACCTGCGGAACGGTGTTGGGTTTTTCGCCGCTTTCTTTAAGCATGGTGGCGCCCATGATGATTTTGTCAAACAGTTTATAATCCAGCCGCCCGCCCATCACCGAGTTGTTGGAACTGGAGCCGGTGGTGGTATCGTAGGTAATGTCTATGACGGAATTTTCGGTAATTTCATCCCCTTTATAAAAAGTGATAAAGCCGGAGGTATAGTCAATATAATAATCGTTGTTGCGCGTGAGGGTGCGGCCGTTTAATTTGACGGTTTCGGATTCAATCACGATGCCCGACTCGATAAAGTAGGTTTTTACGGTGGATTCGTACTGAATTTTAAACGTCAGGTTTTTAGAGGACGTCGGCGTGGCGCCGTAGAGCCCGGTGTCGTTAATGCGGTAGGCCAGGTCAAAAATACCGCTGTCAAAATCCACGTCAATATACGTGGGATAGGTATAATAGGGGCTGGTAAGCGCCTGGCCGTTGGCGTCTTGCAATTGCAAAATAAAATTGCCTTTTCCGTTGTCCTGCGTAATTTTTTGCGCGCCGATATTGTAATACGTTTTCAGCTCCAGTTTGTTGGCGGTCTCGGTTACCATGGCGGGGCCGGTTTCAATGGATTTGTCGTTGGCGGTTTTAATCAGTTTAATGGTGCCGGTTTTCCCCAAGACATTGCTTAACTGGTTGCCGCGGGTGTCGCGGTAATCCACGGCGATAACGCTCTCCGCCGTAACCGTGCGTTTAAACGTAATGATGCCGCTTGCATAATCCACCGTATAGTCCACGCCGCGCGTTAAAAGCTGCCACTTGGCGGGATATTCCGTACTGCCCAAAGCGTCGGTGGCAATGCGGTCTATCGGCACGTAATCGGAGGAGGTGGAAGAATCGTTGCTGTAGTAATAAATTTCTTCCGTGCCGGGCGAGATGCTGCCCATCACGGTGCGCCACTCATCATACGCGGTGCGGTCTACCGGGTAGCGGATGCTGCCGCCGTCGTCAATATACGGGCGGACGTTGCCGCCGAACGTCAAATCGTAATACGTGCGGCGCAGATAGGAAGTGTCCGCCAGCGAAATAATTTCCGACACGCTGCTGCCGATAAATTGCTTTTGTTTGCTGGAACCTTTGGTTTGCGAGCCGATTAAATACAAATTGGCGTTTTTGTGCTGCAAGTGCATTTTGGCGCCGAACAGTTGCTTTTGATAGGCGATAAACTCCGTTTCCGGCAGGGACAAATTAATATCCCCGAATTCAGCCAGCTGCACCAGTTCCCCCGGTTTGCCGCGGTAAGCCACGGAAATGGTTTTTTCCTCTTCGCGCTGGTCGTCGTAGTCGATATCCACAAACACGCGCTCCAAAATTTTACCCTGCATTTTAAGCTGCATTTCCTGCTGCATTTCAAACGTGCTGGTGTTGCGTTTATTGATGTCGTTATTGGAGTCTTTTTTGTATTTCTGCGCCGCCATTTGGAACCCCAGCACATAGCGCCCGGTTAAAGCGATGCTGGTGCCGTAAAGCGGCAGGGAAAGAGTGGGATTTAAAAGCGTCAAGTCCGGAATCGGCTCCGGCTCGTTGTCCAGCTTATACGAGCCCTCCACCGAAGTAACCGCCTGGCGCCAAAACTCGTTGGTAAATTTAAGCAGCTGGGCGTCGTCCGGCGGGTCTTGAATCGTAAGGGCCTCTTCTTCTTTTTCGGCTTGGTCTTCGGCAAAAATATCGTATTGATCGCGGTCTACCAGGGTGTACGGCAGCGATTCGGCGCCGGCCGGAGGGGCGGCGACGAATTGCAAAATAAGCAGCAGGGCCACAGGCAGCCGCAGTATTTTCATAAGAAGGAAAAATACCTCATTATTTCATTCTATAATATTTACCCTTTCTCTACCGTCTGTATTTGTTTCCTGTTTTGCCCATCAAAAAGCCCCCTCTCGGGGGGCTTTCTTAAAAACGAATTTTTATTAAGAAATACCGACGGAAACCGTCCGATCCACAAACCGATGTTTTACGATTTCAAATTCCAAAAAATCGCCATGCTGCACGTCGGGAAACAACCACTCCGCATGTTCCGGGTCAAACCGGCCGTTATATTTGGGCAGATATACTTTGTGCAGCAGCGTGCCGCCTTGGTCAAAGTGATACACCCAGCCGATCGTTTCTTCCGCTTGGATTTGCAGCACGTCCCGGCCATACACCTTATACGTAAGCGGCGCCGGCAGTTTGCCTTGTTCGTAGCTTTCCAACAGCCACTCCAGCGCTTGGCGGGCATTGACCGCAAACACCTGCCCTTGCTCCGGGTCATGGCCGCTGTAAATACCGGCCACTTGCCCTTGCGCATTTAAAACGGGACTGCCGCACAAACCGTTAAATTCTTCCGATACGTCCGGGCTGTCCATCACCATTTTAATTCCTTGCGCCAGCGTTACTTTTAACTCATCTATTCGTGCAAATCCTTCGCAGGCATACGGGCTGCCCCACACCACCAGTTCGCTGCCTTTCTCCGGCAAAGAGGGGGCTATCGTTAGCGGCCGCACATACGCTTGGGCCTCTTGCGGCAAAGCGATGATGGCTGCGTCCGGCGCATTAATGCCGAACGAGCCCGCCGCATTGACAATTAACCCGTTATACACAACCGGGGCCCCTTTTTCCGGATACGTCCGCACCGCCACGGTATTTCCTTTCCGCCCCACCACATGATACGATACCACCGCATACAATCGCCCCGAACGCGACTGTACCACAAATCCGCTTCCCATCAGGTCTCCACTGGCTCTGCCCACCACTTCCACTAACGAGGCGCGGATATGCTTTTCGGTCTGGGCCAAAGAAGTTGTTTCGGCAGGAGCCTGCAGGCCGCCGAGGGTTTGGCGGGCAATCGTCCGCTGCAGTGGGCTGAAATCAGCCACCTCCTGTTCGTTTCGGACGGGCGGTTTAACGACGGCGGTTTTGGCCGTTTGAAAAGCGCTTTGCGCCGCCAAAGAAGCCGGGGGAATATAGCGAAGATTAAGCAGGATATTTTTTTCTATTTTGGCGGGAGCCAGCCCGCCGCGCAGGAAATTCTTAGCCGGAAGTTTCTGGGCTGCTGCAAAGGGGACTGTCAGCAAGCAAGATAATACGAAAAGAAACGCTCTCATATCTATATTATATCCGCTGCATCCGGCGGCCGCCAGAGCCAAAAGGCCTATAAAAGCGCTGGGTCTTGCCTCTCTTCAGAGATTTCTCCTGCGGGCGGGTTTGATATTTTGTTAGAATAATATATATGCGCGTCAGCATTTTTACCAAATACATTGCAAAAAGTCTCCTTACGTTTTTTATAGGCGTATTGGGAGTGCTGACGTTTGTTATTTTTATGAACCAGTTCATCCGTATCCTGGATATGGCCATGACGTACGGCACCAGTTTCGGGTGGATTGTATCTTCTCTTCTTAACGTGCTGCCCAATGTGTTTTGCTTAAGCGCGCCGATGGCCTTTCAGATTGCCATTTTGCTGACGCTGACCAATATGAGCGAACACGGCGAACTTATTGCCTTGCGCGCGGCGGGATTTTCGTTTAAAGAGATTATCCGGCCGCTTTTTATTTGCGCCCTGGGGCTGACGGTGGTAATGTTTGTCATGCAAAATTGGCTGACTCCGCGCAGCTACAAACGCCTCTTAGACCGCCGCAGCGAAGCCCGCAGTAAAATTACCAAAGTAAATTTGGAACCCAAAACATTCTTAAATTTAGGCGAATGGGATTTGTATTTGGAAAGCTTGGACAAAGACACGGATGTCGCCCGGCAAATTCATCTGATTAAAAAAGAAGATAACGGCGCCCTGAGCACCAAAGTAAACGCTTCTTCCGGCAAAGTGATTTTAACCCATACGGCCATCGGCCTGCAGCTCAAAGACGGGCAAATGCAGCGCCTGGACGACAAAGATCCTTCCTCTTTTATCGCCGCCAATTTTGACGAATACATTATGAGCATTTCCCTCTTAAAGGCCCAATACCGCCGTTTGCGCGTAGGGGAAATGTCCACCACCAAACTGCTTAGACGCATGCGCCAAATGCCTTTAGATCCCGAAACCATCAACGAATACCGCACCGAAATCAGCATGCGCAACGTACTCGCTTTCTCCCCGATTGTATTGCTGTTTGTCAGCTGTCCGATCGGATTCTCCTTCGGCAAAAGAACCAATAAGGGCTGGGGAATGCTCTTTAGCGTGATTATCATTTTTACGTTCTATTTATTAATGACGCTGGGCCTTTCTTTAGGGAAAAAATACGGATGGATTGCCTACCCCGGCCCGTGGCTGCCGATTATAGCCGGCATTTTTGCGGCCCGTTACCTATGGAAAAAGAGGTTAAACATTTAATATGCGGATTTATTTCTATATCGCCCGAAAATTCTGGGGGCCCTTTTTCTTTGCCCTAGGCGTATTTACGGCATTGGTGGTACTGGGCGACACCTTTGAAAAAATGAAAAACCTGGGCAACGGCGTAACCACAATGATGGATCTGCTTTCTTATTCGCTGGTTACGTTTCCCAATTGGCTGGCCACCATTATGCCCGTTGCCTGCCTGCTGGGGGCCATTTCCGTCATTTCCGAAATGGTGGCCAACGGCGAATGGACGGCCTGTGTGGCCAGCGGCTTTGCCCCGCGCCAGTTGTTTAAACCCGTTATCCTGTGTATTTTAGGGGTCGTGTTGGCGACTATGGTGCTGCAGGAATTTGTCATTCCCCCCTTAAACGCCAAGTCGGAGCGTATTTACAATACCCGCATCAACCCCTCGGAAGACCCCTTTAACCCCGATGCCGAACGTGATGTTATTTTAAAAATTTCCCCCAACCAGATGTTATTTGCCAAAGAGGTAAACCTGAAAGAGGGCACCATGAAACGCGTTTCGCTGGACACCTACGACTCCGGCTGGAACATTGCCAACCAAATTGTAGCCGATCAGATGCTATGGAACCCGGACACCAAAAGCTGGCTGTTTTCCAAGGGCATTCAGCGCGTTTTTATAGATTCCATGGACACCACGGAAGAATCGTTTGAAACGGCGGATTCGCCCGTCAATTTAAATCCTTCCGAAATGGCCATAGACCGCACGGACAACAAGCTCCTCAGCATCCGCGAGCTCTACAAACGCATTCACTTCTTTAAAAAAAGCGGTCTTTCTTCCTATGCGGCGCAAACGATGCTCCAGTCCAAACTGGCCACGCCGTTTGTTACGCTTATTATGTGCCTGCTCGGCATGCCGTTTGCCATCAGCGTCCGGCGCAAAAGCAAAATTCTAAACATTATTGCTTCGCTTGTGATTGCTTTTACGTTTTGGTGGCTGATTACGATGTTTACATCCATCGGAGAAAACGGCTACATCAACCCTTATCTGGCCGGTTGGGGCCCCGTACTGGTATTTGCGGTAGTCGTATTTTTTGAATTTAAATGGCTTAAGCTCTAAAATAACTTCACCCAAACAAAAAAGCCGCCTGCGTTTGCAGGCGGCTTTTTTACGCAAAACGGTTTCAGCGCGAAACCCGCTGAATGGCCGACAACAGCTCATCGGTGTCAAACGGTTTGTACAGCACGCCGTCTGCCCCCAGCCGCTGGGCCTCTTCCAGAATTGTGTCCTGCCGCAGCCCCGTTACAATCAGCACTTTTACCTGCGGCATATGCTTTTTGAGTTTGGCCAAAATGTCCAATCCGTTTTCCGTCGGGAAGAAAATATCCAGCAAAATCAGTTCCACGCCGCTGTTTTCAATCTTTGAAAACAATTCGGCGGATCCTCCCGCTTCAAAAACAACTTTAAATCCGGACGATTCCAACACGTTCTTAATGGCCGAACGCAAAATCACCGAATCATCCACCAACGCTATTTTTAACATGCATTCCTCTTATTTTTGGTAAGGAGCCAGTATTTTTTCTCCGAAATTCAACAACGCCTGCGTATCTTTTTTGGTCGCGCTTTCGGCGTAAATGCGCAAAAGCGGTTCGGTGCCCGAGGGGCGCAACAGCAGCCATTCGTCGTTATCAAAAACAATCTTCAGCCCGTCCGACGTCAACGTTTCGGCAATGCGGCGGCCGTTGATTTTTTTGGGAAGTTTTTTGCGCAGTTTCTCGGACAAGGCCGCTTTGTCTACCGGTTTGGAAATCGGCAAATCCCGGCGCATATAAACCGAAGCCCCGTATTCCTGCACCACATCCGCGCACAGCTGGCTGGCTTTTTTGCCCGTGGCGGCCATAATGCCCAAAAACGCCAAGGCTACCGTGAGTCCGTCTCGGTCGGGCAAATTGCCTTTCCAGGCAAACCCGCCGGATTCTTCCACGCCAAAGGCGACATCATCCAAACTCATCCGCTCGGCTACATTTTTAAAGCCCACGCCCACTTCTTCAAACAGCATTTCATACTTGCGGGCAATGCGCTTGAGCAAATAGCCCATGGAGACCGTCTGCACGATTTTGCCTTTTAATTTTTTGTATTTCACCAAATAATTGCACAGCACGGCCGCAATCATACACGGGGTTAAATAGGTTCCTTTTTCGTCTATTAATGCCACCCGGTCGCCGTCTCCGTCAAAGGCAATGCCCAGCGCGGCTTTTTTCTCGGTTACCGTTTTCTTTAGAACGGACAAATTCTTCTCCACCGGTTCCGGCTGCTCTCCCTCAAACGTGGGTTCTCTGTCCGCACGCAAGGCGATCACTTGTTTGGGCGAGAGGAATTTTTCCAAATAGCCGGCCGCCGCCCCGTGCATATAATCAATCACCACTTTGGATTTAAACGTTTTTAATTTTTTGGTGTTGGCATGTGCGGCCACATATTTAAAATAAAGGTCGGAACAATCTTTCTGTTCCGCTTTCTGCCCGTATAAGAACAAAACGGAATTTTGATCCAAGTACTCTTCAATTTCTTTCGTAACGCGAGACGAGGCCGACCCGCCCGCCAGCTTGATTTTAATGCCGTTATAATGGGGCGGATTGTGGCTGGCTGTTACCATCACGCTCATCCAGAATTTGCTTAAGCTTAAACACGCCGCCACCGGCGTAGAAATGGGGCAGGACGAGAGCGTAACGTCTATTTTATTGGAACGGAAAATGCTGGCAATGTCGGCGGCGAACAAGTCCGACATAAAGCGGCGGTCGTAACCCACAAAAATCTTAGGCTGTTTGCCGTTTTCGCCCACCGGAGCGTTTTCGTTGATATAGTCGGCCAGAGCCTGCGCCAAGCGGCGTACGTTTTCAAAGGTAAAATCCCAAGCGATAATGCCTCTCCACCCGTCGGTACCGAACTTAATCTCAGCTGCCATACATTCTCCCGTTTTTATGTTGGTAAATTCTTTTGTGCACAATTTCCGTTCCTTCTTTATAACAAAATTTCCGGCCCGTTTATTTCAGGCGGACTCCCCTCGCCGGCAATCCGCCCGCTAAAACCAGTGGAGGTGGGGGGATTCGCACCCCCGTCCGAACATCTTCTCCAACCGGGCGCTACAAGTTTAGCTTCGCTTTTGTAACCGCCGGCTAAGCGCGAAGCGGCACGCCTGCGGTTTGGTTCGTGGGTCTTAGGCAAAGCCGGACGAACCGCGCCCGCTTTGCCGCATTCCATATAATAACCGTGATCCCTTAGCGTATGGAAGACACCAAAGGCACGGTGGGACTAAGCGTTAGCCCAAGCGACTTGATTGTCGTTAGTTATTTTTTTGGCCCTATTTTAGCCGGCCTGGCCAACCGGCACTTGCTCCCGGGCGGCAACAGATACCCGTCGAATCTATTACACCCCCGTTACATACGGAAATTGTCAAAGAGCTCTTCCTGTAAAAGAGTATTATATTGTATCATTTCTTATAACAATTTTGCGCAGTAAAGACAATATATATGTACGTAACTACCAAACCCACCATTTATTTGATTGACGGACTGAACTTGGTGCGCAGTTTTTTGTATGAATTTGCCCGGACGGAAGAAGAAGTAACGGCGGATTTCCTTGATTTTTTAAGTGAAATTTCGCAAGACGAGCACTACGCCATGCATCAGTACGAGGTAATTTTTGACGGTTCCTTCCGCCCCGTAGGCCCGCTGTACCGCGGCGGGGTGCATATTTCTTTTTCCGAGGAAGACTCCGCCGACCAGATCATCTACGAACGCGCCGCCTATTTAAGCCAAAGCGGCAGCCGCGTGATTGCCGTGACGGACGACCGCCAGCTGCAGCAGGCGCTAAAAGAGCTGGGCGTAAAAACATTTTTCTGCCGTAAATTTTACAACAGTTTAAAAACATTTGAAAAATAGTTTCCTTCCCATAAAAAAAGTGCAAAGGGCCGTTTTTTTTGTTAAAATAGTGATATAAGAGGGCTGGTGGCGGAATGGCAGACGCGACAGACTTAAAATCTGTTGACCGCAAGGTCGTGGGGGTTCAAGTCCCCCCCTGCCCACTTAACACTTCCTGCCATTCAATCAAACCCACCGGTATAAAAAGCTATGTTAGAAGATATCAACCGCACGCTTTCTAAGTGTCTTAGCTGGGTTGGCACCGTGTTGCCGTTAGGAATCAAATTTTTTGCAGTCGCCGTAGCGGCGGCCGCCATTTTGCTGTTTTTTGACCTGCGCACCCTGGGCGTATTGTGCTTGCTGGCGGGTTGTTTCTGCGCGTACTTTTTCCGCGATCCGAAACGCGAAACCGTTTTTGCAGACGACGAAATCGCCTGCCCGGCGGACGGAACCGTCCTCTCCATTAAAACCGAGGACGACCCCAACTCCGTCGTCATCCGCATTTTCCTGTCTATTTTTGACGTGCACATTCAGCGCTCTACCGTCAACGGAAGAACGGGCGAAATTTTTTACAACAAAGGCACTTTCCTGTTTGCCAACAACCCCGCCGCCGACAAAAACGAACGCAATTTAATTCAGCTGTTCCGCAACGGAAACCCGGCGCAGTTTGCCCATGTGGAGCAAATTACCGGCGCCATTGCACGGCGCATTGAATGCTGGGTAAAGCCGCAGCAGGATATTAAAATCGGCGGGCACTTGGGGCTGGTGCGCTTTGGGTCGCAAGTGGCGGTATACCTGCCGAAAAATGCCGTACGCGTATTGGTAAAAGAAGGCCAAAAAGTGCAGGGCGGCATTACGGTGCTGGGGCTTTGGAAATAGGGGCGCTTATGCAAGACGAAAATAAAGAAACCAAAGTTGTGGACAGACTTAAACACACCGGCGCGCTGACGGCGCCTTCCCTGTTTACGCTTGGGAATTTATCCTGCGGATTCTTTTCTATTTTAGCCTCCGCCCGGGGCAACTTTGCCCAAGCCGGCTGGCTGATTTTGGCGGCCGCCGTATTTGATATGTTTGACGGACGCATTGCCCGCTTATTGGACGCCGAAAGCGATTTCGGCGTGGAAATGGATTCTTTGGCCGATGCCGTTTCGTTCTGTGCGGCGCCGGCTTTTTTGATGTATTTTTTCGTTTTACACGCTCAGCCGCTTTGGGGCGCGCCGATTGCCTGCGTGTATACGTGTTTCGGCGTGTTGCGCTTGGCCAAGTTTAACACCATGGCCCATGCGGGGCAAGGCTCTAAAAAATATTTCTCCGGTCTGCCCGTTCCGGCGCCGGCGGCGCTGTTGGCTTCGTTTGCCATTTCCTATAGCATTATGGAAGGCGAAATGGGCGGACGCAACATTCACCTGCTGACGTTGTACCTGCCGCATCTGTACAATTTTGTTTGGTTTGCCATGCTGATTTTATCGCTGTTAATGGTATCCAACATTCCGTATGCGGCGTTTAAAGCCAAACGCGAAAAACGCTTGAGCGTATGGACGCTGTTGTTAATCGTGTTTTTGGTGGTAATGTTAATCCGCTTCCCGCAAGATGTAATCTTTATCGTATTTTCCTTGTATGTCATCTTCGGCTTGCTGGCGGTATTGTACCGGGCTTTCCGCGGCATTAAAGTGGAAAAATAAATTTGTATTCACAAACACCCCCCAGCCCACAGCCGGGGGGTGTTTTTTTGACTTGTTTTGGCTTTTAAACCATCAACGAATGATACCCAAACAAAAACGCCGAGCTTTTGTAAGCCCGGCGTTTGATGATGTGCCGTTAGATTATTTAGACGTAAAATAAACAGGCGTATTGCGCGCGTCCCGAGCCCGGGCGGAAATTTTGTAGTAATTTCCCTGTACGCCAATTTTAAATCCCTTCGGATACAATACCTTTTGCGTATCCCGCTGGAATTGTACCGGATCGCCGGACAATAAAGACAAGCGCAATAGATCGTTGGTATAGCTGCCATAGCGGTTGTAATGGGCTTCTTCCAACAGGGCAATCTTGCCCAAATGCTCTTGCGCCCGGCGGATATAGAATTGCTGAAGCGTCCCGCCTCTTCCAAAAAACTGCGTATAGGAAGTAGCTGCAAACGCCACGAGCAAGACTCCCCCCAGCAAACGCACCATGGTGCGTTCCATCCACGTTTTTTCGCGGATTTGCACGACCACGCTTCCGCCCAAAAAATCCTGTAAGGCGCGGTGTTTATCATCAAAGAATGCCAATAAGAACCCACACATTAAAAGGGCCGCGCTGAAATAATATCCAATCGCCCGCAGAAACGCGCGCGGCAGCGAAATGGGGCCGCTTAAATCCTTTTTTACGACGGCAATGCCGACCAACGCCTTGCCTAAAGTGACGCGGTCTCCGCTGGAGAGAATGGTTTCATACAAAATAAACAAAAGGTTAATCCCAATAAAAATAGAAGCAATTTGCCACAGCTCGGTAATAGGCCCCATGATGTTCAAAATTACTCTGGCAATAAGCTGGGCGGGGATAAATACGACGCCATAGTCAATTAAAAGCGCCACAAAGCGTTCCGTTACCGAAGCGTATTCCACTTGTTTTTTTTCAGCGGGTTCTTCGGCTGGCGGCTGCTGCAGCGTGGGAATTTCCGGCTCCATGATATTAATGCGTTTCTCAATCATAAAAAGAAGGCCCTCCGTTTAGTTATTATAACAAGTTTTTTCCTCTCTAAACAAAAAACGGACGGGGAATTTCCCCGTCCGTTTGGGCAAACTTTTTGCTACGCGGCAATCCCCATCCGCGAAAACAGCACATATACGCCAAAAACACACAGCACAATGGCAATGCTGACCACTACCCGCATATTCCACGGGGTGGTATCTACAATGTGCAAATCTTTCCCGTCATCATACTTATTTTTGGCGGGCCAAAATTTGCCGGTAATGTACATAAACACAATGGAAATAACGAACAGTATGGCCAGCACATGCAAGAAGTGCAAGTCCGTTTTCACAATGCCAAGCTGCGTCAGGCCGTAGCCGATCATAAAGAAAATCAGCGTTACTTTGGCCGCCCACGCCGGTGCGGTTTTATTGAGCATACCGAAGATAATCAGCGTAAAAATCGGCACATTGTAAAAACCGTTTACCATTTGCAGGTAGTTAAACAATCCCGAAGGAGCCATGGCAATCAGCGGGGCCACACACATGGAGAAGATCGCCAAAATAATCCCCACATACTTGCCTTTGGTTACCAGGTCTTCGTCGGTGGCGGTGGGCTTAATCAGCGGTTTGTACACATTGAGCATAAACAGCGTAGAAGAAGAGTTCAGCGCCGCATTAAACGAGCTTACAATGGCACCGAACAATACGGCCGCGAAGAAGCCGATCAAATAGAACGGAAGCACTTTGTTTACCAGCATCGGGTAAGCCATATCCCCCACCTTCAAGGGGTTATCCTGGAAAATATGGAAGGCCACAATGCCCGGAATAATCAGATAAATCGGCCCGATTAACTTAAAAATGGCCGCGAGGAAAAGGCCTTTCTGCCCTTCCTTTAAGTTTTTCGCCGCCAGGGCACGCTGAATAATGGTTTGGTTGCAGCCCCAGTAAAACAAGTTTACCAGGAACATCCCCGTAAACATGGTGGCAAAAGGCACCGGATCATTCGGGCCGCCAATGGCGTTAAATTTTTCGGGGTGTGCTTTGACCACTTCCGTAAGCCCGCCTAAAATGTCTCCGCCGCCCACATAGGCCAGCGCGAACAGCGGCACCATCAGTCCGCCGAAAATAAGCCCGATTCCGTTTAACGTATCGGCAATGGCCATAATGCGAAGGCCGCCGAAAATGGTGTAGAGGCAGCCCAACACGCCAATGGCAACCACCACCACGATAATGGCCATCATTTCGGACATGCCGAAAGTATCCATAATGTTAAAAATACCGCCCATTCCAATGGCGCCCGAATACAGCACCGTAGGAAGCAAAATCAACACATAGCCGGCCAAAAAGAGGAAATTGACAAACTGCTTGGTGGCGGAATCGTACCGATCTCCCACAAAATCCGGAATGGTGGCATATCCTTTTTTAAGGTACCGGGGCAGAAAGAAAAAAGCTACGATAATCAGCGCCAAAGACGCCCCAATTTCGTAGCCGATTCCGGACATATTGAACATATATCCCTGCCCGTTTAGCCCTACCATTTGTTCGGTAGACAGGTTCGTTAGCAACAGCGAAGCCGCGATTACCCACCCGGTTAGTCCTCTTCCGGCCAAAAAATAGCCTTCCGAGGAGGATGCGTCTTTTTTTCTCGTCAAATAATACGACAGCCCCAACACGAGCGCCGTAAATCCGACAAACGACGATATCGTTAGCAGCATGGATTCCTCCGTTTGGAAATAAAGAATTGCAAAACTCCGGCAACGGCCGGCCCTACTTGAGAATGTTTCCTATTAACCCGCCGCACACGCCAGGTGGCGGCAGCAGTCCTTGATTTCTGTCGGGTTAATATTTATACTTTGTAGTAGCTGGGCTGCTACTTTCATTGTAATTATAATCCGTCTGTTAGTCAACGGGGAGGACGACAATATGGTGATTTGGTTTTTGTTTGGGGCAATGTGCATGTTGGTGGTGTTACTCATGTTGGCGTACGTCAAATTTGTATCGCTTAATAAAGCGGCGCAAAACGCGTGGCAGCAGCTGGATAACAATATGAAAAACCGCGCAGAGCTAATTCCCAGTTTGGCCTTGTCGGCCGCGTCTTTCCCGGAACTGGATCGCGAATTTATTTACGAACTGTCCCACTTAAAAGACGCCTGCCGCAAAACCGCCACCCTGCAGGAACGGGTACAATTGGAAAGCGACATTACCAAAAAATTTAAAAAAGTGTTTACCGCCGCCATGCAGCACCCGGAACTCAAAGACGACGAACACTTCTTAAAACTGCAGCGCAGCATCATCCACGCGGAAGGCAAAGTGCAGTCCTCCAAGAAAAAATACAACAGCGCCGCGCGGGATTTTAATACGATTACCGGGGTAATTCCGCTTAATTTGATTGCCAAAATGTTTGAATTTGAGCCTTACGAATACTTTGATTTTGACCCCAGCTTAGAAAAAGTAATGCAGTAACCTTTTGACGCAAAAAGCCCCGGCCCTAAGGCCGGGGCTTTTTTGTATGGAAAAGCGTTCAAATTCTTCCGTCCATTTCCTGCAACGCGGCAATGCGCTCTTCCACCGGCGGGTGCGTGGCAAACAAACCCGACAGCGACGCAAACAACCCGTTCTTTTGAAGCGGATTTTCAATACACATCGCCGCCATACTGGCATGTTCGTCCAACGCTTCCACGCGGGGATCGGCACTGATTTTGCGCAACGCACGGGCCAAAGCCGCCGGATGACGCGTCATCAAAGCGCCCGTGGCATCTGCCTGAAACTCCCGCGTACGCGAAACCGCCAGCCGTATAAGCGGCGCGACTAAATAGCCGTATATGGCAAAAAAGATACCTAACACAAACATAAGGGCCGCCGCCCCGCCGGAATTTTTGCTGCTGCGCCGGCTGGCACGCAAACCCATCCGGAAACAAATTTCCGACAAAAAGGTAAAAAAGGAAATGCCGGCCACCGTAATCAGCATCAGCCGGATATCCCTGTTTTGAATATGGGCCAATTCGTGCGCCACCACTCCTTCCAGCTCCACCCGTTCCAATTTTTGCACAATTCCTTTCGTCAGCGCGACCGAAGCGTGTTCCGGATCCCGCCCGGTGGCAAACGCATTGAGCGATTCGTCATCTATAATATAGATGCGCGGCGTGGGAAGCCCTTGGGAAATACACAGGTTTTCCACCAAATTATAAATTTCCGGCTGGTCTTCCCGGTGGATTTCAATCGCCCGGGCTCCGTGCAGCAACATCCGGTCGCCCGCGAAGTATGCAATGACAATCCACAACACGGCCCCCACCCACAGGAACGGAAGCACGTACAGCGCCGTTTGGTTGGCGTGCTCCAGCGCGGAAGATCCCTCCTCCGCGGGCGTTTGGGAATAATAGGAGCGCGGGGCCGTTTGAGAATAATAAGAACCCGAGTAAGACGATTGCCCTTGGGGGGTGGAGGCCAGCTGGTAAAACCCGAA
The DNA here is from genome assembly GCF_002159705.1 of Elusimicrobium sp. An273. Taxonomy (NCBI): domain Bacteria; kingdom Pseudomonadati; phylum Elusimicrobiota; class Elusimicrobia; order Elusimicrobiales; family Elusimicrobiaceae; genus Candidatus Avelusimicrobium; species Candidatus Avelusimicrobium gallicola. The sequence continues at coordinate 245,847 of NZ_NFJD01000001.1, forward strand.
CAGGAACACATATCCCAACACCACAAAGGTAATCGGAAATAACAAAACAAGCAGCCACGTGCGCCGCTTGTTTTGTGCAATATGATCGTAGATGGTAGCCATTGTCAGAATTGGACTTTCACTGCGCTGCGGGCGTCCTGTTCCTCTTCGGCCAGTTCAAAGAAGTCCCGTTTTTCAAAGTGGAACATGGAAGCAATGATGTTGCTGGGGAACAATTCAATTTTCGTGTTTAACGCCAGCACATTGCCGTTGTAAAAGCGGCGGGCCGCCTGCAGTTTGTCTTCCGTGTCGCGCAGTTCGCGCTGCAATTCCATAAAGTTGGCGTTGGCTTTTAAGTCCGGATAATTTTCCGACAAGGCAAATATGGATTTCAGCGCCCCCGTCAGCATACTTTCCGACTGGGACAGTTCTTTCATATTGCCCTGCGCCGCCATGGCGATATTGCGCGCCTGGATGACTTTTTCCAACGTACCGCTTTCGTGCTTGGCGTATCCCTTTACGGTTTCCACCAAGTTCGGAATCAAATCATACCGACGTTTCATTTGCACTTCAATATCGCTCCACGCCTCGGTTACGCGGTTTTTAAGCAAGATGAATTTATTGTACGTCATCATGGCGTAAACGCCAAATACCGCCAGTATTAAAATAACTATCCAAATTCCGTTCATTTATTTCTCCTAATCGTCGCGTTCATCGCGTTTTTGGTTATGATAGAACTGATAGCGCGAGGTTTCATACAATCCCAGCGCCAAGTTTTTCATATGCTCAAAGCGGGCAGGGTCTTTCTTTGAGATATCTTCATTATAATTATCCGCCGTAAACTTGTAAAGGCCCTCTTTCCCGCCGGAATTGTGGTAGTAGTATTCCCCCTGCACAAAGCCAATGGTGGCGGGCGTGCTGGCCCAGCCGTAAATCAGCGAACCGGGTTCCGCTTCGGAGTCCGTCAGCACGTCGCGGCCGATGGCCCGCGTAAAATACGGGCGGCCCAAAAGCCCCATGGCAATGGGCAGAATATCCACTTGGCTGGCCGTACGGCTGATTACCTGCGGTTTTTCAATCGGTTTGCCGGCGATAATCAGCGGGATTTGGTGGTTAATCAAGTTCAAATCCACATAGCCGCGCGGCATATTTTCGGACTGCGGGGCCGAGAGGCCGTGATCGCCGAAAATAAAGAAAACCGTGTTGTCATAATAGTCCGACTTTTCGGCCAATTTAAAGAATTCCCGCAAGGCATGGTCGGAAAAACGCAGCGAGTTGTATTCCGCCACGCTGACAAAACTGCGCTTGTGCGCCAATTCTTCCCCAATGTCCTTGGGTTCAAAACCGGCGTTGTCGTCCGGAATGGTGTAGGGGCGGTGATAGCCGGCCGTTTGGATAATGGCAAAGAAGGGTTTCTTCTTGGCTTTTTGTTCTTCATCCAAAATGCGGTTTGCTTCCCGGAACAAATCCAAGTCCGAAATGCCCCACACGTCGTTGCGGTGTTCGTTTTTAAAATGACCTTCTTCATACATATGCACATCCGTCAGGTTATGCTCCAAAATACCGCGGATGTTGCCCCAGCTGGCGCTGCCGCCGATGAAGAAATACTTTTCATAATCCCGCAAGGCGTTTACCACTACATGCTGGTCTACAATCAGCGGATTGCGGGAGCTGGTTTTAAAAGAAGTTACGTCCGGAATGCCCGTTACCGTGGCGAACACGGCCCGCGCGGTGGCGGAAGTGGGCGCAAAGAAATTATTAAACAGAATAGATCTTTCCGACAATTCTTTTACAAACGGCGTGGGGTCGATGTCGGGATTGGTCATGGAAAGTTTGTTCCACGCCAGCGATTCCATAAAAATAACCACCACGTTGTAATCTTTCCGCTCGGCGGCAGGTTTGCCGGCAATTACTCTTTCAAAATTCAGCGTTTCTTTATTGGGCTGATCCACCTGCAAGTATTTGGAAACGGCGTCATAGTACCGGCGGGTTTTTTCTTCGTCATAGCTGTCCGCCTTTACAAACCGGGCCGTATCATAGATGTTCAGCACCGGGTTCAGCGTCAGGTTGCAGATGAAGTTGTTGGTGGAGTGATAGGCGTTGCTCCAGCGCAGCGGATACTGGCTCAGCTGGCCAAACATCAGCGCCCCCGTCAGCAACAGGCCGCCAAAGAACCATCCCAAATTGCCTTTCCAGCGGTAAGAATCCGTTTGGGCGAACGCTTTCTTTTGCACATAATTGGCAAACCAACCGCCCAAAACGCCCCACAAAGCGAGTCCCAACAGCCCCCAAACCACCGGATACGTCTCCCACGCCATTTGTAGGGAGATCAGCGGGTTTTCGGCATATTTTAAAATAGAGTAGTTGATGCGCATGGAAATATAGGAATAGTGCGCAAAATCCAGAAAATACACCAATAACACGACGGCTTCCAACACGCCGTACAGCCACGCCATTCCTTTGCGGATGGCCCGCGCTTTGTGCCAAAAAGCGCACACGGTAAAATACAGGCCCAGCGGAATGGCCAATGCACAGGCCAGGCGCATATCAAATTTGGCACCTACATAAAAGGTTTCCCACAATTCCGGGTAGGACTGCGGCACCAACGCGGCACGGAATACAAACAGGAAAATGCCGCGCATCAGCGTAAAAAGCAACCAGTTCGCCAAGATGAACCCAAAATAGGCTTTAATCCACCCCGGCAGGACAATTTTCTTCATAACTCCTCCGAAAGTAACTTTCTTATATGATATCAAATCTAAACGCCGGGCTAAATGCCCTTTCGCCCCCTCAAAGACCCATATAAAGACCTATATTTGGAAGGGCCAATTGGGTTTTAAAAATAGGACTAAAGACCCTTGTGAGCACTTTATAAAAGCTTTATGCTATTTATATAGATAAAGGAAGGAGCATATATATATATATGTCCATTGGAAAATATCTTGTATTTTGTTTGGTTGCCGCCTCTACAGCCACTTCGGCGCTGGCCCAAGGCGTCGGGGGTTCGGCGGCCAAAATGATTGAAAAATCCGTTACGGCTTCTAAATTATTACAACAAAACTCTTCCGCGGCTTTTCTGCGTGAAACCACATTAAAAAATTATTTTTCTTCTTTGGAAGAGTTCCGCCACGCCCTTCGGTCAAACCCCGCTTGGGCGCTTTCTCCCGCAGCGGCTTCCAGCCGGAAGCAACTGCAGGCCATGGGGCTTTCCCTGCCCGCTCTTCCGCCGGCTTCGGCGGATGTAGCTGCAAAAGAAAAATATCTCCAAGCCCTTTCCGATATTTTGTACCGCGAGGCAAAAGCATTGGGCCAAATTGTTCAGGCCAACCCGATTCCGGCCTTTCGCACGCCCCATCTTAAAACACTCGTCGAAGCCGCCAAAACCAACGGCGAACGCTCCCTGCTCAAGCCCTTCACGGTGCCCGCTCCGGATACCTTTTTTGCAGCCGGCGACCCTGACTTTTCCCTGCAAGTGTCGGGCGTGGGCCAAGTGAGAATTACGCCTTTTATCCCCTCCGAAGACCGGGGCAGCTCTTTATATATAGATCCGGTAGAATATGGCTTTTTCTGCTCTCATCTCTTGGCCGGCCCTCAGCAGGCGCTTGATCAAATTGCCAAAAACGACCGCCTGCCCCAAAAGCAAAAAGAATTGATGCTCTCCGTAATGAAAAACACTTTTTCTTTATTGGATTTTAACTTCGTACGCAAATACATCATTGCATTTAACCGCCTGCCGCTGGTAGAAACGCCCGCCAATACGGAAATGGAAAAGCTCTATCAAGCCCAGGGATACGCGGCGGCACAAGAAAAGCGGTTACTTCAAAAATTAAAATCCGCCGGCCGCTGGACGCCCCAGGATTACGAGGCCTTCATCAGCTGGTCGGTTTATCTGGATCCGCAACAGGCGCAATTACTGCTCAAAGCGATTACTTATTTAGAGCCGGATGCGGCTCTGTTGGTATTGGCGCACCCGCTTGAGTCCAGCCTCGTCAAAAAAATTGAAGGACAAATAACGCACCTTCAAAACAACCGCCATCTGATCTGGCCCAACGGAATCATCCTTTCCAAAATGCCTTTGCTGCAGACCCCGCAGAACATGCAGGCGGCCTGGAAAAAAGAATTGACCGAATACTTAGACATCTTGCAAACACGGCTGTCTAAGTTGGCCCAAGAAAGAGATTTTCTGCAGCGCACGCATCAGCGGGTTTCGGTTAATGCGTTGGGAATACTTGGCGATGAACCGGAAAACGCCGCCATACAAACCGCTATGCAGCTGGAAATCTCGGCGCTTTTGGCCCGGTTGGATCCGCTGATTGAGCAAATTCAAAAACGCATATATCAGATTGGCACGGAATTGGAGGGCATGGAACGCTTCTAATAAAAAAATGCGAAGCGGCGGTTTGTTAAACCGATTGGAAACATTTTTATGAACACATCCCATAGAATTTTAATTTTGTGTTTCTTGCTGAGTTGCACGACAGGGGCAGGGGCGCAGCCTTTGTCCAAAAATTTATCTCAATTGTTAAGAGGTTCTTTCACGGCCCCGCGCATGGTTTTGGAAAACGGGGCCCTGTCTTCCGCCCAAAAGCATCTGCTGGAGTCCCAGCTGACCGCATTGGAAGAAACCCGCCGGGCCCTGGTGCAAAACCCCGGCTGGGCGGTATCTAAGGATTTCAACCTAACCGCCAAGCGCCTGGCGCGCCTGGAGTTGCCGGTGCCCCCCAAACCGAAAGCGGATGCGCCGACTGCCGAAAAAGAGCGCTATTTAAAAAGACTTAACAAACTGCTGTACCGGGAAAGCAAAGCCTTGGCGTCCGTCCTTGACCAACAGCCGCGCCCTTATACACCGGACAAGCGCCTAAACTGGGAGCCGCTTTCCACCCCCCGCCAGCAGGCTTTAACCCGCGACCATTGGGAACAAATCCTCGCCAGCGGAAACCCTTCTTTTACCTGGGGCACCCAAAACTGGGATGAAGTGCAAGTAAACCCCTTGCGTTTTGCGACAAATCCGAATGATCCCGATTATATTCCTGAAGAAGCCTGGGAAGAATTAACGTGGGAGACGGGGTCTTCCAAGTACGAGTTTTATAACGCAATTTTAGACGCGCCCGCCTTAACCTCCCGCCAAAAGCAACTGCTTATTTGCGCCGCGGAGGAAGCGTCCGCCGTTTTAACCTATGAATTTGTGCAGCTCTATGTGCCCGCCTTTGGCATGCTCCCGCAAGCGGTTGTTCCGTCTGCCGCCGAGCCGGACGCACACGCCGGGCTGGAAGCGTATGCAACCGCCGTTCAAAAAAAGTTGCTGTTAAAATTACAAGACGAGGGATCTTGGTCTCCCGCCGATTTTGAACGCTTTGCGCAAGTGTCCGTTTTCCTGCCGGCCGAAAAAGCCCAAGCGGTATTGGGGGCGGCTACTTTTTTGGAAACGCAAGCCCCGCTGTGGCTATTGGAACATCCGTTAGACCATCCCCTTTCCCAAGAAATTCTAAAACGCACGCAAGACGCCCGCCTGCACCAGCAAGAACGCTGGCCCGATGGTGTCATTCTGCCCAAAGCAAAACTGTCCAACCGGTTTAAATTGCTTTATTCCGCCCGCCGCAAGGCCTTGCAAGCTTACAGCGACCTGTTGTGGAACCGCTTGCAAAAACTGCTCGACAAGCAGGACTCCGCCCGCCGAGCGGCCCAAATTTTAACGGATCATCCGCCCACAAAAGACAGCACTGTGGAAGACAAAAAGCAAATACTTGCTACGTGGATTTTTATTTCGGCACGGGAAGCCCGCTTGCAAAAAAACATTAACGAAGTATCCCTGCGGCTGCATCAAACCGAAGCAGAACTCGGCCGCATGCCGTAGCACCCGCCCTGCCTGTCGTTTGCTGTCTAAAACGGCGGGAGCGGGGTATCTTCTCTTTCCCGCCAGAAAATGCTATGCTGGAATTCTCTCCCCCCGCGGAGAAAAAAGGAGGCAGCAACTATGCGCATGATTGATATCATCATCAAAAAACGAAACGGCAAGACGTTAACGCAAGAGGAATTTAATTTCGTGGCCAACGGCGCCGCCAAAGGCACCGTGCCCGACTATCAGCTTTCCGCTTTTTTAATGGCGTGCTTTTTGCGCCCCCTTTCCGACAAAGAAACCGCTCTTTTTACCAAAGCCATGGCCCATTCGGGCGGGCGGTTGGATTTTTCTTCCGTCAAATTACCCAAGGTAGACAAACACTCCACCGGCGGCGTGGGGGACGGCATTTCTATGGCGTTGGCGCCCCTTGTGGCGTGCGGCGGCGTAGCGGTGCCGATGATGTCCGGCCGCGGCCTGGGACACACGGGCGGCACCCTGGACAAGCTGGAATCGATGAAGAATTTTGAAGTGCGCGTACCGGTCAAACTCATCTACCGCCAAATTCAAAAACTGGGCGTTTGCATGTTTGGGCAAACGCAGGATTTGGCCCCCGCCGACAAAAAACTCTATTCCCTGCGGGACGCCACCGGCACCGTGGAAAGCCGTCCGCTGATTGTAGCCAGCATCCTTTCCAAAAAATACGCCGAAGGCGTGGACAGCCTGCTGATGGACGTTAAATACGGCTCCGGCGCGTTTATGCAGAAGCTGGAAGACAGCCGCAAACTGGCCCGCGCCTTAGTCAGCACCGCCAAGCTTTTGGGCTTAAAATGCCGCGCGCTGATTACCTATATGGATCAGCCCTTGGGCCGCGCCATCGGCAATGCCAACGAAATGCTGCAAACGGTGCTTATTTTGAAGGGAAACAAAGAGTTGGCGCCGGATTTTTATGAACTGTTAATTGAAGAAGCCGCCAACATGCTCGTCATCAGCGGCAAGGTCAAGGACGTCAAAAAAGCGCGCGCGCTGATGGAAGAAAAAATCGCCAACGGCGAAGCCGCCGCCAAACTGCGCGAGATGATTAAATGGCAGGGCGCCAGCCCCGAAGCGGTGGACAATCCCGTCAAATACTTCAAAAACGCCAAACTGAAATTTGAATTTAAAGCCGCCGCCAACGGATTTGTGGAGCATATCGACGCCAAAACCGCCGGTATGGCCGGCGTGCTGTTGGGCGCGGGGCGCAACACCATGGAAGACGCCATTGATTACGGTGCGGGCATTTGGCTGGACAAAAAAGCCGGCGACGCCGTAAAGAAAGGGGACGTAATTGCCACGCTCTACGCCTCTGACAAAAAACGCTTGGAAGACGGCGCAGCTCTTTTTACGCAAGCCGTAAAAATAGGCAAGAAAAAACCCGCCCCTTACAAAATTGTAAAAGAAGTTATTAAATAAAAAATCCCCCGCTTAGGCGGGGGATTTTTACAGATAACCAAAAGCCGGCAATCAGTCCGTTGCTTCGGGCGTTTCGGGCGCTTCTGTCGTTTCGGGCGTTTGCTCAGAAGCAGCTTGCTCCTGCGCGGCCGTTTCTGGTTCGGCCGCCGTAACCGCAGTCGTTTGCTGCGGCGCGGGTTTCTTTTTAAACAGCCCAAACAATCCGCCGATTCCTTTTTTTACCGATCGGCTTGCAAAATTGTTGTTGATTCCCTGCGTGAGGAGTGACGAAACCGAGCCTATTAAACTCATACTTCCCTTCGGTTCCGACACCGTCCCCCCTACTTTCACCGTCAGCGGCATGATGCCGTCCTCCTCGTGTTTGCCGGGGGCGGCCTGCACCGTCATATCCAGTTCGCCGGTGTTGAAATCGGTTTTCCCGTCCAGCGTAAACGAAACCATATCCGACACGAACGTCCCGCCGTGCACGTCCGCCACGCCCTGCGTGAACTGTACGGAAGTGGCAAATTTATCATACGCCAGCCGCCCGTCTATTTTTCGGTCGGTATACGGCACCATAATTTGCATGGGCTGCCCGTCCGGGCCGGTAACGGTTTTCACCACCAAATCGGCTTCTCCTTCCTCTTCCGGTTCCCCGGCGCCCATCACGTTTAACAACCCGCTGCCTAGTCCGTCCAGCACCGCAAACACGTTCATGGAGTTAAACACTTTGCCCACAATGTTGATGGACAGGAACAGCACTTTCGTAACGGCGTTGGCATTGGTCAGGCGGTAGAGGTCTTTAATTTCGCCGCTGCCCATGGAAAGCGTTAAATCGCCGTGGGTTTGTTTTAAATCCGGCGTAACACCGGTCAGATCGGAACGGAACACTAGGTCGGTGCCGTACACGTACGGAGCGTCCAGCGAGGCTACCTGAATATCCGCGCGGATATTCACCGGCGGCAGCGGCCAGGCCTCTTCGGGGGCCGCCACCAATTGCGTATCCGCCACAAAGCCGTCCGGCGTTTGGGGCGGCTCAACAGCCGCCGCCATGGGCGGAAGCGCCACCCGGCCCGCCCGCAGTTGCAAGTCGGCGTCTATTTGCTGGGGCTGTTGGGTTACGTCCAATTTGCCTTCAAATTTTTCTCCGTTTAATTTCCCGTTAAACGTGCCTTTTGCGCTTCCTTGGGTAAACGCCGCATTTTCTTGGGCGGAAAACGCCAACGTAACCCCCGTAAATTTGCCCATGTGTTCAATTTGAACGGATCCGTCCTCCAGCGCAAGCTGCGCTTGGGCGCCTTCTTTATTCCAAGAGCCCGTCCCCTTTAAAAGGCCGGACGGGCGATACTGCTTTTCCCAAGGGGGAAATAATGCCGCCGCCTGCGCCGCGTCTATTTCAAAAGAAGAATCCACCTCGTACGCGGGTTTGTCGCCATAGCGGACATTCCCCGCAAACTGGGCCTGCACTCCGGGCATCGAAAAATCAAAATCCGTTACCGCCAGCTGTTGCTCGGCAGGAGTCAGCCGAAACCGGGTGTTTACTTCAGCCTGCGAAATGGCAAACGGCGGCACCTGGGGCAGCAGATCGGCCAACGCCTGCGCCGATAAATTTTGAAGCTGCACTTTAGCCGCCACGGCAGGCTGCACGAGCGAATCCGCCTGCAATTGCAGCTGCAATTGGGCGTCTTGGTATTGGGCGGAAAAATCCGTAATGTTAACCGACGCATTTGCCAAATTTAAATCTTTTAAAAGGACTTCCGCTTTTAATTCCGCGGGGAGGGTAAACACTTGGCCGTCTTTTTCATACAAAAGCGTGGAGCGAAAGCGCACCGCCACCGGCTTGCCAAAAGCAAAATGCCGCACCATAAAAAGCACTTCTTTTGCCGCGGCGCGGGTATGGGTTTGCGCGTCCGAATAATCCAGCTGCAAATGCTGCACTGTCAGTTGCCCCAGCGTAATATCCAGCGGCACTTGGAAAGATTCCGTTTTCTCCGCCGCGGCGGCAGGCGCCGAAGTAACCATGCTCTGCCAGTTAAACGTGCCGTCCGCCAAGCGTTCCAGATGTATTTGCGCTCCGTTGACGGTCAACGAGCGAACTTTAAAATCGCCGCGCAGCAAATATAACAAATCCGCCCGCAGCCGCACGCGATCCAAGGATAAAAAAGTACCGTTTTTAAATCCGCCCGCTTCGGAAATTTCCAACCCGTCCAGTTTTACCCCCATAAAACTGGCGGACATTTTTTCCAGCCGTACTTCCCGGTTTAAAAGAGCCGCGGCTTTTTCCACCGTCCACCCGCGCGTCCAGTCCCAGCCGGAACCCCAGCGCAGCATCAAATCGGCCCCAAAAAATAAAATAAGCGCGCTTACCGCCGCCAAGGCGGCACGTCTAAGCCATTTTTTCATTTTCTTCTTTCTTCCTGATACTGTATTTGCACCCGCAGTATTCCTGCTTATACAGGTGCAGTTCTTCAATTAACGCCCGGCGCAGCTCTTCCAAGCCGCCTTTGCGCCAGTTGACCGCCACATACGGTTTTCCCACGTGCATCCACGCCCAGCGGGCGGCGTCGTTTACTTGGTCTAAATCTTTGTAGCGCGATACGCCCAATACGGAGGCAAACGCATCAAACTTATGCTCCCTGGCATATTCGGCCGCCCGTTTAAGCCGCAGGGCAAAACACGCCCAGCAGCGCTTGCCGCGCTCCGGTTCGTTTTCCAGTCCTTTTACGCATTCGTTCCAGACTTCCGGCTCGTAAGGCAGTTCGGCAAATTTCACGCCCAACGCCGCACAGGCGCGTTTTTGTTCATCGCGGCGTTTTTCGTACTCGGCAGTGGGGTAAATGTTGGGGTTGTAAAACAGCACCGTAACATCCACGCCGTCTTGCGACAGTTTTTTCATCACCGCGCACGAACACGGCGCACAGCAGGATAACACAAGCAGTTTAGCGGGTAGTTGCATATATATAGTGTAGCAAAAGCGATACGGCAGGCGCATTTTTTGCAACGCTTAAAAAGGATTATTCTCCCATAAAAAAGGGCGGATATGCTCCGCCCTTTTTGTAAATCCAAAATGCTTACCAATTTTTATGCCGCCAGTACATCATCACCAGCCACACCAAAATCAAACAAATCCCGATGAGCATCCAAAACGCGTCCGGATGGTCGGAAAGCGGCAGGGTTACGTTCATCCCGTAAGCGCTGACCACCAAGGTGGGCACCATCATCCAAACGGTAATGACGTTTAATTTTTTAATCAGCTGGTTCAAATTGTTGTTTACAATGGAAGCGCGCGCATCCAGCAGCTGCGCCAAAATGTTGGAATAGATATCGGCCTGGGTTTTGCATTGCATATTTTCCACGATAATATCATCCAGCATTTCTTCGTCTTTTTCGTCAAACCCGATCCGGGCCGAAAGGTTGCGCGCTTTTTCAAACACAAATCCGTTGGAGGTAATGGCCTCGGCATAATACACCAAGCTTTTTACCAAGCTAAACAGGTTGAGCAGGTACGTATTATCCATAGACTCGGTGATTTTATCTTCAATTTCCTCGGAAATCATATGGATAATGCGCAAGTGTTCCACATAATGCGAAATGGAATTGTAAACGAGTTTCAGAAACACTTCTTTAATGGAAGAAACCGTATGAAAACGCTTGCCGACAAACAGCGGAATGTCTTCCGCCAGCACCACAATCAGTTTTTCTTCAAACAGGAACATTCCCACCGAAGCCACTTTAAATTCCAGCTGGTCTTTGCCGGAATAATTTTTCGGCCGTTTGTAAATCATCACGATATGTTCCGGCTCAAATTCCAAGCGGGGCAGCTCGTCCGGGTCGAGGGCGGAGGCCAGGGTATGCTCGTCAATTTGGCAGGTTTCCACCAAATAGCGCTGTTCTTCCACCGACGGATTGGTATAGACATACACCTGGGCAACGTCGCCGGTGGTTTCCGTCAGTTTTTTCTCTATAATTTGATATTTTTTCAGCATACTGTCTTCCTGTTTGGCAAGCTATATTTAAATGATACCACCTAACAGCGCCCTTGTAAAGCTTTTTACCGTCTTAATCTTGGGCGGCGCTGCGGGCGGCCTGCAGTTCTAGAGCCAGATAGGTTTTCGTTTCTTCAAACACTTCTTTGCGAAGCAGCCACAACGACAAAATGTTGGGGATGCACATCACGGCAATGGCCGTGTCCGCCAGTTCCCACACCAGTTTAGGGCTTAAAAACCCGCCCACACACATTACCGCCAGCCACAGCCAATACACGGGTTTCTCCACATTTACCCCCAGGCAAAACTGCACCGACTTGGCGGTGTAATAGCTCCACCCCACCAAGGTGGAAAAAGCAAATAACGAAAGCGAAATTAACAACAGCACCGAACCGCCGGGCAACGTGGAAAAAGCATTTTCCGCCAATTGCGCGCCAAACAAAGAGCCCGCACTCCAATCCCCCGCGATTACCACCGCCACGCCCGAAAGCAGACAAATAACCAAGGTGTCCCAAAACACGGTGGTGGCGGAAATTAAGCCCTGCCGCACCGGGTTGGGCGTTTGCGCCGCGGCGGCGGCAATGGCACCGCTTCCGCTGCCGGCTTCGTTGGAAAGCACCCCGCGCGCCACCCCGTAGCGCACGGCTTCTTTAAGCGTAATGCCGATCGCGCCGCCTAATACGGCGGTACCGCTGAAAGCACTTTTAAAAATACACGCAATCGCCCACGGCAACTTATCAACGTGGGTAATAATCACGGCGACGCACGACACGATATATACCACTGCCATGACCGGCACCAGCCATTTGCAAAACGCGGCAATTTTGCGAACGCCGCCCAAGATGACGGCCCCCGTCAGCCCAATAAGAATAAGCGTCGTGATAAAAGACGGCGCCTTAAAAACGGAATCATAAATGGCGACCAACGAATTGGTTTGAATTAGAGCGTCTGCAAACCCCATCAGCGCCGTGGCAATGGCAAACACAGCGGCCGTTTTCTTCATCTGAAGCCCTTTTTTAAGCACATACATTGGGCCGCCTACATATTCCCCCGCTTCGTTTTTTTCGCGGTATTTTACGGCCAACACCGATTCGGCATACTTGGTGGCCATGGCAAAAAAAGCGGAAAGCATCATCCAAAACAACGCCCCCGGCCCCCCGGTGGATACGGCCGCCGCCACCCCCACAATGTTGCCGGTGCCCACCATGGCCGCCAACGCGATGACCAACGCGCCAAAACTGCTTACGGCGCCGGCCGCGTTGCTTTTTTTAAGAGAAAGAGAAATGGCCTGCAACAGATGTTTTTGGATAAATTTTAATTTCCACGTAAAATACACGCTGATGCCCACAATCAGCACCAACATCGGCGCGCCCCATAAAACGGCGTTAAATTTCACTACGGCCTGCGTAAACATTTCCATAACAGTCTGTTCCATTTGGTTCCTTCTTTTTGTATAGTATTAGTTGCAGTGCAAACACAATTTGTAAATTTTACCAAAATATGACTCTTCTATTCCCGAAAAACAAAAAACCTTCTTTAAAAGAAATTTCCACGCCCGCCGGCTATGTGCGGCATGTGGCGGCGGGGCTGAAATTGCCGTCTAAAGCGATTTTATGCCCCATTTCTTCCCTCACGCGCTATGTAGAAAGCCAAGCCAAATACAAAAAATACAATTGCGAGGCAGACATCTACGCCTTAAGCACGGAAGATTTGTGCTACGTTACCAACTTCGGCTCCGGCGCCCCGGGCATGACGATGGCCTTGGAAGTGCTTATCGCTTTGGGCGTAAAAGAATTTGTGTTCATCGGTCTTGCGGGGTCGCTTCAGGAAGAAGTGGAACCGGCGGATATCGTCCTGTGCCAGGAAGCCCTGTGCGATGACGGCACCTCCCCCTGCTATACTGCGCGCGAAACCAGCAAACCCAACAAAACCTTGTTTGCAAAACTAGCCAAAGCGCTGCGGGCGGCCGGGAAAAATTTCCATATCGGCCGCAACTGGACGACGGACGCCATCTTCCGTGAGACCAAAGAAGAAGTGAAACACTACCAAAAGCAGGACGTGCTGACGGTGGAAATGGAAACGGCGGCTTTTTACGCCGTATGCGCCAAACGCAAAGCCAAAGGAGCGGCGGCTTTTGTGGTAAGCGATAAATTAGACCGCCTTAAATGGGAACCGCACTTTGGAGAAAAGCCTATTTTCCGCGCCTTGGAAACGGTATTTGACGCGGCGCGCAAAGCCCTTCAATAAAATACGTCCGATTCCTCTGATAAAAACCCCCGGTTTAACCGGGGGTTTTTTATGCTGCAAAAGTTCTTCGTTCGCGGCCGCTTTTTAAGCCCTTAGTAGTGGGTGCGCTCCAAATCTTCGGGCAGCGGGTCAATGGCTTTTAAGCGGCTCCAAAATTCGTCAATCGTTTGAATGCGTTCTTTGGGGTCTTCTTTCAGCGCATCTTCCAAGAGGCCGTCCACCGCCGGCGGGATATTGGGCGCCAGTTTGGACGCCGGAACAATTTTCTTTTTGGCAATATCAAAGCCTTTCACCGTCCACGGCACTTGCCCGACCAACGCTTCATACAAGCACAGCGCCAGCGAATATACGTCCGACTGTTTGCGCATAAATCCTTTTTGCTGTTCGGGCGCCATATAAGCGGGCGTGCCGGCCACGGTGCGGGCGCCGGTTTCGTGGTCTACCGATTTTTTGGCCACGCCAAAATCCATGACTTTGGCCTTATCGTCATCAAAAATCATAATGTTGCCCGGCTTCAAATCGCAGTGGATAATATCCTGTGAGTGGGCGTACTGCAGGCCGCGGCAGACATATTCAAAAATCCGTTTTGCCTTGGAAAACGGCAGCCGTCCGTCAATATCCAGCCGGGTTTCCAACGTTTGCCCGTCCACATATTCAAACACCAGATATAAGGAACTTTCGGACTCGATTACCGTGTAAATTTCCACAATGCACGGGTGGCGCAAGAGGGCCACCATCCGCGCCTCGGATAAAAACTGCTCCCGCACATAAGAACTGCGCACCAACTCCGGCCGCACGCGCTTGATAGCCACTTTGCGTTTGAGCACTTTGTCATAGGCTTCATACACTTTTCCCATGCCGCCTTCGCCTATTTGGCGGATAAAGTCGTACTGTTCTTTTACTTCCACTTCCCGGCGGGAAAAGGCGTTTCGCGGCTGGCGGAACACATCTTCATACCGCCAGTACACAAACAACAATACGGCAATAAACACCGCCACAAAATACAGCACAATCCAGCGCGGGGTAGATTTTTTGACAGCTTTTTGCGCCGGGTCAGCCGTCGTCTTGACGGCGGAAGTCTTTGCATTCAGTTCATCTTGCAGTTTTTGCGCCAAGCGGGAAGAAGGATTCAGCTTTAAGGCGGTTTCCACATCTATCCGGGCGCGCTCGTAATCTTTCAAATGCAAATAGGCGCCGCCGCGCAAAATATAGGCGCGGGAATCCTGCGGGGCTACGGCAATTGCCTGCCCGGCGGAATAAATCACGTCGTCATATCTTCCGAGTCCGTCGTAGGCAATGGCCAAAAGCAAATGGAAACGGTTGTCTAAAAAGTTTTTGGCGGTCAGTTCATTAATGCGGCGAATCACCTCATTAAAGCGCCGTTCTTTAAGCTGTTTATTTAAGGAAGCAATTTCGGTGTTGCGGGCTTGTTGGTTAAAAACTTTTGTTTGGACAGACGTATTGGTTTGGGAAGAAAAATTCCCCCCCACAATCAGCGGTGCATTTTGCGTAGCCGGAGCCGCCCAAAGCGCTGCTCCCCACAGCAAAACGCCAACCAGTAAAAGAATGCCCTTTTTAAACATAAGCATATTCTAGCACAAAGAAAGGGTTTTGTTCCAACCCTGTAGAATTACTATAATAAGGATTATGAAAAAACAACCCATCGGCGTGTTTGATTCGGGCCTGGGCGGGCTGACCATTTTAAACGCCCTGCACCGCGAACTGCCGCATGAAGATTTGATTTATTTCGGCGATACCGCCAACGTGCCCTACGGCTCCAAATCCAAAGCCGCGGTAACTAAATTTTCCTTGGCGATTGCCCGTTTTTTGGAAAGTTTGGGAGTCAAGCTGATTGTTGTGGCCTGCAATACCGCCTCGGCCCAAGCGCTGGCGGAACTGCGGCGGCGCATTTCCGTACCGGTCATGGGCGTCATTGAACCCGGCGCCGAAAGAGCCGCCCAAACCTCCCGCAACGGGCGCATTGCCGTATTGGGGACGGAAGGCACCGTAAAAAGCAACGCCTACCCTAAAGCCATTTTAAAGCGCAGCCCCCAAGCGCGTATCATTCAACAGGCCTGCCCGCTGTTTGTGCCGCTGGTGGAAGAAAACTGGGGCAAAAAACCCGCGGCCGAACTGATTGCGCGGGAATACATGGCCCGCGTGCAAAAAAGCGGGGCAGACACCGTGATTTTAGGCTGCACCCATTACCCCATATTAAAACCGGTGCTTCGCAAAATTTTGGGCAAACACGTAACGCTTGTAGACTCGGCCGATACGCTGGCCCAGGCCGCCCGCGCGTTTTTAACGGCCCGCGGCCAAGCCGCCGCACAAGGCAAAGGGTGCGTGCGCCTCTACGCCAGCGACGACCCGGCCCGTTTTAAACGCCTGGCCGGCTATTTGCTGCCGGGCAAAATAGGAGCCGTACGGCTTAAAAAACTGGATTTATGAATATATATGCAGACAATCGGATGCTTTCTTTAGGGCTGGTGGGCGGCACGGTCTCGCGCCATGCCGGCAATATGCGCACGGCGGACGCGCAGGCGGCCGTATACCAGCAATTAAATATACCGGCCAAGCAAATTTTGCACTTTCATCAAACCCACAGCGACCGCATCATCCGCATCGCTTCCGATGCGGACGCGTTGGCCTTTCAAAACCAGCCCGAACAAGAAGCCGATGCGTGGCTTTTTTCCTGCGGGGGCTGGGGCGCGGCCATTTTAACGGCGGACTGCGTGCCGCTGTTTTTATGGGACGAAACCGCTTCCGTCTTTGCCCTGGCGCACTGCGGCTGGCGCGGGGTGGTGGGGCAGCTGCCCTACAAAACCGCCCGAGCAATGAAGGACGCCGGCGCCCAAGGCACTCTTTACGGCTGGCTGGGGCCGCATATTCAAAGCTGCTGTTTTGAAGTGCAGCAAGACGTGGCTGCCCAGTTCTCGGCCCAGAGCGTTATTCATAAGGACGGCAAAATTTTTGTCAATTTAAATACGGAAATTTTGCTCCAGCTGCAGCTGGCGGGCCTCAACGCGGCGGACGTCAAAACGCCTTACTATTGCACGTGCGGGGATAAAGAAAATTTCTTTTCCTGGCGGCGCGACCACGTAAAAGACAGTTTGCTTTCGTTTATTTACAAGCCGTAAAAAAGCCCCGGTTTAACCGGGGCTTTTCAATTTATGGTTCCGTGGGCGGATTTTCAGCCGCAGGAGCGGCCCCTTGCTCCGGCTGTGCGGGAGCAGGCGCACCCGTGCCTTGCGCGTGGCGGAAAAACATCGCTTTTCCCAGCCATTGAAGTCCGCCTTTTTCAATCCGAAAAGACATCAAATTGGAAAGCACTACGCTAAAAAAGATGACCGCATAAATCACATCTTGAATAACGGCGCCTTCCTGCGGCAGCTGCGAAGCAATCATCGCCGCCAACACCGCGCTGACCAATCCGTTGGGGCACATGGCCGTAATCACGGAACAATCCGAACGGGTAATTTTTTTAGACACGCAATAATTTACCACCGGCGCCCGGAACACCAGCTTGGCCAGCGCCAGTAACAGGCCAATAGCGAGCAAATCCATCCGCCCCAGCCGAATGCAAATGCCCATATAGACAAAAAACAGCGTTTTAAAGATAAATTCAATCTCGTCAAAAAAGTCCTTTTCCCCGCTGTTTAAAGACAGCAGCCGGCGGTAATCCAGCTTAGGCAGCCACAGCCGTTTAATAAGCCGTATGTTCCCCGCCACCACGCCAAAGGCCAGGGTGGCTATGGCGCCGTCTCCGCCGATAAGCCCGCTTACGCTGTACACCAACAGCACAAAGGCAAACGTCAGCGAAATGGCGTTTTCCAGCCGGCGCACCCGGTTTAAAATACTCATCCAAAAGAATCCCGCCGCCAGCGCAAACACTATACCGATGCCAAACGATTTGATAATCCCCGCCGCCAGCGCGCCGGCAGACACCGTCCCCCCGCGCGACGCCGCCGACAACAATGCCAACGCCAGCACAATGGAGTAGACGCCCGTCAGATTGGCTTCCAGGAAAAGAATGGTTTTGGTGGTTTTGGACACTTTCAGCTTGGCCAGCATGGGGGTAATGATGGCGGTGGAGTTATCGGCCACAATGGCGCCGATAATCAGCGCGTAAATTTGCGGAATGCCCAGCGTCCATTGGGTAATAAACGCGATTAAGGCCGTAATTAATAGAAAGCACACC
Source organism: Elusimicrobium sp. An273 (assembly GCF_002159705.1). NCBI lineage: Bacteria > Pseudomonadati > Elusimicrobiota > Elusimicrobia > Elusimicrobiales > Elusimicrobiaceae > Candidatus Avelusimicrobium > Candidatus Avelusimicrobium gallicola. The sequence continues at coordinate 263,524 of NZ_NFJD01000001.1, forward strand.
GTGGTCAGCAATAACCCCTGCCCCACGGCACCGCGCAAAGACAAAATGCGAAAATCCAGCCCGCTTTTAAACAGCACCACAATAAGGGCCAGCGTGGTAAAAATCTGGCCGGCTTCCCCGAACGAGGCCGGGCTGACCACGTGCAAAATGGGCCCCATTAAAATGCCCAAAATCATCAGCGGCAGCACATCCGGCAGGCGCGTTTTTTCAAACAGGGACGAAAAAATATGTCCTAAAAACAGGAGTACCCCGATAAATAAGATGGCGTAGGTCATATAAAAATTATACGAAAAAGGGCTCTTGCGCGGGGGAAGAATATTTATTTAAATATGCTTATGGAACACAATGCAAAAATTTTATTGGCGGACGATTCCCACGCCATCCGTTTTTTAGTGTCCGAAATCCTGACCAACGCCGGCTTTACCGTTATTGAAGCCGAAGACGGGCAGGAAGCCATTGAAAAAACCTATAAAGAAAACCCCGACCTGCTGATTTTGGACTATGAAATGCCCAAAAAGACAGGTTTTGAAGTCGTGCGCGAAGTGCGAAGCCGCACCGGCTACCTGCACACGCCGATTATTATTTTCACGGCGGTAACCGAAAAATCCACCAAGCTGGAAGGCTTGGGATTGGATATTGACGACTATTTAACCAAACCCGCCGACGAAGACGAAATCGTCGCCCGCGTGAAACTGCTTTTAAAGCGCAACAAACAAAAAATGGACTGCAACCCCTTAACCCGCCTGCCGGGCAACCCCTCCATTCAAACGCGGGTGGAAGCCGAAATTGCCAGCGGCCGGCCGTTTGCGGTGCTGTATTGCGACTTAAACAATTTTAAATCGTTTAACGACAAATACGGTTTTGAAGCCGGCGACCGCGTGCTGAAAACCGAGGCGGACGTAATCGTACACGCGGCCGAGCAAGACCCTACTTCTTTTGTGGGGCATATCGGCGGAGACGATTTTATCGTGGTCTGCTCGTTTGACAAGGCCGAAGCCATCGCCCAAGAAATTACGTCCAAAACCGATGCCTTGGCCCCTACGTTTTATAACGAGGAAGACCGCAAAAACGGGTATATGGTGTCCACCAACCGCCGGGGAGAAATGGAAAAATTCAAATTCCTCTCCATCGGAATCGGCATTGTGCACAACACCAAAAAACCGCTTACTTCGTTTGCCATGGTCAGCAACATTGGCAGCGAGCTCAAATGCTTGGCCAAACAGCACGAAGGCGGCAGTTTTTACGTGTTAGACCGCCGCGCCTAAGCTTTGCCTGCAAAAAAAGCCCCGCTCTCTGGAGCGGGGCTTTTTATTTATTCTGCGATGACATTCTTAAAACCAAGCGTAGCACAAAGCTGTTTGCCCCTTTGCGTACTTTCCCGTACGCGGTAAATGCAGACTTCATCGCCTACATAATCGCCGTGATCAAACCCGATCCGAATTCTGGCCAGTTGTTTATCGGAACAAGTAATGCAGCCTACGGTGGAATCCGGACACAGAAAAACCTCTATTGCTCCGCCTACATAAGCCCCCTGCGGCATCATATTGTGTATAAAAAAATCTTTCCCGCAAATCCACTCATTTCCTCTTGCTAAGGCAGGCTCGCAGTCCTCCACATAATTCACGTCCAAATCGCGCAAATCGGCCGCATATTCCCCATTGGCAAGGTAGTAGGCTTCCTGCGCCCGTTTAATGCCATAAGCTCTTTGTATATAATCGCTCATTCTGGCCTTATCTACTACCGATTGATATTTCGGCACAGCTATCGCGGCCAAGATACCGATTATTAATACCACTACTAAGAGCTCTATAAGCGTAAATCCGGCGTTTTTACCGCCGGGGAACGATTTTTGATAAATTTTTGCCATACGCAAAATTTATCAAAAAAAACGAGTCAAGGGGCGAGCCGCCCCTCCCCACTCAATACCCGTTCATCCGATTAGTTTAGGCCACACTACTTAGGCAATGTAGCATCCTTACGAAAGGATAGCGGCTGACCGTTCCACTATATAAGGAATTTCTTTTTATGTGTCGTTGCCGTTCAGATACGCTGTTACGCTGTAAAAAGGATTTTTCCTTTTGATGTTGTTGCCGTTTATCCGCCCTTTTGTTCTGCTTATAAAAAGCCTTCCAAGACGAGTGGAAATTTTATTGTTTGAGCGCAGCGAGTTATAAAATTTCCGGCTTGGAAGTGATTTTTATAGGACACTGGGGCGGCGGTCTTTTTCGTACTTTTTCTGACGCCAGAAAAAGTACCCCCTTGCCGGGGGCAGGCATTCAATGCTCACTCATCCGACTAGGTTACGCCACACTATTTAAGCAATATAACACTCTTATACCACGACCTCTTGCCGGGGGCAGGCATTCAATGCCCACTCAACTGACTAGTTTACGCCACACCGTTAACGCAGTACCGCGCACCTTAAGCCGACATCAGCCAAAACACCTTTTTACACACCCTATAAAAGAAACGCCCCGCTCTTTGGAGCGGGGCGTTTCCGTTTCAAATCATCTACCACGCATGGTGCAGCCGAAACCCGGCCCACACCGCCGCCAAACATACCAGTACGTTCAAAAGCACATTGCACGCCGCCAGGAAAAACTCCCGGTTGTGGTACAGCGAAAGTGTATCCAAAGAAAAAGAGGAAAACGTGGTAAACCCGCCCAACAGCCCCACGACTATAAACAACCGCGCCGGGTGGGACGGATTTTCAAAATACGGGGCCAGATAGCCGATGGCCAAACTGCCCAGCACATTTACGGCCAGCGTGGCCCAATGCCCGCGCCAGGCAAACGCGGCCGCCCCCATACTTACGCCGTAGCGAAGCGCCGCACCAATAAAACCGCCTAAACCCACATAGACAAAATTCATCATATTTCTATTTTACTAAATCCGTTTGCCCACAACCCGTGCAAACAAAAAAGAAGGGGCTCCATTGGCCCCTTCTTTTATACCCATACAAACGGTTATTTTGCCAATAGTTTTTTAGCTTGCTCAATCAGCGCGTCCAAGTGTTTGGGGCTGATGAACGTTTCGGCATAGATTTTAAGGATGTTTTCCGTGCCGGAAGGCCGCACCAAAAACCACGAGCTTTGCAGATACACTTTAATGCCGTCCGTATCGCGCACGCGCGTAACCCGTTCGCCCGCCACTTGGTGCAGGTTCTCAAAATCGGCCGCTTTCAGCGCTTTGACACGTTTTTTGGTTTCCTCGTCCGTCGGCACGTCCACCCGCGTATAATACGGGGTGCCGTGTTGGGCCGTCAGCCGGTCATACAAATCGGCGATGTCGCCCTCGGTGGCCATAATTTCCATCAGCAGGCATACCGCCAAAATGCCGTCCTTTTCCGGCGTCCAGCCGCTGACGGACATGCCCGCACTTTCTTCCCCGGCCAACACATATTTGCGTTTGACGATACCTTCCACAAAGTATTTAAAGCCCACGTTTACTTCATCCAACTTCAGCCCGTGTTCTTCGGCAATGCGGTCTAAGAGCGCAGTAGTGCCCAGCGTGCGGCCGATGGAATACGCGTCGCGCACTTTGTGGTGGCGGTACAAATAATCGGCCATCACGCACAAGGCGTGGTTGGGCGGAATAAGGCCGCCTTTTTTGGTGGCACAGCCAAAGCGGTCAGCATCCGGGTCGGAGGCGCCGGCAAAATCGTAGGTGCCGTCCTGCACCAGTTTAATCAGCGGCGACATCGGATACTTGGACGACGGATCCATGCGGATTTTGCCGTCGTGGTCTATCGGAATAAAATAGAAGGTGGGATCCTGCACTTTGCTGACAATTTCCACATTCTTAAGGCCGTATTTTTCTTTAATGGCTTCGTAGAACGCCAAGCTGCTTCCGCCCAGCGGATGCACCGCAAATTTTAAAGGCGAAGCCGCAATGGCTTTAAAATCAATAACCCGTGCCAACGCCGTGATATAAGGCGTAATCAAATCCACCGTGCGCAAAAGGCCTTTCTGGCGGGCTTCTTCCAGCGGAACGGATTTGATTTCGGCCGGATTTTTCATATATTCGTTGGCGTATTTTTCAATCAAAGCGGTAAGCGAAGCGTCCGCCGGGCCGCCGTTGGACGGATTGTATTTCAGCCCCATATCCTGCGGCGGGTTGTGGCTGGCGGTGCCGTTTAACGAGGCGCTGGCGCGGCCGTTAATAATTTCAAACGAAAACACCGGCGTCGGCAGCGGCATATCGGGCAGGATAACCGTCAATCCGTTTCCGCACAGCACTTCGGCGCACAGGCGCGCGGTGTCTGCAGACATCAGCCGCGTGTCGCCCCCCACCAAAATCGGGCCGGTGATGTTTTGCTCTTTATGCAGCCGGGCTACCGCCTGCGCAATGGCGCGCGCATGCAGGGCGCAAAAGCCCGTGCCCAAGCTGCCGCGGTGGCCAGAAGTACCGAATTTTACCGGTACGGGCGTGCCGTTGGGTTCAAAAAATTGTTTCCGCAAAGAGTCTACATCTATTTTTTGTTTCGTCAGCGTTCCAGCGAGTTCACTTACCATATTGTTCTCCTGTACATACAAAAAATGTAAATCGATTTTCCGTCAGGCAGGTTGCGCATCCCCCCGTCTTTTTCTATGATATTATATATCTTACAAATTCGCAACGGAGACCTAATGAAAAAATTAATTGCCCTTTTAGTTGGTGTTTTTTGCTTGGCGGGAGCGGCCCACGCTTCCAACATTGCGGATGATTTCCGCGCGCACTATTCGGCCGCGTCCGACTTGGCCGCCTATAATAAAGATCTCAACTCCTTAATCGGCTTGGCGGATTTTCATACCGGCAAAGGAACCTCCTTCCCTGGGTTTGATATCGGCGCCTCGTTAAACGCGGTAAAAACCTCTTCCGACAACAACATTTTCTCCGACGATTATATGTATGTCGGCTTTATTACTGCAGAAACCAAAATCCCGGTGTTAAATTTGGGCGTCGTCTTGCGCGGCACCGATATGAACGGCTTTAAATCGCTGGGCGGCGGGTTAAAATACAATTTCGGATTGTTTGACACCATCCACCTTTCGCTGGCCGGATTTTATGACCGCGGCTCTACCGACTGGTACACCACCGACCACTACTCCCTCTCGGCCGTCGCCTCTATGAATGTGTTGTTCTTAACCCCGTATGTAGGCGTCGGGTACGATTACGGCAAGCTGGAAACCAAAGATTTGCTGCCCTCCCGCTCCACCTCCGACGGCGACATCCGCTATACGGCCGGCGTCAACTTAAAACCGTTCCCGTTTGTGTATGTATTTGCCGCCTATACCAAAACCGCTTCCAGCCACGGGCTGCAGGGCGGCGTGGGGCTGAACTTTTAGCACGGTATGGATTATAAACAGGAATTAAAAACTTTTTTTAAAGACAACTGCCTGCTGGACGAACCCATGGCCCGGCACACCACCTACCGCACGGGCGGAAAGGCGGAAGTATACGTCTATCCGAAAACGCGGGAAGAGTGGAGCTTTGTGTTAAAACTGGCCGAAACGGAAAACATTCCCCTGCGCATTATCGGGTTTGGCTCCAACATTTTAGTAAGCGGCAAAGGCATTGGCGGGATCGTCTGCTCCACCAAGCGGATGAACCAGGTAACCCTGGACGGGGAACATATCAAAGCCGAAGCCGGCGCGGCGCTGGATAAAGTGTGCGAAATGGCCTGCGAGGCGGGCCTGGCGGGGATGGAAAAACTTTCCGGCATTCCCGGCAGCGTGGGCGGCGCCGTGTATATGAACGCGGGCGCGTTCGGGCAGGAAACGTTTGATTGCCTGGAATACTTTGACATTATTGACCGCGAAGGCCGCCCGGCCACGCTATTAAAAGAAGAAGTCAAACACGCCTACCGCAAAGTGGAAGGCGTACAGGACTGCATCATTTTATCGGCCGGGTTTAAACTGCAGAAAGGGGAGTTTACCCAGCTGATTGAAAGCCGCAACACGGTACTGCACAAACGAATGGAAAAACAGCCGCTGGAATTTCCGTCCGCGGGCAGCGTGTTTAAACGCCCGGCCAACGACTATGCTTCGCGCCTGATTGACGATACCGGACTAAGAGGCCTTTCCGTAGGCGGGGCCAAAGTATCTGAAAAACACGCCGGGTTTATCGTCAATTTCAACCGCGCCACGCCGCAGGACATTAAAACACTGATGGATGTGGTGCGCGAAAAAGTGAAAGAAAAGCACGGAGTGGAGCTGGAACTGGAGCAAATTTTGTGGGGAGATTTTGATTAATCTCCCTATACAAAAGGCGCTTTTTAAAATTTGTTGACGCGCCCTTCAAATTAAGCTAAAATATATCTATAGTCAGAAACAAATGGAGCCGTGGTGTAGCCTGGTTAACACGCTGCCCTGTCAAGGCAGAGACCGCGAGTTCGAATCTCGTCGGCTCCGCCATTTGAAAAGAATACCCGCCGCAAGGCGGGATTTTTTTATCCTTTTTTCTCGCCCACCCACAAAAAACGGGCCCCGAAGCGGGCCCGTTTCATCCAAAACGGCGTGTCAGGCGGCTCAGTAGCCGCGCTGGCCGGAAAGGGATTCGTCGTTATCAATCCAATCCTGCACGTTAATTTCGCGGTATGCGTCGTTGGTGTCGCGCACGATCACGTTTTTAATGCCGGCGTTGATAATCATGCGTTTGCACATGGAACAACTGTTGGAGTGGCTGATATATTCCCCCGTAGACACTTCCCTGCCGGCCAGGTATAAAGTGGCCCCCAACATTTTATCGCGCGGCGCGCTGATGATGGCGTTGGCTTCGGCGTGGACGCTGCGGCACAGTTCGTAGCGTTCCCCGCGGGGGATGTTGAGCTGTTGGCGGATGCAGTAGCCCAAATCGCTGCAGTTTTTCCGCCCGCGCGGCGCACCGACATAGCCGGTGGAAATGACTTCGTCGTTCTTTACAATTACCGCCCCGTAGCGGCGGCGCAGGCAGGTGCTCCGCTGGGACACGACGTCCGCCAAGTCCAGGTAATAATTTGTTTTATCGCGTCTTGCCATAAGGCCTCCCGGCGTTTTGTTCCGTGCCCGCCCTGCGGCGCAACATACAAGCCGGCGGTTCAAAACGAAAAAGATTTTCTATATTATAAACAATCCCGCCCGCCTGCGCAACGCACGGCCGACTAACCCAAAACCTGCCGTCGGAACAAACGCGCAAAAAGATATAATTTAAAAAATGAAAAAACTGATTTTTCTGTTTTCCCTTTTCGTTTGGGCGGGCGCTCCCGTCGGCGCCCAGCCGATGCAGCAGGTGGTGGGAGAAGTGCGCGCCTCCGCCGCGCGCATGAGCGGAAAAACCCTTCAAAAACGGTTTCTGCTAAAACCGGGAGACCCTTTTACGCCCGCCTTGTTTGATAAAGCCCAAGACGACCTGCACGACCTGCGCGTATTTAAAAAATTGGAATTTTCCACCCAAGAAAAAAACGGCAAAACCGATATTTTTATCAACGCCCAAGACGGTTATTATATTTTCCCGCTGGCGTTTGCTTCCGGCGGCAAAAAGAACGCCGCCGCCCTGTCGCTGGCGGCGGGGAACCTGTTTAAACAAGGGGAAAGCACCTTCGTCTTTGCAGGCGGCAGCGACGACGGTTTTACCGCCATGGCCGGGCTAAGCCTGGGGGACGATTTTATATCGCTGGGATTTACCAAATTAAATTTTGATCAGCGTTTCTACCAAAACGGCTGGAGTAATACCTTTGGCGTGTTTTCCACTACGGATGACGAAGATGAATATCATTCCTCCCTCTTGGGCGCCCTCCATACGCGCAAAGAACAGCTGGCCCTTACTTATATGCACCGTTTTTCCCGCACCCTGCGGGCGTTTGTCCGCCCCGAATACGTGCGCTATACCTATTCCCCTCGCGCGCTGGATAACGGCTCGCACAACCAAATTACGCTGGGCCTGCGGCTGAGCGATGACGTACGCAAAGGAGTCAATATGGGGGCGCTGTCCGGCTACGGGCTGACGGATAAAAAGAAAAGCCTGCAAAATCTGCCCCGGCCCCGCACGGGATATGCGGCCAATGTGTTCTATACGGCGGGCGGCAGCTGGACGGGGAGCGATTATGAAATTTCCAAATTGGGGCTGGAAGCGGCGGGCCTGCTGGAGTTTAAAAACCGGCATATGCTGGTGGCGGAAATCCGCGCGCAGGATGCTTTTAAAGCCCCGTTTAGCGACCGCGTCCTCTCCAGCGAACTCTTAAGCGGGCTGGGCCGCTACGACCGCCAAATCCGCGGCAGCCGCGGCGCAGGCGCGGCGGTATCCTTCATCTATTATCTGCTGCGAAACGAAACGGGACTCTTGTCGCTGGCGCCTTTTTATGAACTGGCTTATGTATATGCAGGCAGCCGCTACCGCCCGCACAGCGGGGCCGGTGCGGCGCTTACCTATAAATTATGGCGCTTTCCGTTCCCGTTTGGCATCAATTACACCCGCAACCTGCAGGACGGGAGCGACACGGTAGGATTTGTGTTTGGCGGGAAATTCTAGTACTCCACCGGATACGGTTTATAAGAGCGGCCGTCTTTCCAAATTTTATTCCCCTTTACCTTATCAGGCCGCACCAGCCGTTCTTCGGTGTCCGACCAGCGTTGAAAAGGATAGGCATACAGCACTGTATGTTGCGGGCTGAAATGGGCCAGCCATTGGCTAAACGCCATGGGCCCCTCCGCCAGGAACGGATCCAACACCACCGGAATATGCCGCTTGCCGTGATTTAAAATTACCAACACCGCTTCGTGATAAAACCAATCCGGGTAGGCCTTGCCTTGCGGCGAGAAAAATTTCGTTCCGGATGCCGGGCGCAGCTGGCTTGCTTTTAAAGGCCGAAGCTGCAGCTGGTACACCTGCATAAGCCCCCAATTGCGCGAAGGCTGCGCCTGCACCTGCCGGCACACGCGGCTGCACGTTAAATAACTGCAGGCGGCGCACTCTTTGCCGGCCGGGCGGAATAAGTAGACTTTGCCCCCGTCCGTATACTGGCCGGAAAGCTTGTCCAGCGAAGAAAGGGAAGCAGCGTTTTCTTCATACAGCACTACTTTCTGGCGGATATCCGCCGCCGCCAGGCGCTGCACTTCTTGCAGCCATTTTTGATCGGCCTGCGGCAACGGTTCGTTCCAGCGCGGCGCAGCCAGCACATATCCGGCGCGGCCGTGTTCCAACGTACTGCGGGCAAGTGTTTTTAAGAAAGCTTTTTCCGTAATATCGTTGCGGGCATTTTCCGGCTGGTATACGGGCAGTGCGGCTTCTTTAAAAAATTGCACCAGCCATTTTTTAATCTCGGCTTTATTTTTTTGATAATAAGCCAACGCTTCCCGCGCATCAAAATTCGCTTCCAACCGTTCCAACCCGTTTAAAACCCCCAAGTAATTGACCGTCAGCCGGGGCGGAATTTCCCCTCCGTATACGGCCGACGAAATGTACATCTGATACAGGTAAGACGCCACCGCCCGCTGTTTATCCGCTTCGGAAAACGAATGAAAAAGCCGCTCCCAAAACCCTTCCCTTTCCGCTATTTTGACCGTCGGCAAATAAAAGCGCATCCACCGCAGGCGGTTCATGGCCGCGCGGCCGGGTTCCCCCGCCGCCGGCTGCAAGCGGCGAACGAGCTTTTTCAAACAGCCTTCCTGTACTGGCGGCGCTCCGTAGGCAAACGCGCAACAGCCCGCCAGCAAGACGGCTCCCCATAAAATGGAAAGGTAACGTTTCATATTAAAAGTATAAAAAAGATATAAAAAAGCGACAAGGGACAAAAGACCCTTTTCCCGGGGGCCAAAAGACCTATCCGCGGTGGAATTTTATTATAATATAGGGGACGTTTTACCTCATTTTAAAAGGAGATAGCCCATGTGGTATGGAATTGCCTCCCTAAGACCCTTTGAGCAATATGCGTTGTTTGGCGTATTGTTTATCGCGGTGTTAGGGCTTTTGTATGCGTTGTTCCTGCGCAAGCAGGTCATTCGCGAAGATGCCGGCACCCCCGAAATGCAAAAAGTATGGGGCGCCATCCGGGAAGGCGCTAACGCCTACCTGAAAAGACAGCTCAAAACCATCCTGCCGCTGATCGGCCTGTTGACGGTCTGCCTGTTCTTGTCCGTCTACATTGTGCCGGTTTCGCAGGATTCCATGGAACGCTTTGCGGGCCTTTCCGCCGGCACGGTCAAACTGATTGCCGCGTTCGGCCGGGCGGGCGCGTTTGTACTGGGGGCGGTGTTTTCGCTCTTGGTGGGCCAGCTGGGAATGCGTATTGCCGTAGACGCCAACGTACGCGTTGCGGCGGCGTCCAAACGCAGCTTTGGAGACGCGCTTCGCATTGCGTACCGGGCGGGCACCGTAACCGGGATGCTGACCGACGGCTTAGGCCTGTTGGGCGGAACGGTAATCTTTGTCATTTTTGGCATCGCCGCGCCGGACGCCTTGCTGGGGTTTGGTTTTGGCGGCACGCTGTTGGCCCTGTTTATGCGCGTGGGCGGCGGGATTTACACCAAAGCCGCTGACGTGGGGGCCGACCTCGTAGGCAAAGTGGAAGCCGGCATTCCCGAAGACGACCCGCGCAACCCGGCCGTAGTGGCCGACTTGGTGGGCGACAACGTGGGCGACTGCGCCGGTATGGCGGCCGATATTTTTGAATCCTACGAAGTAACCATCGTCTCCGGATTGATTTTGGGCATCGGCTTGTGGAGAATTACCGGGCACCACGAATGGATCGTCTATCCGCTCTTGGTGCGCGGCATCGGCGTATTATGCTCCATTATCGGCACCTATGCGGTAAAAGATTCCAAACGCACCGCCGGCAACGCCATGAAAGCCATTTTTAAAGGCTACAGCATTTCCGCCACGATTTCCGTGGTGATTTTTGGCGTGTTGGCCTACTATTATATGAGCGCCGTCCCCGGCGGCTGGTGGAGACCGTTTGCCGCCACCACCATCGGTATTTTGCTGGCGATTATCATTGACCGCCTGACCGAATACTTTACGGGAACGGAAAACAAACCCGTGCAGGAAATCAAAAAATCCACGGCTACGGGCTCGGCCACCACAATCCTTTCCGGGATTGCGGTCGGGTTTGAGTCGGCCGTTTGGACGACCTTGGTTATTGCGGCGTCCATCTTCTGCTCCGTCGTCATTTTCGGTACGATTGACGGGCTGACGCCGTCCGAAAAATTCAACTTCATCCTCTACGGTGTAGCCATGACGGGTATCGGCATGCTCACGCTTACGGGCAACAATGTGGCCATGGACTCCTTCGGCCCCATTGCAGACAATGCCAACGGCATTGGCGAAATGGCCTGGCACGGGCAGGATGACGCCGAAACCAAAAAAGCCCGCCAAATTATGGCGGACTTGGACGGCGTGGGCAACACCACCAAAGCCATTACCAAAGGCGTAGCCATCGGATCGGCCGTGATTGCGGCCGTGTCGCTGTTTGCTTCGTATATGGTGGACGTAAGCAACGTGCAGCGCCTGCTAAATGACGCTTGGGCCGCCGCGGGCGAAGCCAAAGTACTGACGCTTTTGTCGCAGGTGGGGATTGTAGTGTCCAACCCGGTGGTGTTTGTCGGCATGCTTATCGGTGCCGCGTTGCCGTGGCTGTTCTCGTCGTTTGCGATTAACGCCGTCAGCCGCGCCGCCGCGCTTATCGTGCAGGAAGTGCGCCGCCAGTTTAAAGGAGGCGTTTTGGAAGGAACCGCCAAGCCCGATTATACGCGCGCGGTAAACATTTCCACTATCGCCGCCCAGAAAGAGCTCATCATCTTGGCGCTGCTAGGCATTGTGTCCCCCGTCGTGGTGGGGCTTGCCTTTGGCGTGGAAGCCTTAGGCGGATTTTTGGCGGGGATTATCGTGTCCGGCCAGCTCTTGGCGGTGTTTATGTCCAACGCCGGTGGCGCATGGGATAACGCCAAAAAAGTGGTGGAAGACGAACCGACCGACATTGCCGCCAACACCGGCAAAGGCTCCGAACGCCACAAAGCCAGCGTGGTGGGCGATACTGTGGGCGACCCGTTGAAAGATACGGCCGGCCCGGCGGTCAACCCGCTGATTAAAGTGGTCAATATGGTGGCGGTCATCGTAGCGCCGATTATCGTCAATTACCACAACGACTTTACCCCCTTGGGCAAAATCGGGTGGGTGATCGTCATCTTCCTGCTGGCGGTATTAAGCTGGGCGATTTTAACCAGCAAAAAGCCGGCGCAGGACTTAAATAAATAAGTTTAACCGTAAACAAAAATCCCGCTCGTCAGCGAGCGGGATTTTTTAGTTGTAAAAAGCGCGGCTTACTTTTACCAATTCTGCACATTTCCTTGCGCCCATTCCGTACATAATTTTTTCTGATGTTCAGTAGCTTGCCGGTACAAAAAACACTTGCGGCGGCCGGTTTGGTCAATGGCCAAGGAATATACTTTTTCTCCCGACGTATCCTGCTCATTTAGGCGGCGGCTCACCAAAGCGATATATCCCGCCGCCCCCACGCAGAGGCAGAAAAGATGAAATGCTTTCCGACATTAGCCTCCAGTAGATTCCCATACTTTCCGCTCCCGGCGTAAGCAAAATCCAAAGCATTGATGTCTCTGCTGTATTGTCCATTGGCCATATAATAAACCCGGTTGGCTTTTGCAATTTCTTCCACGGCCATAACCCCTTCACTTAGGCGCGATTCTTCTACCGCTTTTGTATATTCGGGAAGGGCTACTGCCGCCAAAATGCCGATAATCAGCACCACCACCAACAGCTCAATGAGCGTAAACCCGCTGTTGTGGCCTTGTGCGGCGTGAATGTCTGCCGGTATGTTATGCAAATGGATTAGATGCATACGCAAAATGTATCAAAAAAAGAGACGGATACAAGCTTTAACATTTTAAAACAAAAAACCGCCCTTTTTAACGGGGCGGTTTATTGGGCGGTAAAAGGCTTTAATTCGGGCACTGATACACCAGCGCCCCGTAACGCACGTTATTAATGTAAAACGGCTGAAAGTAATCGGTATCCATATCCGGGTTTTGCCAGCTTTGGGTGCGCACCCACACGGTATTGCCCCCCATTTGTTTTGCGCTGGACACCAGCCCTTGGCGGATGGTATTGTTTAAGTGAAGCAAGGACTCCGGTATTCCGCTTACGTCCGGGTTGGTGTCGCCCATTACCGCCCCTTTAAACACGCACGCCGCCGCCGGCTGTACTTCCACCAGCGTCACGCCGTCCACATCCATTCCGTTTGCCGGCACCACCGGCCCCTGCGCCTGCTGCCATACGGCGCACCCGCTTACCCCGCACAGGGCCGCCAAAAGAATCCAAAGTTTATGTTTGTTCATATTTTCTCCCTCGCTGTGCATAAATTATAGCAAACTGCGTTTTTGTTTTTGCTATGATATGGTATATGAACATCCTGCTGATTGTTTTAATTGTTGCCGGCATCGTCGGTTTAATTGCCACCACGCGCACCCGCAGTGCGCAGATTGCCCGTATGGCCAAAACAAACGGCTGCCGGTATGAACGCGAAAAAAACTCCATTACCACCGAGCAAACCGCCGGGCGGCTGGAGTTCTTTACGCAATACTTCCACCAATACCAAAACGTATGCACCTGCACCGACGATTTTGCCTTTATCCGCGTGGCGGACGATAACATCTACCGCGACGATAACCCCAAAACCAAGCCCGTTAAGTTTACCATTTTTACGGCGGAACTTAAAAAGCGGCAATTTCCGGCTTTAAAAATTGCGCCGATTGATTCCCCTTTTGCTCCGTCCCAATATGCGCTGATGAAAACAAATATCCCGCAGATAGACAGCCGCTACCGCATCCATGCGCCCACGCCGGCGGCGGCGTTGGTGCTGACGCCTTTTATCATCGGCCTTTTAAAAACGCGCGCCAACATCTATATGGAGCTTAACGACAACGCCCTTGTGTATCACGAAAATGCCCAAATGCCGCTTGCTGAGTTTCAGCAATTTCGTTTCCGCGCCATTCAGATTTTGCACGAATTTGAAAATGTCATCGTCCGGCTGGACGAGGCCAACCCGTCCACCACTGCCACGCTGGTGCCAAAAGCGCAGGACGAAGCCGAACTGCGCGCCGAAGCCATGATGAAGGCCCTGTGCACCGTGCACAACCCTTCCTCTTCCAAAGCAAGCGGCTGGCGGGGCATTTGGATTGTGGCGTTATTGGCCGTTTTGCTGGGGATGTCGCTCCTTTCGTGGGTGGTGCTTTCCAACTGGCTGCCCCGCTAAACAACATTTAAAAAATCCGCGTTCATTCTTTTGAACGCGGATTTTTTATGCCGAAACAACTTATCTATTTTTCTACTCCCAAACTTTTCAAAAACGCCTCGTCGTTATACGGCCGGCCCAAAAACGTTTCCACCATTTCGTTTTCGTCGTACACCGTTCCGGGCGTATAGATATATTGGCGCAGGCGGGCCCCCAGCTCTTCGTTAAAAATACCCTGCTTTTGAAACTCGCCGAAAATATCCTGCGCAATCACCAGCGACCACGCATACACGTAATACCCCACGTCATACGGATCCGTTAAGGACATAATATGCCCAAAACTGGCCTGCGGGTAGGTGCCCTTGGTCATGGGAACGCCGGTAATGTCTTGCATCATTTGGGCGTAGAGGCGGGTGCTGTCCACGCGCTTTTGGGCGGCGTGGGCGGCCAAGTCAAACTGGCCCAAAAAGTTCTGGCGCAGGAAGGCGGTAGCCTCGCCAGCGTGTTTGGATTTAATCAGCGCGTCAATCATTTCCTTGGGCATCGGCTCGCCCGTTTGGTAATGGGCCGAAATCCGCGCCAACACTTCGGGCTGCCAAGCCCAGTTTTCAAGCAGTTGGGAGTGGGTTTCAATATAATCCCACGCGACGTTGTCCCCCGTCAGCGTGGCGTATTTGGAAGTGGCCATAGACATTTGCAGCACATGCCCGAATTCGTGGAATAAAGTTTCCACCTCGCTGTGCTCCAGCAGGGGCGGCACCCCGTTCCCGGCGGGCGTAAAATTGGCCGCAATCACCACCGAAGGCGTTTGGTACGACCCGTCGGGCAGTTCAAACCGGTCTACAAAGCTCCACGTGGCGGCGTGGGTATATTTGCCGTCGCGCGGGTACAAATCCAGGTAAAAATTGGAAATCAGTTCTCCGGTTTTGGCGTCTTTAATTTGGTAGACGAGAACGTCCGGATGCCACACGGGCAAATCCGCTTTTTCAAACGTAACGCCAAACAGGTGTCCAAAAATTTCAAACATTCCCTCCCGCACGCGGTCTGCCGGCAGGTATTCTTTTATTTTATCGTTGTCCACCCGGTAGTATTTTTTCTTATATTCGTTGCTCCAATAGGGCAGTTCCCAGGCGGTCATTTCGCGGGCTTTTTGACCGGTAATTTCTTCTTTTAATTTCAGGTAGTCCTGCATTTCTTTTTGCGCCAGCGGAGTGACTTCTTTTTGTAAATTTTTCAGGAACTTTTCCAGCGTTTTATAGTTTTTGGCCATACGCACCGGAAGCACGTAATCGGGATACTGCGCATAGCCCAGCAAAGCCGCCTGCTTGCGGCGCAGTTCCAAGGTGTCTTCCAACAGCCGTACGTTTTCTTCTCCGCCGCGGCGGGCGAATTTTTCCTGCAGGGCTTTGCGCGCTTTTTCGCTTTTGGCAGAGGCCATAAACGGATTATAATCCGGATATTTAAGCGTAACGATATACTTCCCCTCCGGCGTGCGCGCCAGGCGGTTTATAAACGTGTCGCCCAAGCCTTCCAGCTCCTCGCGGGAAACAACAAGTTCATCCTGATAATTGTTTAAATTGACGTTATACTGCGTGATTTTTTGCAGCCGCTCGTTGTTTAAACGTGCATATTCGGCGGCGGCCTCGTCGGACAAAGCCATCCCAGCCCGTTCGTAGCGCTCCAGCCACTTAGACAACAGGCGTGCTTCTTCGTGGGCCAGCGCCGGCTTTTTGTCGGCGTACTCTTTTAAGGCTTTATACACATCCTTTCGGGCAAACACGGCCGCTTTGGTTTGGCTGCCTTTGGCTTCCAACCGGGCCGCGGCGGCGCGGACGTCCGCATTTTCGTGGAAATACGCCAACAGCGACAGATTTTTCGGCACAAACCAGTACGACGTATACGCGTTTTCCAGCGCCAGCACCGTATTTTCAAAATCCCGGTCTTGGGCGGGAATGCGCACCAAAAAATTTAAATTGACATCCAGCTCTTTGGCGGCACGGGCCTCCAGAGAGGAAATTTCCTGCGGCGTATAGTCAAAGCGGAGATGCCCGTTTTTAAACATATCGCCATACGCGCCGGCAAACGCGGCGCACGGCAGCGCAAGCGCCGCCACACTCATCATCATTTTATGCATAGTTAAATTATAGAAAAAACCGCGCCCCGCCTGCCCGCGCCCCGCCGCCCAACGAACGTGTGAATTTCCTATAATATAGATATGGAAAAAGAACAGGACGTTACCGTTGCCAAAAGCGCCGGTTTTTGCCCCGGCGTCAAACGCGCGATAGACAAAGTGTTGGAACTGGAAGCCGCCGGCAAAAAGCCGGTCTATACCATTGGCCCGCTGATTCACAACAAACAGGTGACCGATATGCTGGCCGCCAAGCAAATTACCTCCATTGACCGGCCGCAGCAAGCCGCCGACAAATCGGGCGTATTGGTCATCCGCGCGCACGGCATTACGCCGCAGTTTCAGCAAGAAATAGAGTCCTGCTCTATGGAAGTGGTAGACGCCACCTGCCCGCTGGTTAAACACGCACAAAACATCATTGCCAAATTTGCCCAACAAGGCTACCACACCGTCATCGTGGGTGACGGCGGCCACGCCGAGGTCATCGGGCTGTTGGGGTATACGCAGGGAAAAGGCGTGGTCGTTTCCGGCCCGGAAGAAGCCGCCCGCCTGCCGCATTTTGACAAGGTAAACGTCGTGTCCCAAACCACCCAGCAGGAAATCGTTTTTTATCAGACGGCCGAGGAAGTAAAAAAACACGCGGACGTGTGCCAAATTTCAAACACCATCTGCCAGCCCACCAAAGACCGCCAAAAAGAAACCATCGAACTGGCCAAAAGCGCCGATTTAGTAATTGTCGTAGGCGGGCGCCACAGCGCCAATACGGCCCGCCTGGCTACGCTGTGCAAACAGCTGGCCCCGGCGGTTCTGCACGTAGAAACCGAAGACGAGCTGGAACCCTTGCCGGTACAGCGCGCCCGCAAAATTTTTATTACGGCCGGTGCCTCTACGCCCAACTGGGTGATTGACCGCGTGGCCGCCCGCGTGCGCGAACTGCGAAAACCAAACGCTAAATCCATTTTGTCCGGCTGGCTGGAAAAAACGTGGCGCTTTTTGGTGCGAAACTGTTTCTACACCGCTTTTGCCGCGGCGGCGCTTACCTATGTGTGTATGCGGCTGGAAGGCGTTCCGACAGACGGCCGCCTGTTGACGTTTGCCGGCTTGTTTGTGTTTGCCCTCACGGCGTTTAACCGCGGGGCGGAAACGGATCCCGGCCTTAACAAAAGGTTTTTAACTGCGGCCAGTTTGGCGGCGGCGGCGGGAGCTATTCTGTGTGCGGGATTTATCGGAAAAGGAGCACTGGGGATGGGGCTGGTGTTTCTGCTGGCCGGGTTTGCCTACCCGTACCGCCATTTGCTTAAATTGCAGCTCGTTTCGCTGCCCGGCACAAAAGACATCGTCACGGCTTTGGGCTGGGCGTACGCCTGTGCTTTTCTGCCGGCGTACACCCACGGCATGGCGCTGCGAAAGGCCGCTTATTTGGCCGTGTTTTACACGGTGCTTTTGGTGTTTATGCGCTCGGTCACGCTGGGCTTTACCTCCGCCAACAAAGATTTAATTATCGGGCGGGAAAGTTTTTACAAAGCCTTCGGAATGAAAAAAACCAAATGGGCCGTTACGCTGGTGCTGGCGGCGCTGACGGCGGCGCTGGCGACGCTTCTTTCGCTTACGTGGAAGCCGGCCTTGGTGGGGATGCTTCTGATTGGGCATTTGTATACCGTTTTTATTGTAATATATTACTATAGCAAGAGCAGTACCCGCAGCGTGAAAGACGAAACCCTCATTGACGGGCAGTTTTTTGTGTTGTGGGCGGTAAGCGCGTTAGCCGCTTTCCTATAACCGGAGGGGATATGAGTATTAAAAGAATCGGTATTTTAACCGCCGGGGGCGACTGCCCCGGACTCAACGCCGTCGTACGTGCCGTGAGCAAAAACGCTTTAAAAAACGGCATTGAGGTGTTGGGCTTTAAAAACGGATTTGACGGACTGGTGCGTAACGAATTTTTAAACATTACCAACGAAACCGTCTCCGGCATTTTAACCATGGGCGGCACCATTTTGGGCACCAGCAACATCGCCAACCCGTTTAACTATACGCTGCCGCCGTTCGGATCTGCCGACTCGCCGCGGGATTTATCCTCGGTTGCTTTGCATAACTTTAAAGAAAACCAGTTGGACGCCCTCATTACCATCGGCGGCGACGGCACGCTGCACATGTCCCAGCAATTTGTGGACTTGGGCCTGCCCATCGTAGCCGTACCCAAAACGATTGATAACGACCTCTCCGCCACCGACCAGACCTTCGGCTTTGATTCGGCCCTGGCCGTTGCCACCGAGGCCATTGACCGCCTGCATACCACTGCCCAAAGCCACCACCGCGTGATGATTGTGGAAACCATGGGCCGCTACGCGGGCTGGATTGCCCTGCGCTCCGCCATTGCGGGCGGGGGCGACATTGTGCTCATCCCCGAAATTCCGTACAACGAGGATGTGATCGTCAATTACATTTTAGACCGCAAAGCCAAGGGCAAAAACTTCAGCATTGTGGTAGCCGCCGAAGGCGCCAAGAACGAACTGGGCGAACAAACCGTCGCGCGCACGCTGCCCGGCAGCACCGACCCCATCCGCTTGGGTGGCATTGCGTATAAGCTGAGCAATATGATTGAAGACCGCACCAAAATCGAATCCCGCGCGTGCGTGCTGGGCCACACCCAGCGCGGCGGCACGCCAACCGCGTTTGACCGCTGGCTCTCCACGCTTTACGGAGCCAAGGCGCTGGATATGGTGCTGCAAGGCCAGTTTGGCTATATGGCGGCCTTCCGCGATTTTAAAATTACCGAAGTAAAAATTGCCGATGCTATTTCCAACTTAAAACGGGTGGATCCGCACGGGGAAGAAGTAAAAGCCGCGCTGGAAGTGGGCATGAGCTTTGGCTCTTCCGAAATCGGTTAAGGAGCTGATATGAACGACAATTTGGATATGATTTACGGGATTCACCCCGTGATGGAAGCGCTCAGAAGCAAAAAGCGCAACGTTACCCAGCTGTATGTGTCCGACAGTAAAGCCGGGCACCGCGCCGTGGAGGAAATCATCCGTCTGGCCAAACGGCAAAACGTAAAAATAGACCGCATTGACAACAAAACCCTAGACCGCCTGACCCGCAACGCCAACCACCAAGGCGTGATGGCCAAAGTGCAGCCCATTAAGCTGATGAAGCTTTCCACCGCGCTGTACGAATCCGACGGGAACAAAAAAGATTTGTGGCTGGCGGTGGACGAAATGACCGACCCGCAGAATTTGGGTGCCATTATCCGCAGTGCGGCATGCTTGGGCTTTTCCACCATTATCCTGCCGCAGCGGCGCACCGTGGGGATTACCCCCGCCGTGTACAAAGTGGCCTGCGGCGCCATTGAAAACATCAACATTGTGGAAGTGGCCAACCTCTCGGCCGCGTTAAACGACCTGAAAGAAGAAGGTTTTTGGGTGTACGGCGCGGATATGGACGGCCAGCCCATTACGCAGACGGATTACGCCTCCCCGGCCGTACTGGTCATCGGAAGCGAAGGCTTCGGCATCCGCGAGAAAACCGCCGAAAACTGCGACCAGATTATTTCCATTCCGCAGCGCGGCGGCGTGGAAAGCTTAAACGCTTCGGCCGCGGCCAGCATTATTATGTACGACATGATGGCCAAAGTGCAGCTCAAGAAATAAAACAACTCTGCCTTACGTAAAAAAACGCCTCTTTTAAAGAGGCGTTTTTTAATTCTAAAACGATCAGCCGCCGGCTTATAAATAAATCTCCAGCGTATCCAGTTCTTTTCCTAAATTGTTATATACGGTAAGCGTCAGCTTGCGGTCTACAATCTTGCCCGCCGCATAATGCCGCGCCGCCACAAAGCGGGCGGTGGACGCATCGGAATGGGCCCGTTTGCCCGGCGTGGGAGCAGACGTGCCCAGCGTAACATACGTTACGCCGCGCGGGTTCGGCTCTCCGCGGTACATGGGGAAGGTGCGTTCATAGTCCGGGTCGCCCCCTTGGATAACCAGCTTTACGCCGTAGTTTTCAAAAATTTTAATCAAATTCAGTGCCACTTCGTTATTGGGGCCGCGCTGGCCGGTGGAATACGCCGGGGCGTTCATCACCACGATTTTCCACTTTTCGCCAGCCCCGCTCAGCATACTCTTCAGCCATTTTACCTGCGCCGAATCCTCGCCGATTTCCGGCCCCCAAACCGCGCCTTCGGCTACGTTGGTATCCAAAAAGATAAAACGCGCATTGGCCGTATCAAACGAATAATACTTGGGGGTGGCGTTGCTCCACGACATATCGTGATAGCGCGAATAATTGGTACGCAAAAACGATTTGCTTTCGCGGTTTTCCCGATCCGGCCCGTATTCGTTGGGGCCCAAGGCGACAAACAGCGGATTTTTGGCCAAGACGTTTTTAAACGGTTCAAAAAATTCCCGGTCGGCATCCTCATTGAGCCCGCTGTGGGTAATATTGCCCGTGTGAATCAGAAAATCGCTTTCCTCCTGCTCCATCAGCGCCGCCAGCTGGCTGCGCGCCTGGGCGGCTTCGTCCACTACCGGGGTGCCGTCCGGCAGCGGCAAGGGCATATCCGCCCCCGTGGCGCCCAAGACTAAAAAATTGACTACCTTGCGCTCCGCCGAATAAAGCGTGCGGAAACTGCCGCTGACGGGTTCCTGCACGCCGTCGCCGGCGGCATTGTTTACATAAATGCGGTAGCAGAAATCCTGGTTGGGCACCAAACCGTACAGAATGGCTTTGTGCTGGGTGCCGGCGGGCGTGAGCGTCATGATTTGGTTACAGCGCGGAGCGGGGCCGTATTCCAGCCAAGCGGGGGTTGTTTCGTCCGTTTGGAACCGCAAAATCATCGTGGTCTGGGTCGGATCCTCAATATAAGGCCCGCGGATAATCTGCGCCGCCTGCACGGAAGCGCCTAGTGTGCACAATAAGGAAAAAAGTAAGATTTTCTTCATCTTTTTTATTCTAGCAAAATATCCCCCCTAACAAAAGAAACCTTGTATAGCTAAAAAACATACCGCAACCGCTTTAAATTTTGTTAAATGAAAGATATGAAAAAGTTTATCCTGTTTTTTATGTTACTGGCTTTCCCCGCCGCCTTGCCGGCCCGTACGGTAGATGTGGCGGCAGCTTATATCGGCGCCTCCCACTTTGACCAAGTGCGCGTGGCCGCCACCATGGCTCCTACGCTTAATTTGCTTACCGGCATAGAAGCCCAAACCATACACGAACGCGCGTTTGAAGACCCTATTTATTCCGTCGGTGTGCCGATTCATCTGGATTTTGACTTGCTGCAATTTAACATTACGCCTTTCTACTATTTTAAAAACAAAAGCGATAACCCCGATTATCAGGACGCCTCCGCCTACGGCGTAACGGCCCGGATGATTATCGCCTTGGAAGATGACCAGGTAAACGACCTCTACACGCACGCCGTGTTGGGTGTTTCCTACGCCAACCAGCAAGGAACTGTATTCCGCGAAGGGGGCGAATTTTCCAATACCGATTATGCCCAGATGGTCTATACGCTGCAGCTGCACAAAAACTTTTTCCGGATGTTTGGTTTTGAAGCGGCCGCCAACGTGTTCCAATACCCGGACGGCATTACCGGCGTAACCGGGCTGCGCAGCATTTTAAACCAGCAGGATTTGGCTTTTACGCAAACGTTTGACGTAACGCACGATTTGGCCAAATATACCTTGGGCGCCCGCATTACCCGCATGTGGCCGGATAATGCCGCCACTCTGTATGTAGGGTACCGCTACGGCGAATACTATACCGCCGATCCGGAACACTCGTTTATCGTGGGCAACTCGTTTGCGGCAACCCGCAACATCAGCGCCGATATTGCTTATAACCATGTGAGAACCATCCATAACGACAACAAACGCGATATCTTATACGCCCGGATGATTATGTCCTTCTAGGAGCCGTTTATGAATGAACCCAATGACATTACCGTTACTTCGCGAGCTTTGTCTTTAATTTCCCATAAGCTCAAAACGCCGCTGTCCATTATCAACGGCTATTCGGAAGCGATTTTGTCGCAGGCCAAAAAAGAAAAATTTTCGCCTTTTACCTCCAAAGCGTTGGAAGAAATTAATAAGCAAGGGGGGCGGATGTCGCTGTTGGTGGACAAGCTGATGGCGTTTAACAAAGTAACCGCCGCCCAAACCGAAGGCATTGAAAAACAGACGGTTTACTTAAAAAATTTAATCAAAGACTGCGCCGCCAAAGCCATCGCACAAGAAGAAGAAACGCCCGCGCCGGCACCGGTGACGGATGACACGTCCGTCAAACGCGGCACCTTTGTGGAAATTGACTGCCCCGAACATTTAAGCGTAACCGCCAACGAAGAAATGCTGCGCCTGTGCATCCGCGAACTGCTGGCCAATGCGATTAAATTTAACAATAAAATGGAAAAAATCATCAAAGTACAATGCGCCAACCACGGCGACACGATTTCCATTTCCGTGCGCGACTACGGCGCCGGCATCCGTCCGCAGGACGTCAACCGCATTTTTGAACCGTTTTACCAGGTGGACGACTACTTTACCGGCCAAATCAGCGGCTGGGGGCTGGGCCTGCCTATGGTCAAACGGATTTTGGACTTGCACGACGGTTCCATCAGCGTGGTATCCGATCGGGGGCTGGGCTCCATTTTTACCATTAATTTTCCTGTCTTATGAATTGCGAAACACTCCTAGAACAAATTTCCGCCCGGTGCGATAAATTCCGGGCAGATTTAACCGCCGCCGCGCAAAATTTGCGCGACTTCAACCGCCGGCTGGAACAAATTCTCCAGCAATTGCACAAAGACATTGCCGTGCGGGATGAAGACTTTGCCGGGCAGTTTAACCAATACTGCCTGTCCTTGCGCCAAGAACTGGACCAGGATGAACCGCTCTGGACGCAAAGCCGCGCCCAAGTCCGCACGTATAAAGATGCCGACTGGTCGGGCGACCTGGCACTGGCGGCCAAAGGGCTAAACAGCCGGGCCAAAACGCTTTCCCGCGCGTGCGACGAGTTCACCACCGCGTACGATGCTTTCTGCAAAAACTACAACGGATTTACCGCGGCCAAGCTAAACGTATGGCTGCTGACGTCGTACCAAAACGACGCGGCCAGCCTGACCGGCAAAATTTTGTTTCTAGCCCGCGAAATAGCCAAAAAAACAGAACGAAACAGGGGGCCTCATGTTTTCGGATAAGCCGACTTTCTATTACCTCAAAGCCAGCACCATCTGCCTGACGATTATCGCCGCGGGCATTGTAACGGCTTTTTTGGTATATACCAAATCACTGATGATTCCGCTGGTGATTTCCATTTTGCTCTATACGATTTTAGCGCAAATGACGCTGTATATGAAACACAAGTTTTCCTTCCCGTCTTGGCTGGCGATGACGGTGTCTATCTTGCTGTGCGTGGCGTTGTTTGTAGGGGTGATTTGGTTTACGGCCAACTCGGTGGGCACCTTCTTAAAAGGGGCCGAAGTATACCGGCAGAATTTGATTGACACGATTAACGATATTGCCACCCGCTTGCAGCAGCACGGCATTACCTTTGACCAGAAATTTATTGAAAATTACCTGCGGGAACTGCCGCTTTTCAACTGGCTGAAAAATTTTGGCGGCAAGGTGTTTAACATCGTTTCGGACGCGACCCTGGTGGTGTTGTTTATGACGTTCTTCCTCTTTGGAAGCAAAAAAACGCCGCCCATTACCAACCCGGCTATCAAAGAGATGCTGGCCAATGTGTCCGTATATCTGTCCGTCAAGCTGATTGCCTCCCTGGCCACGGGGCTGATTGCGGCGGGTATTTTATTCGGCTTTCAGGTAAAATTGGCGGCGTTGTTTGCCTTGTTTGTTTTCCTGCTTAATTTTATTCCCAGCGTGGGCTCCATCATCGCCGTGCTGTTGCCGGCCCCGGTACTATTTTTGCAATACGGTTTGGGGCCGCAATTTTTCGTGGTGATCGGCCTGCTGACCGCGACCGAATTTACCATCGGAAACCTGCTGGAGCCCCGTTTCTTGGGCGAAGGAATGGATTTGCATCCGGCGGTTGTAGTGGGCGGGCTTATTTTCTGGACGCTTGTTTGGGGCGTGCCGGGGGCTTTCCTGTCCGTACCGATTACGGCCTCCATTAAAATTGTGTTAAGCAAAATCAAACACACCCGCCCGGTGGCGGAGTTCCTGGCGGGACGCCTGCCGCATTAACTGTTTATCCGACAAAAAAACCGCCCCGAAAACGGGGCGGTTTTTTTATATTCCAAAGAACTTACTGTGCCACCGGCAGCTGCTCACTGCGGATTTTATTAAACAGGTTGCTCTCGGTAGCCCGCTGCAGGAAAGATTCCCATTCCTGCTGCGTCAGTTCAAAGTCATCCATTACGATATAGGAAATTTCTTTGGCCGTATCTTTCCCTAAAGCGCCTTTTTTGGCGTATTCGTTTTCCAGTTCCACATACCGGCTGGCTACGGCGTAGTCAATATCCTCTTGGGAATAGGTCGGAATTTCCGGCTCATTCATCGTATTGGTGTCAAAAACGCCTTCCTGCGGCGCGGCAAGGGGCTGATCCCCCGAGGGGACAAACATCTCGCTGTGATCGGCCGGCTGGCTGTTTACCACAGGGGTTTCATCCATACTGTTTGTTACCCGGCCCATCATCAAATTGGAACAGGCGGAAGGGTTCACAATAAAGTAAATACTTAAAATAATAAAAACTAAAATGGCAGCTTTGATAAAAATTTTAAGCACGGGGAACCTCCTGATATTTTATAGGATACAATATTTTCCCTTTTTATTCAGCTTTTTTTGGCTGCGGCGCGGCAGACATATTTCCCTGCAGTTGCTTTACGCTTTCTATAAATTGCGGATTTGTGAAAATTTGCTCAATGGTTTTGGCAAATTCCGGGTTTTGCATACTTTCTTGCACCACCTTGCCCACTTGGGGATTTTCCTGCAGAATTTTAAGCATTTTCTCGCCGCTTAAATCCGCCAGATTATCGGCCTCTCCCTCGGTGGCGTCCGCTAATTCCTGATTAAATTTTTGTATATTGGGGTCTTGCGCATAATCCATTAAAATGGATTCAATGGTTTCCTGGGCCTGCTGTTGCTGCAAATCAAACGACAGGGGAGCCGATTCCAAAAAAATGGCCGTTTGGGCCGGGTCAAACGCGACGGGACGCGAAACCGGCTCCGGCCGCGGCGCCGCCAAGGAAACCGGCACATTTTGGAAAGTAAACGCATTGCCGCTGACGGCATCCTGCGCCGCTTTTTCGGCCGCCCTGCGTTCATAGAACTGATAGCCGCGCACCGCGCCCATATAGAGGAGCGCGGCGAGCATAATGGCTATCAGGCAATAACTGGTTTTAGACATTATTTTCCTTGCGAAAGCATTTCAATATCAAACACCAACACGGAATTGGGCGGAATTTGGCCCACCGGGCGATTGCCGTAGGCGGTATCGGCGGGGCAGACCACTTTGGCGCGGGAACCGGGCTTCATTTGCTGAAGGGCTTTTGTCCAGCACGGGATAACATCGGTCAGTTTGGTTTCAAACGCTTCGTCGCGGTCGCGCGAACTGTCAAACTTGGTGCCGTCAATTAACGTGCCAGTATAGTGCACTTTTACGGTCGCGTCCGCCTTGGGCGTTTTGCCTTTGCCCGCGCGGCTCAGTTTGATGAGGGTGCCGTTATCCAGCTCTTTTACCCCTTTTTCTTTTTTAAAATTTTCCAAGTATTCCTGCTGGGCGGCTTCGCGCTTGGCGGAAATAATTTGCGCGTCATCTTGATATTTTTGAATGATAGCCGGCTTATACTGGTCTAAATCCGTTTGGGATTTTTTGTTCAGCAAGCTGTCGCGCATGCCTTGGGAAAGGGCTTTGTAATCGTCTTCGTTGTCCAAGATTAACTGGCGTTTTAAATTATCCCCCAGCAAGAAGCCCAGCGAATAGAGCATTTTATTGCGCTCGGCAATGTCCTGCACGGACGGCTTGGCGTCCTGTGCGGCCGCCGCGGGCTGCGCGGCTTCCTGTGCGCTTAGCAGCAAAGGGGCTGCCAATAAAGCTAAAATCATCATTTTTTTCATATTCTTTCTCCTAGTTGATATTCAAATACGCTTTTAAGCGGCTGGAAATCTGGGCCGAGGCCTGTTCCCCCACGCTTTGCATGCTTTTTCGCAGCGAATCTTCCGCCCGGGAAGTGCCCGCCCGTTCGTGTACGTTAAAGCGGGAAAAGGTAACGCCCCGCTCTACGTCTACCAAGCTGACGGACGCCCCGCTGGAGCACCACACCAATCCTTCCACTTTTTGCGAATCATACGCATCCACATCCGTTGCAATCTGCACCAGCAACACTTTATCCGGGTCGGACGCGTCCACCACGCCCAGCCCCATGCGGTTTAAAGCGTCCACCACATACGTTACCAGCACCTCGCTTTGCACGCCCGTTACGTCCACCCCCACCAATACCGCGGCCATTTTTTCCTGCAAGGCGGCCTTATACGGGGCAAACACTTCGGGCTGGTAGCTTTCGCGCGAAGCGTTTAAAAATTGGTACATTTCGTCCAACGCCGCGCGGCGGGCCACCACCGGCTGCATTTTAAAAGCTATTTTTAAATCCGCCAACGCCGAAGCCGGAGCGGCAAATTGTTTGGCCAGTCCTTCCAGCTTGGCATCTTCCTGATCCAACAGCGGGGCCAGCACTTTATGGGCGTTGCTGCGGGACAATACCGCCAGCGCATAAAAATGCTTCCCGTCAAAATCTTTATCCCGCCAAACTTTTTCCACCTCGGCATTGGCCATTAAATCGGTTACCACGCCCTGGTTGGCGGCCGCCGGCGCGTTTTGCACCATTTCGCGGCGCATATTTTCCAGCGCGTTTTGAGCGGCTTCTTCTTTAGACATTCCTTCCCCGGCCACCACATAATACTTGACCGAATCATAACCGCCCATTTGGTAATTGACCGTGTTTTTATTCATCCCCGCGCACGCCGCCAGCAAAAGCGCCATCGCGCATAAAACGATTTTTTTCATAGTTCCTCTCAATAAGAAGTGCGGTAGTGCAAAAACACCCTGCCCCCGCGCGTCAGCTCCACGTCTTTAAAAGTATATTCTCCTATTATATTACCATATCCGTCGCGAAACAACAGGGTAATATCCTGTTTTCCCGGCTGCAAAAACAGCCGCGCCAAGCGCACTTCGGCCGGCAGTGTAAACCACTGGCGCGTGTCGGCCGTTTCGGAGGCGGCCCCCAGCGCGCTTACAAACATTTCCGCCAGCGTGCCCCACGTATCATCCTGGGCGGCGTGGCGGGCCTGCACGGCCGCCACCCGCTTGGTAACGGCGCGCGTGGCCGTGCGAAACAGAATGCCCGGCATTTTTTCTTCTAAATCCAACTTGGCGGCGGCGGCAAAATCGGCCACTTTTTGGGTAGGATATTGCACCTGCCCCGCTTGCACCGCCGAAAACGCCACCCGGCCGGGCTGTTCCACCCACTCCGGATACGACAGCGTAACCGCCGAGCCCATCCAGCCGGCGGCAATGGCATTTTGCACCTGCGGGGAAACCCCCTGCTGGGTTTCCCCCGGGCTAGACGCCAGGGCCAGCGCGTCGCTCCACGCCACTTGCAACGTTTGTGTCCGCTTAAGCGGCATACGTCCGTTGTAATGAAACACCAGCACTTCGCATAACTCACCGGCATTGGCGGGAACGGAAAAATCGGGCGCTTCCAGATGCAATTGCTTTCCCAGCCGCTGGTACGCGTTAAGCGCATTCTGGCGCGCGATGCGGGCATCTGACCGCTGGCCGACGGACTCAAACACCAGGCTTGCAAAATACTGCACAAAAGGATCGTCGTTATAGCCTTTTTTCTTATCGGCGCGCAGGTGATCTAAAAAGAAAACCGCTTTTCGGGCTTCCACCGCGGCGGAAGAAATATCGCCTTGCTGCAAAAAATTCTGGGCGCGGTAATAGTAGGTAAGGGCTTGTTCGTAGGCGGGGGTGTAATAGGGGGCGGTCAGGTCGTTAATCAACAAACTGCCCACCGTTCCCGAAACGCTGGTGGCGTAGCGGGCGTCTATTTCCTGCTGGGCTTGGGCAAACAATTCGTCGCTGGCGGAGGGGTCTTGGGCGTCGTGCAGGAGGGTGGCGCTGTCTAAATAAAAAAGTACGCCGTCCCGGCGGCTGTAGAGCTTGTCTTTCTTTTCCTGTACGCGCGCGGCCGCCTGCTCAAATTTGCCTGCGGCGGTCAGGCGGTTGATTTCCGTCTTATAACGCAAAGAAGGCGCCGCACACGCGGAGCAAACCAACGCCAGCCCCAACAAGCATATGCGCGCCTTCATAAAAACCTACCAAGTTACTTTACTGCGTTTAACGTACTTTTTAATTTGTTTTTGTCCGTTCCAGACAATTTGGTTCGTCTCAATATCAATGAGTTTCAGATTGACCTGGTAGAACACCACCGCTTTGCTGCCGGATTGATCCACCACCGAGTTCAGCACGCCGCTTAACATATAATCGGCGCCGATTTCCTGCCCAAACGCCTTGCGCGTGGCTTCGGAAGCGAATTCATCCTGCTCCAGCCGCTCGGTGCGGATTTCGCCCCGTTCATCCGCCGAGGCCACAAAATCCACCTTGGCCGAATTAATCAGCGCCCGCTGCATGGATTCAATAAACACACCCGTATTGATGTGCTCCATGGTGTTGTTGGTAACGGTGCCGACGATTACCGTCGGTTCTTTGCCGTTGCGGGTTAAAAAGCGGTTATACCAGCCGCCTTGCAGGCAGTCGGTAATCATTTCCTGCGCCACCATTTGCGCATCGGTATCGTTCCAACCGCCGGAAACGTCTTTTACCAAATTGGTTTCTACGCGTTTGACGCTGGGCGCGCACGCAAACAGCAAGGGCATCGCCAACAGCGCAATAAAGTATTTTTTCATAAGAACTCCTTTTTAAAAGGGGGCGCTTAAATCCACCCGTTCGCAAATATGGCTGCCCGCAATAGAACCTTCCTCATGCGAACAATCCACCGAGCCTTTTTCCAAATCCAAATCAAACCACTTTGGAAGCCCTTTGTGCTGTACCCGCAGGATATTGCCTTCTTCCAGGCGGTATACATAGTCCGAGCACACCATTTCTATTTTGCCGTCTTCCCGCTGCACAGGGCAGGGGAGTTCAAAATCCAACCGGGCAAAATCGGGCGTATAGGCGCCGTGCTGGGTTTTGTAAGTGGCCTCCGCAAAAGCCAATGCTTTGCCCAACTCCAGCGCGCGCTGGGCTTTGGCAAGCGTTTGATGTTTCTTATACTGCGGCCATCCTAAAGCCAGGCCGAAACCGACAATGACTACCAAAATCAAGACAATCGTGTGAATGGAACCGCGTTGTTCAACAAACATAGTTTCTCCTTATCTAAGATTTTTTATATTGTAGCAAAAACCTTTCAGTGATACGGCACGATATTGGGATGAATCCCTTTCACTTTGGTAATGTACAAAAATTTCCCCGTGCGGTACCCTTTTTCAAGCGCCGGCGCCAGCACCACCAGCGTAACGGCCAAAATAATCAGCGCCACCCCCCACGCCGTAGAGCGCGTAAACGGCTCGCCAAATACCCACACGCCCACCGTCATTGCGGTGACCGGCTCCATCGCCCCCAAGACGGAACAAAACGTAGATCCGATTTCTTTGATTGCCAGCACCAGCGTCAGGTTGGAAACGACCGTGGGAATCAAGGCTAAAAACGTTAAATTTAAATCGCTCTTCCAGCCCGGCGCCGGCTGCAGCCAGCCCATACTCCCCGCCCCCGCCAGCAAAAAAAGCGCCGTAAACAAAAAAACGTAAAACGTCAGTTTATCAGAAGACATATTCCGCACGGAAGATTTATTGACGGCAATAATATAAATCCCGTACGAAAAGCCCGAAAGCACCGCCAGCAAAATCCCCCTAAAACTCACGCCGCCGGCTTTTCCGTTCCAAGACAATAACGCCACCCCCGCTACCGCAAGCCCGATGGCGAGCATCGTCCAGAACGAGTTTTTTTCCTTAAACACATAAATCATAATCAGCGCCACAAACACCGGGTACAAAAACATCATCGTTGTGGCGATGCCGCTGGCCAAATAGTGGTACGACCAAAACAAAAACACGGCCGATCCGATATACAGCAAACTCAGCCCCGCCAGCACCCCCAGCTCGTTTTTGGTTACCCGCAGGGAACGCCGCGTAAAAAAAGCCAACAGCCCCAACATCAGCACCGCAATAAAAAAGCGGTAAAAAAGAATGGACGGGATATTCATCCCCTCCCGCAAAAGGGGCAAGGTAAAAAGGGGAATGAGTCCAAACGTGGCGGACGTAATGACCGCATATAAAAAGCCTTTCCAGTTAAGCATATATAATATTGTATCTTACTTCCTCTTCCGCCGTCTTTCCCACTTTCCATAAAAAACGGGACGGTTCTCGCCGTCCCGTTTTCTGTCTATGTTTTTGCTTATCGTTTCTGGCCGGTGCGGTCTTTCCGGTCAAAATAGTGCGTATGCAGCAGTTTGTGCGCCAGCGGGCCGCCCACTTTATCCAAAATGCGGCCATACAACGCCTGCACTCCGCTGTTATCCTGCGATTTATAGGCCAGTTCCGTATCTTCCTGATACAGCCCTTCGGCGCGTTTCTGGCGCGGCGCCCAACCGTCAAACTGGGGCTGCCCCGCACCCGCCACACAACCGCCTTGGCAGGACATGACTTCAATAAAGTCATAATGGTCTTTGCCGGCTTTGATATCGTCCAACAGTTTGCGCGCGTTTTTCAGCCCGCTGACCACGGCGGTGCGGATTTTGATGTCGCCCACTTCCACCGTTTTTTCTTTAAACACCTTTCCTTCGCGCAGGCTGGAAAATTTAACGCTGCGTGCGTTGGCCGGGTCTAATTCCGCCAGTGCATAACGCAAGGCCGCTTCCATCACGCCGCCGGACGCGCCGAAAATCACGCCAGCGCCCGTCTTGGTGCCAAACGGCATATCAAACCATTCGTTTTCCAGGTTTACAAAATCAATGCCGGCCTCTTTAATCATCCGCGCCAAGCCTACGGTGGTAACCACATAGTCCGTATCCGGATTGTCGTTTACATAGAACTCGTCGCGTTTGGCTTCGGTCTTTTTGGCCGAGCACGGCATCACCGCCACCACCACCAAGTCTTCGCGCTTGCCGCCTTTGTCTTCGTAGTCGGCTTTTAAAATGGGCCCCATCATCTGCATGGGGGAACGCGCGGTGGACAGGTTGGGAATAAATTCCGGAGCGAATTTTTCCACATAGTTAATCCACGCCGGGCAGCAGCTGGTGAACTGCGGCAAATTGGTGCCTTTTTTAAAGCGTTCCAAAAATTCGGTGGCTTCTTCCACAATCGTCAAATCCGCGGCAAAAGCGGTGTCGTACACGTAATCAAACCCCAGCATGCGAAGCGCGGCGGCGATTTTGCCGTCCACATTCTGCCCTTGCGGCAGGCCAAACATCTCTCCCAGCCCCACGCGCACCGCCGGAGCGATGTGCACGGCGACCTTCTTTTTGGGGTTGTTGATGGCTTCAAAGACGTGTTCAATTTCCGACGAATTCGGCATTAAAGCGCCCGTCGGGCAGACGCGGGCGCACTGCCCGCAGGACACGCATTCGTGGCTTTGGCCGAGTTCTTTGTTAAACGCCGTAGCGATTTTGGAGCGGAAGCCGCGGAACGCAAAATCAATGGCGCCGATCCCTTGCACTTCGTTGCAGATGCGCACGCAGTTGCCGCACAAAATGCATTTGCTGTGGTCGCGCACCAACGCCGGGGAGGTGGCATCTTTATGGCTGTCCAACTTTTTGGATTTAAAACGGATTTCCGTTACGTCCATATCCTTGGCCAGCTTCTGCAGTTTGCAGTTGTTGGATTTGCTGCACAGGGTGCAGTCGTGGTTGCCGGAGGACAGCAGCAACTCCAGGTTAATGCGGCGCAAGTGGCGGATTTCGTCGCTGTTGACGCGCACCTTCATCCCGTCGCGGGGTTTGACGGTGCACGAAGCCACAATGCCCATTCCTTCCACTTCCACCAGGCACAGCCGGCAAGCGCCGTAGGCCGCCAACTCCGGGTGGTAGCAGAACGTCATAATGTTGAAATGCGCCTTGCGGATCAGTTCCAACAGGTTTTTCTCGCCTTCAATCGGTACTCTTTTTCCTTCAATGGTTACAAATTGTTCTTTTTCCATAATTACGCTCCCGTTACCACGGCACCAAATTTACAGGTGCTCTTGCAGCCGCCGCATTTAATACATTTTTTGGGGTCAATATGATGCGGTTTGCCCACTTCGCCGCTGATGGCGGAAACGGGGCAGGCGCGTTTGCACATTCCGCAGCCTTTGCATTTGCTGGCCACGATTTCAAACCGGGCAAGCGCTTTGCACACGCCGGCCGGGCAGCATTTGTCCACCACGTGGGCCAGGTATTCTTCCCGGAAGTGCTTGAGGGTAGACAAGACCGGGTTGGGAGCGGTTTTGCCCAGGGCGCACAGCGAGGCTTTTTGAACGGCCTTGGCCAAATCTTCCAAGTTTTCCAGCGTCTTAAGCGTGGCGCGACCTTCTACGATGTCGTTTAACATCGTAAGCATTTGTTCCGTACCTTCGCGGCACGGCACGCATTTGCCGCACGATTCGCGCTGCGTAAACTCTAAGAAAAAGCGCGCTACGTTTACCATGCAGGTTTTGTTGTTCATCACCACCAACCCGCCGGAACCCACCATGGCGCCTGCGGATTTGAGTGAATCAAAATCAAGCGGCAAATCCAAGTGTTCACGCGTCAGACATCCGCCCGAAGGGCCGCCGATTTGCGCCGCTTTAAACGCCGCTTTGTTGACGGTTCCGTCGTCATTGGTGGTGCCGCCGGCCACATCGTCAATTACTTGGCGAAGCGTGGTGCCCATGGGCACTTCCACTAGGCCGGTGTTGGCAATATGCCCGGTAACGGCAAATGTTTTGGTGCCCGGGCTGCCCAGCGTGCCGATTTTGCGGAATTCTTCCGCGCCCATTTCCATAATCTTGGGAACGGTGGCCAAGGTTTCCACGTTATTAATGACCGTGGGCTTGCCAAACAGACCGCTTTGGCTGGGGTAAGGCGGTTTGATTTTGGGCATGCCGCGTTTGCCTTCTACGGAGGCAATCAGGGCCGTTTCTTCGCCGCACACAAACGCGCCTGCGCCTTCCATCACGTTGATTTTAAAATTCTTGCCCGAACCAAAGATGTTTTCGCCCAAAATGCCTAATTCTTCGGCTTGTTTAATGGCGGTGCGCACCCGCTGAATGGCCAGCGGATATTCCATACGCACATAAATGTATCCTTCATCGGCCCCGATGCCGCGCGCGGCAATCATCATGCCTTCCAGCACGGCGTTGGGGTTGCCTTCCATGACGCTTCTGTCCATAAAAGCGCCCGGGTCGCCTTCGTCGGCGTTGCAGATGACGTATTTTTTCGGGCCGGGTTCCACGCGGGTTAAATCCCATTTTTTACCCGTCGGGAAACCGCCCCCGCCGCGGCCGCGCAAACCGGAAGTGATGATTTCTTTGCAGACTTCTTCGTCCGTCATTTCCGTATAGGCGCGCTTGGCCTGGGCGTAGCCGCCGTGGGCGATATATTCGTTGATGTCTTCGGGGTTGATGCGCCCGCAGTCGTGCAACAGGATGCGTTCCTGCTTGGCGTAAAAAGGAATTTCGTCCACCGTTTTGGCTTTCTGGTTGTTGGCGGGATTGTGGTAGAGCAGGCGGTCAATCACTTCTCCTTTGATCAACGTTTTTTCCACAATCTCGGCCACGTCTTCGGGTTTTACTTTCGTGTAGAAAATATCCCCCACGCTTACCAGCGGCCCCATGGCGCAAAAACCGCGGCAGCCGGAAAGGCTTAAATAGTTTTCGTGGCAGTCTTTGGTAATTTGCAGGCAAAAACCGATTTTGCGTTTTTCCATTTCTTTTTGGAACGCCTCGTACACTTTCAGCGACCCGCCGGCAATGCAGCCCGTGCCGCCGCAGATCACTACGCGGCCGGTAATTTTTTTGTAAGCGTCTTTATAGTCTTTGGCAATTTTTTCAATGTTCTTAGTCGGCATTTTTGGCCTCCGAGGCGATCACTTCATCAATAATTTCTACGGCTTTGGCCGGGGTAATCTGGCCGTGCACCACGTCATCCATTACCATTACAGGCGCCAGCCCGCACGCCCCCAGGCACGAAACGCATTCCAAGGTAAACATCATATCCTCGGTGGTGTCTTGCCCGTCTTTGAGTTTGAGTTTATCTTTTACCGTATTGATTACAAAAGAAGAACCTTTTACGTGGCAGGCCGTGCCGTTGCATACTTTAATGATATGCTTGCCTTTGGGCGTAATGGCAAAGTGCGCAAAAAACGTGGCTACGCCAAATACTTTGGCCGGGGAAATGTCCAGCTCGTTGGCGATAAAGCGCATGATATCTTCGGGGAGATATTTATATTCGTCCTGCACTTTTTGAAGGATGGGAATTAATTTGGAACTGTCGTAATTATGGTCTTTAAGAATCTTTGCGGCGGGAGCAAACTTGTCTGTCATACTTTCTCCTTTTGAGGCGGTAATGAAACACTCGGCGTGCAAGGAATGCACACCGGTACGGCAGATAACTTGTGTAATTTGAAATACTGCAAGCCAGGGACTTCTTCCCCTATTATAACTTCATCCGATTATCGTGTCAAACAGAAAAAACGGCCTTTTTGATACAAAAGCCGGTTCCTTCTTTTGGGAGGAGGAACCGGCTTGTAGGCTGCGAGTAAAAAGGGCGTTATTTCTCAGCGAGACCAGCCGTGCAGCGCTTTATAGTAGTAATAATTTTTGATATATCCTACCCAGCTGACGGAACCGGCAATTTCTTCAAACATATCGTCGCCATAGATATATCCGTCAAAGCCCTGCTCAAACATTTTTTCGGCATTTAATTTATCAATCGTGTACATGCTGCAGCCGATAATGGGCATATTCAGCCCCATGCTGCGCACTTCGTCCACCAGATAATATCCGCCGCCGCCGGGAACGGTTAAATCCGTAATGATTAAATCGTAGACGTTTCCGGACTGGATGGCATTAATCAAATCCCGCGTATCTTTATACGTAGTCACGCTCCAGCCTTCCCCTAAGCGTTTTTGCGCGTTCCAGATGCGGTACATATCCAACACGTCGGTCTGGTCATTCAAAACCGCTACGCGGATGTTGGCCGGCAGCTCTCTTTTGGGGGCCGTAACGCCCTGCGGCACTTTGGAAACATCGGGATATTTCAAAAAGAACTCTTCCCGGTTAAAACTGCGCGAATCCGTCCGGGCGCTCGTGCGCTGGGCAGGTACGTAATAGGGGTTGATTTGTTTCAAGGCTTCATCTATCCATTTGCCTACTTTTTCCAAAGCGGCATCATTGGAAAACACCACCCGGCGCAGTTTTTCCACACGGCCCTCCAAGGCGGCTAATTCCGAAATCAGCCGACGCCGTTCCTGCGGAGGGAAAGATACCCATTTGTCGTTGGGAAGGCTTTGGTAGAGCAATTTGGCGTTTACTTCTTTGCGCACAGGCGCCAAATCGCGCATCAAGCTGCGGTATTCATTTACCGCCTGCTGCACCTGCTCGGTGGTGGGATGAATTAAATTGATTTGTAATTCGCGGATCGGAGTGGCCATAATCGGATCAAAAAAACCGCTGTTGCGAAAAGCGTGTTCGCGCGTTTCTTTGACAGGGAGCTGCTGTTTTACCGCCCGTTCTATAGAAGCGGCCGCCGGCGATTTTTTCAACGCCGCCCCAATGCCATACCAGTTATCCATCGTTTTTAAAATAGACATTTCTGCCGCGTTGGAACTCAGCGCGCGGGAGCCGGACTTAATAATTTGTTTGCCGGTCTGCGCATAAGCCGAAGAAGCCAGCGCCACAGCCATCAATCCAACCAACCATTTTCCAGATACAGGGTTCATATGCTCTCCATTTGTTTTAATCTCTTATCTTTATTATAAATGTGTGTTTGTTGCGGCACCAGGGCCATTGGGCCTATTTTTATTTAGGCCTGGTACCAGATTACCGGCTCCAGCCGTTTAGATCCCGGTAATAAAAATAATTTTGAAGTTTTTTCATCACTAGCCGCGGCCAATTCCGGTC